>JBARCY010000456.1:0-12253 GCA_049794595.1 Candidatus Acidiferrum sp.
ATTCAGATCGATACCTTCGAAACAAAACTCACCAGCGAAAACGCGCTCGAGCTTTTCAAGGATTTCGACGTCATCGTCGATGGCACTGATAATTTTCCGACGCGCTATTTGGTCAACGATGCCTGCATCCTTCTTGGCAAACCAAACGTTTACGGCTCGATCTTTCGGTTTGAAGGGCAAGCCACGGTGTTCGGAATGCCCGATGGACCGTGCTATCGCTGCTTGTATCCGGAACCGCCTCCGCCAGGACTCGTGCCGTCGTGCGCTGAGGGAGGCGTGCTGGGTGTTCTGCCGGGCATCGTCGGCTCGATCCAGGCCATGGAAACGATCAAGTTGATCCTGGGGCGCGGCGAGAATCTTGTCGGCCGTTTGCTGCTCTTTGATGCGCTTGGAATGAAATTCCGAGAACTTAAGCTCCGCAAAAATCCCCACTGCCCCATGTGCGGCGAGCATCGCACCATTAACAAACTCATCGACTACTACGAATTCTGCGGCGTGCGCGGCGAAGAAGCTCCCGCCCCCGATGTGCAAGTCCCAGAGATCACGCCGCGCCAGCTAAAATCGCGTCTCGACCGCGGCGATGATCTTTTTATCCTGGATGTCCGCGAACCGCACGAATTCCAAATTTGCAATCTAAACGGCCATTTGATTCCGCTCGGCGAGCTGCCGCGCCGCGTTCACGAACTGGATTCTTCGCGCGAAATCGTGGCGCACTGCCGAAGCGGCAAACGCTCGGCGGAGGCCGTCGATTTCTTGCGCAAAGCTGGTTTCCGCAAAATTCTTAATCTCAAGGGCGGAATCCTCGCTTGGTCGGAGGAAGTCGATCCCAGCATGCCCAAGTATTGAGTACTAAAAGTCTGAGCCGCTTCCCGCGTCCTTGAGTTCCCGGCAAACACTGCGTAGTCTAAGAGGCGCGTTCGGCGACAATTGTCGGACGCGCTTTTATCTTCTCGGAGGCCTGAATGGCTGCAACCAAGATCACTATCAACAACAACGGTTCAATTCGCGTGGAGGGGGACTTCGAAATTGTCGACCCCACCGGTCGGCCCTTTGGTCTGGCTGGACGCACTTCCATCGGCCTCTGCCGTTGCGGCCATTCCGCCAACAAACCGTTTTGCGATGGCTCCCACAAGACTTCAGGCTTCAACGACCCCGTTGTTGCTCGCGATCTCCTACCGCCAGCGCCCAAAGTTTAGGATGCAAAATACGACTGGGGCGAGATGTTTTGCCCATTGAGACAATCTCACAGTGAGACGACTCACAATTTGTACCTGATACTGTACGAATTGTCGGTAACTCTAAGGGAACAAAGACGATAGAACTCTTAGTCTTGCATTTCTAGACCTGCATGCGCGTCTCGCCGGAACACTACTCGCTCGCTCCTCCCAGGCCATTTCTGTAATCATTTTAATTTCAACTACTTACGAACTGAGATTTTGCCTCTAGAAAGGGCACAAACTTGCATTCTCCCGTCGTTGTAGTTGTTTCTTCGGCATTTGGGGGTTTTCGTGGGTGGTTGGGGCCAAATCGTCGGGTTTCTTCGGAAGGAGCGGTCGCGCGTCCTGATCGCTGCTGCCGCTGCCACGACTTGCCTTTTCTTCAGTGCCCTCTTCTACTTGCGGCAAGCTTCCATTTCCGGCTCGCCTGAAGCCTACCTCTACCTAGAAGTGGGCGGCACGCTGGTCAGCTTTTGCTACGCGGCAAACGCCCTCGTAAGATTTCGCGGTACGCACGACCGCACCGCACTTATTCTGGCGTTTGGCTTTGTCTTATCGGGAATCATTGAGACGGTTGGTTACTTCGGCCTGAATGATGTGCTGCAATCCGGTCCTGCTGCTCTTACGAGAATTCCGATGGGCTGGATGGTGGGGCGGACGATTCTCGCCGTTCTCTTGCTCTCAGCCATCGCCGTCGAGCGCTATATCCCCACTGCGCGGCAACCTAGCAAAGAAACCGCAGGGGCCGTTCTGGTGGTCGTCATCGCCGCGTATCTTACAAGTCTTTCTTTTCTCGCCGCGCCTTCGGCACCGGTTGCTCACGTCGCCAGTTTTATCTCGCGTCCCTGGGATTTGCTTCCAGGTTCACTGTTCCTCCTCGCTGCCATCTGCTTCGGGCAGCGTCTCCGGGATAGCAAGACCAATAAGAACGCGGCGAGCCTTTACGACTACGCGCTCTTCGCCGTGGCCTCCCTTAATGTGGTTTGCCACCTCAGCGCCGCATTTTCCCGCCATCTGTTCGATGGCCCATTCTTCCTCGCGGAGCTGAGCAAGACCGCCAGCTACGTGGTCATGCTGTCCGGCGCGCTGCTGGATCAGGCGCGCCTGTTTGATCAAGTCCGTTCGATGGCCGTCACCGATCCGCTGACGGGCCTAGCCAACTATCGCCGTCTCATCAGCGTGCTGGAAGCGGAGCTGGATCGCTCGCGCCGCACGCAGCGCCCATTCAGCGTCGTGCTTTTGGACATGGATGGCCTCAAGACCATCAACGATCATTACGGCCATCTCACCGGAAGCCGGGCCATTGTTCGCCTTTCGAAGATTCTTCGCAGCCATTCTCGCGCCATCGATACCGCTGCGCGTTACGGCGGCGACGAATTTGCTCTGGTGCTTCCCGAAGCTGGCCCCGATATTGCCACGCGTGTGGTTTCGCGCATCCGGGAGCGTCTCTGCGCGGAAGCCGAGCCTCCCGCGCTTTCTGTCAGCGCCGGAGTGGCCGCCTTCCCCGAAGATGGCGATACACCGGAAAAGCTTTTGGGTGCTGCCGACCGCGCGCTCTACGGCATGAAGCGCCGCATGAGCACCAATGTCAAAAATCTCACGCGGATTGCAGCGTGCTTGTGAGGATGAATGCCGGTCAAATCCAACAGGCAGACTTTCTCTTTCCACCGCGTCGAGCGCCGCATCCCGATGGAGATTCCCGTCATGCTCGACGGCCATCGGCAGCTGCCCGGCACGGAATCAACTTTTACGGAAAATGTGAGTGCGCGCGGCGCGCGGGTGGTGAGCACCCGCCGCTGGGAACAAGGCGAACGCCTGACGTTTGTTTCGCGTACCGGAGAGTTTCGCTCCTCGGCCCGGGTTGCTTACTGCCATCCTTTGCAAGGCGACGGCTTTGCGGTTGGCGTGGAGTTTCTCGAGCCAAAAGGGCGATGGGTTGTTTAATCCCCAAGATAGCTTGACGTAAATCGGCAAGCGGATAGGAGGGAACGCCTGGAACAAGAGAAGTCAGAAAACTTGCGCAAAATTAAAATCAAGTGAAGCGCCGTGCGGAAGGAGAAGGAGCCGCCCGGCGCTTCACCTTTTTTGGGAAGGTTTTGCAAACTTCCCGAGAGATAGCTGCCACCACCAGTAAGTTGGCTCGATCTCTGTGCCTGAATCCGGACGCTTGATGCCTCATCGTTTGGCTGCAAGCACTTCCTCGTATACACGAACGACTCCGTTCACCATTTGTTCCGCCGAAAAATTCTCTTCCACGCGCTTGCGGCCCGCCTGACCTAATCTGCTGGCAAAATCGGCATCGCGTAAGATTTCCCCAGCCGCGCAGCAGATCTCGGGCGCGTCCGGCCCGGAGACTAAAAGGCCACTTTTTTCGTGCTCGATGATTTCGCCGAGCGCTCCTTTGTGGAATGCAACGGAAGGAATTTCGTAGCTCATCGCTGCGAGCAGGGAATTGTTCAGAGCTTCAAATAAAGAGGGCAAAAGAAAAATATCAAGTGCGGCGTAGACCGTCTCGACTTCTTTCACGAAGCCGGGAAGCAAAACAGCGTCCGCGATCCCCAGCTCTCGCGCGAGTGCCTCGAGTTTCGGACGGCACGGTCCATCTCCGGCCAGCAGTAGTTTTGCCCCTGGAAATTCTTTGCGCAGTTCCGCTAGCGCGCGGATTAGCCACTCTTGGCCCTTGTCTGGCAGAAAGACCCCGACGCAACCGAGCAAAGGCGAATCGCACGGAATTCCCCAGCGAGAACGAGCGGTGCGTCTCTGTTCCTCGGTAAATCTCGGCGGAATCTCCGCGCCTTCGTAAACTACGGTCAATCTTGCCCGCGACGCTCCCGAGTTAGCCGCTTGGTCCGCAACCCACTTTGAATTCGCTATAATGCAGGCCGCTGCTTCATACCGAGCCCGCGATGCACGGCTTTTCCCGATGGGATAGCCTACGCGGCGCGAAATCAAGAACGGAACGTGCTTGTGGGCGCGTGCGAGCCATACAGCCGAAACGGCATGCGCTTCATTTGCATGGACGATTTCAAATCCACCTCGCCGCACCAATTCGCGGACCTTCCACGCAGCAGGAAACCGAAACATTTCCCGCGAGACAAAATGCACGCGCACTCCGCTCTGTGCCGCGCGTTCTCCCAGCGCAGACCCTCTCGCGGCTACCAGTTCCGCTTCATGACCACGCGCACGCAGCCCTTTCAGAATTAGGAGAGCTTGATTTTGTCCGCCACGCCAGGCCGTCTCGAGGTCCACGAGCAGCACCTTCACGGGTTTCCCCCGTCGGTGCGCGGCCGTCCTTGTCCAATTAATTTGCCCAGCTTTGCATATTTCAGCCGCACGGAGCGTGCCGCCATTTGCGATATCAGCGCGCCGCGGTATCCGTCCAAAAATCCGCCGCGCAGAAAATAATTCTGAAACCAGCTCCATGGTGTCGCTAGCCACATCGCGCTCTTCCAGCTTCGCTTCCCGGCGTCAAACATTTGTTGAGCCGCGAGCGTGGTGTACCGCTCGACCTTCGCCTCGTGGTCGGCAAACGACCGCACCGTGTAGTGCAGCAGATCGCCCAGAAGCCGTCCCGCTTGCCCCTCGAATCGCAATGCCTCGTGGATCATTCCCGAAAACTGCGCCGTCTCACGCCGGTAGAGACGTCGCTGAAAATCCGGATACCAACCCGAATGTTCGACCCACGCTCCCAGATACCACGTTTTTCGGGCCATTTCGTAGACGCTCAATTTGGGCTCGTGCTTCTTCCAATCGAGAAGCGAAGTTTGCAGCGGACTGCTCAGTTCCTCGTCCGCGTCCAGCGACAAAATCCAATCGTTCTGTGCACGCTCCGCCGCGAAATTTTTTTGTTCCGAGTAATTTGTCCATGCGCGCTCAAAAAACGCCGCACCATGCTCGCGAGCGATCGCTTCCGTCCGATCCGTGCTGCCGGAGTCGACCACAACGATTTCGTCGGCAATTTCGTGCAGCGACGCCAGGGCGCGCGGCAGATTGTGTTCTTCATTTAGCGTGATCAAACAAACGGAGAGGCGGTTCATCGAGTGTGTCGGGGCAAAATGCCGGCACGCATATCTTACACTTAGGACCCAGAGGGTTCAGGTTGTAATTTGCGAGGCTCAGGACGGAAAGCAAGCGTCATTTTTTCTGGAGGCTTACACGAATCCGGCTCTCACCGATGCGGAACTCCGACCCGTCCTTCAGCATAGCCGCTCGCACGCGCTCCTCGTCATAGAATGTTCCATTGGTGGAGTCGAGATCCTTCAAGTTAATGAATTTGTCCCGCACTTCCAGCAAGCAGTGGTGCCGAGAAATTTCCGGGTCATTCAGAGGGATGTCTGCGCCGGTTCGCCCGATCACAACCCGCGGTTGCGCCAGGCGGAAAACCTCGCCGCTCGCCGGACCCGATGTGATCGCAAGCACGAAGACGCCGTCTTCCGGAAGTTTCAATCCATCATCCGCAGGCGGGAGCTCTAAATTCGAGTGCGAAGCGTCCGCTCGGGCAAAGGAAGGTAGCGGGCTGATCACCACGGTTTGGTCCGGGCGCCGCTTGAGCTCCACAACCGTGGTTTTCCCGCATTTCGAGCACTTAAACTGCACCTTCGGATGGACGCTCGAGTCGGCATCCTTCAGCTTATGCTCGGTTCCGCAATGGACACACGCAGCTTGCATCACTCTAATTTAGCACCTGCGCCGCCGCGTAGTTGCGGTCTCTTCCACTCCATGTTGCAACGGTAATTTTGCGGCCCCGCTGAGCATAAGCCGCAAAGCGCTGAGGCCGCATGCCCGCATCTTGTGTTAGGATTGAACATTCCAATCCATTCAGGAGATCGTTTGTGGCCGAACGTCTTTCGCGTAAGGAATTGAAGCAAGACAAGATTCACGATGCGATCGAGCACGGCGCCGAAGCTGTCTTTTCGCACACTTCGATTCTCGCCTGGGCCATCCTCGTTGCCGTGATCGTTGCCGTCGGCTATGCCGGCTGGCATTTCTATACGGACCGCCAGACGGTGCAAGCCTCCGCCGCTCTCGATGTGGCCATGAAAACATATTCCGCGCGAATCGGTACGGTCCCCGATCCGTCCGATCCCGGCGAACTTCTTTATCCAGCGGAAGAAGCGCGCGCCCAAGACGCCGCGCAGAAATTTTCTGAGGTAGCCAAGAAATATCCGCATACGAACCCGGGCCGGCTGGCTACCTACTACGCCGCGCTCTGCCAAGAGGATCTCGATCACCAAAACCAGGCTCTCGAAGAATTGACTAAGATCAGCTCCAGCAAAGACAAAGAACTTGCGGCCATGGCGCAATATCAGATTGGAATCATTTATGAGCGCACTGGAAAGCCCGCCGATGCCGCCAAGGTATTCCGCAACCTGGCGGATCATTCCTCGGTTTTTGTTCCGCGTCCTTTAGCTCTTCTTGAGCTGGCGGAGGTGTTGCGCCAGAGCGATCCCAAGGAAGCCGCGAACGTATACGAGCAGCTGAAGAAAGAATTTCCTAACACGGCGGTATCGGATGAAGCCGACCGAGGCTTGGAAACTCTCGCGCCAAAGTCTTGAACGCGGGCTCTTCCACGATTCAATTTGTGGCGCAAATTCTTGTCACTGAGAAGATTTGAAAGCCTATAAGAACGCAGTCGAAGGCTAGAGCCCGTCCCGGGAGCCGTTCATCGATCCACTCCCCAAAAGCGCGCCGTGGGCAATGCGCGTCGAACTCTCACGCGGCCGCCGTTATCCGCAATCTCCACATCCCTATCGCAGCGCGTACGCGCGAGACCGCGACCGCATCATCCACTCCCGAGCCTTCCGCCGCCTCGAAGCAAAGACGCAGGTCTTCACCATTCGCTACTCCGATCATTTTCGCAACCGGCTTACTCACACTCTTGAGGTTTCGCAAATCGCTCGCACGGTTGCCGCAGCCCTCGGGCTCAATGCAGAGCTCGCCGAAGCGCTCGCGCTCGTTCACGATATCGGCCATCCGCCGTTCGGTCATGCGGGCGAGCAGAAGCTCGACGAGCTAATGCGTGCCCATGGGGCGAACTTCAATCACAATCTCCACGCCCTCCGCATTGTCGAACAATTTGAAAGCCCCTATCTTGATTTTCCCGGCTTGAATCTTACCTTCGAAGTCCGCGAAGGCATTGTCAAACATTCACGCGACTACACCGCTGAGGATTTCCCCCGTCTGGCCGAGTATCTTCTTGATCTTCGGCCGCCCTTGGAAAGCCAGCTCATCGACTGGGTCGATGAAATCGCCTACAACACGGCAGACCTCGACGACGCCCGTGAAGCGGACCTTCTCGATCTCGATGACCTGCGAAACGATGTACCAATTTTCGCCCAGGCCTATGCGGAGATTGACGCCGCCTATCCCGCCGGGAGGGAGAAACTAAAATTTAATGCCGCTCTGAAAAACGTGCTGGATCGCCTCGCCACCGACCTCATCGAATCCACGCAGCATCGCGTGTTTTCCACCGGTGCCGTAACTGTGTACGACATTCGCAGCGCTCCGCTCAGGCTAGCGGGCTTCAGCGATGCCTTTGCGCAGCGTAACGCCGAGCTGAAACGCTTCCTCTTCAAGAACATCTACAATCATCCAGCCATTACCGAAGACCGCGACCGTTCCGTCCGCTGCCTTGAGGAGCTGTTTATGTACTATCTCGATTCGCGCGGTTCCATGCCTTCCTCTCACGAAGAATCGGCTAGCACGGAACCGCGCCATATCGTCGTTTGCGATTATATTGCCGGAATGACCGATCAATTCCTGCTTCGAAAGCACCAAGAGCATTTTGGCTCTGCAGCTTCTTCCGTCGTGAGCTAGACGTTCCGGACTCTTGGGTCCGCACGCAATTCCAAATTTCTCGCGCTGGAACGCACGCCATGAATCAGTTGTAGCGGTGTCTGGGACAGCGCCAATGACGCGGCGGCCTCCGTCGTGCAATCTCTGTAAGAGATTGTGATAGCCTTAGCCGTCCTTCAGCAGCAAGCAGGTGAAAAAATGTCGCCGGGCCCGCCTACTTTTCCCGTGCTCCGATGGTTCAGCTTGCTCTGGATGGCCGTTTGGCTTCCTGCATATTTCCGCGTGTGGGGATGGGCGAATCTCCTGCACTTGTGCGACGTAGCCGTGATTCTGACATTCATGGGGATTTGGTTGGCGAATCCTTTGCTGCTCTCGAGTCAGGCCGTTAGTTCGTTGGCAGCCGGACTCTTTTGGATCCTGGATGTTGGATGGCGTCTGGTGACGGGACGCTTTCTAATTGGCGGCACGGATTATATGTGGGATGCGCGATACCCGCTGTGGGTCCGCCTCCTCTCAACTTTTCATATCGGACTGCCGCTAGTTCTTCTTTGGACTCTGCGCCGCGTAGGCTACGACCGCCGCGCGTTGGCCCTGCAAGCCGCGATTGCGGCCGTCCTCCTGATTGCGTCTCGCTTTCTGTCTCACGAGCTTAATATGAACTACGCTTACATCGATCCCGTCTTCCACCGTACCTGGGGACCGGCTCCGGCCCAACTTGCGATGATTTTTGTACCGCTCGTCGCGCTGATTTATTGGCCCACGCACTTGCTTCTAAGCTGGCTCTTCCGCGCGCCGAGCGTTTTGCAGTGAACGGTCTCATCTGAAGGTGAAAGCTGGATTCTTGAAATCCGCCCCTGACGGCAAAATCAATACGTCGGTGTCTCAGTCCAGCGCAGGGAGAAATCCTTCATCCCTCAATTCGCAAGTTCTAACTTTTGAAGATAGGCGTTGAAAGCTGCTCTGACCTTCGCCGCTTCGGGGGCTTTGGTTTTGTACTCCATCAAAGGCGTAATGAAATCATCCATGGCTTTATCAATTTCGCCGAACTGGTCGGGATGCGTTTTTTTCAGCGCCATGTCGCCGCCGTAGTCTTCTGCTTTATCCCACACACGTTCGAGGATACGGGCAAGCTGAGCTGCCGCGACACTGTCTCCCTTCTGAAACTCCAAATACGTGCGTTGAGCGAGCGCGCGATAGGCGCCCATTTTGGTGTTGTCCACGCCGTCGGTTTGGGGGACTTTTCTTTCCTGAGCGTTAGCCAAAGAGCTGCCGGCCGTTCCGAACAACAAGACAAGCAGTATCGCCAAGATTGGCCTGAGAGCCTTGCGAAACGAGTGCGTCAACGTATCCTCCCGAGAACCAGTTGATTTTTCTTAACGAAGATTTATGGAAATGTATTTTCTCAAGTTCTGGCTGCGCAAGTCAGGAAATTTAGTGGGTCGTCGCATGCCCTGTGCACAAGAAAGCAAACTCCCGAAGCCGGTTCTATGCGCGCAACAGCCCCGTACGCTGGCGCGGACGCGCTTGCACCGGGTCATGATGCGCCCACCATTCGCGCCAGGCGTTGGCATCGTTCCCCAGCGACGCACCCGTGATCACGCGAAGCGTTCCATAAACCAGCTCCCGCGTCGTCGTGGCCAGTGAGTCATCGTCGGCAAGATTCAACAGGTGTGGAACCGCCGCAAGCCGTTCTTCCCGCGTCAGCAAACCGGATTGCCCCAGGCTGCTCGCTGCGCGTTCGCGAACTTTCGGCGAAGGGTCATGTGCCAGCAGGTCGAGCAGAGGGTCGATCGTGCCGTCGTTGCCCAGCATCGCCAGGCCTTCCACCGCCCAATAACGCGTGTGCTCGCTGGGACTGTGCGCGTAGTTCAGCAAACTGCCTAACACAAGTTCGGGTTCAACGCCGCGATTTCCCAGTGAGCCGAGCCGCCACAACGCCATCCCCCGGGTCGCCGGGTCGCGTCGCAGCTGCTCGATTAGCCGGGTGACGCTTTCCGGCGATTTCCTCAGATTATTCGCCGCAAGATCGACATCCACTGCCACCGTCCGAACGCGAAGGTTGCGCGAATTCAGCGCCGCCAGCACCAGGTCAAAAAGCTGGTCGGTGTTTTTCAAATGTCCTCGCCAGCCATCTACCTTTTCCTGCAGCAGGTCCAGCGAAGCCGCGTCGTTTTGCATCGCTCGTTTCAACAAGCGCTCCACTTGTTGTTGAGGCGGGAGCCGGCTCAATTCCGCATCGCCATTTTTCTCGGATGCCGGGATGTGTGCTGGCGAAAGCGCACGAGAAGAACTCTGCCCCGTAAGGCTACCATCCAAGTTTTGGATGGGCAGCGTCGTGCGCGCAGTTTCAAAGCCAGCCACGAGCGAAAAACTGCCGAGAAACCCGAGTAAAGCCGCGTACCGCACACCTTGACTCAATCGCCCCGTTCTTCTTCCGTTTACCGGTTCGCGCACTGAGGGAATCTGGTTGTGCTGCTCGCTCATTCGCTATTGCTCCAACTCGCACAGGCGCATGGAGAACACCCGTATCTATTCGCGAAGTTAATAGGCGGGAAGAGTTGAGGGTATGGTACGACAGGCCAGAGTGCCTGCTCCGTCTGGCTAACTTATGTGCTTTCAAATAGTTCGAGTATTTACTGTTTGGCGCAGAAAATCGAAGCTCCGTCCAATAGGACAGGTGTAATCACGCCATTATTTCTGGCGCGAGAAACCCATTGCCGAACTCTCAAGGCTCCCAATCATCAGCCAATTCCAACGGCTTTCAGGGAACTGTCTGCGTCGGACTGACTTTGGCGCCGCTCTGCGTGAACACAAACCGCAGTCTCCATTCGCTCGCCACGCTATTTCCATTCACTTCCGGCGGGGTGAACACCCACTTTTTCGCCGCCTGCAACGCTAGGTCTGCAAAAAACTTGCTCGGCCCTGGAGAATCCAGCTCTGCGCCAGAAACCGCTCCTGCTGCGTCAACGTGCAGTTTGACTCCAACACGTACTCTTCCATGGATAGTGGCCAGAGCCTTCTGCGACACATCGGGTAAAACCTGATCCAGAACATCACCCTTCGCAGAAATATTCCCAGCGCGCGCCGGCTTTACACCTTCTTCTGACCCAGCCGATGGGCTGGCCGAACCCGCTCCAGAAGGTTTCTCCTTCTCGCTGGTCGCCCTTAAAGAGTCCGGCGAGGAAGGCTGGTCCGCGCCTGGGGGTTTTGGCTGAATTGCCGAAGCAGAGGAGCTTGCTGTCTCGGCAACCTTTGCCGAGCGCACCGGCTTGGCTTTTGACTTAGACGAAGCCCCCGTGTCCTCCGATCTCGCCACGACAGCATGGCCAACGGGCTTTTGCGCTGTAACCGCGGGCGTGGGCCGAGCTCCCGGCCGTGTGTCAGAAGACGTGGCACCGTTATGATGGCCGCAAAAATCAGTGCGGCCACAACCAGAGGGGCAATAAAGCGCGGCCTCGCTCCGGACGTTTTGTACGGCGCAGGGCGATCCGGGCTGGTCCGCAGTCTCGCGGTAGCTTGATGCGGCAGTAACCTCGATCCCGCAGTATTAGGCGTTGCCAGGAGTGCCTGTCCGGCTACTACGCTCATAATCGAACTCGGCATCGGAACAGAAGCAATCGCAGAACCCGCTGCTGAAGCTCCAGCCGCAGCTGCCCGCGCCTTCAATCGTCCGCCGATGTCTGCAATACTAACGCGCCGATCGGGCTCTAGACGTAAACACTCTCGCGCGATCTCCTGGAAGGGAGCGGGAATACTTGCGGGCACCGCCGGTTCGCTATGCGGCCCGGATTGCCAGTCCGGCAAATGCTGCGTCATCACCTCGACCAGAGCCGCGCCCAGCGACCAAATATCGGCGGCCGGCGTCAACTTTCCGCTAATCGCTTCGGGCGGATCGTACGCCCCGGGCCCCCTTATAATCCCCTGCGATTCTCCGGCTCGGGAAATCGTATCGCTCGAAAGCTTCAGCAGTTCGCCGCTGGCCAGTATATTTGCGGGCTTCAAATCGCCATGCACCAGGCCCTTCCCGTGAAGGTATCCCAGCGCATCCAGAACCGGGCCAAGCATGTCTCGCGCTTCTTCCGGCGTCAGCGCACGCTGCGGAAGAATCTGCGCGAGATTTTCTTCGGCATACTCCATTACCAAATACACCAGCTCATTTCCGTCAACCTTGCAGCGACCACCGCTGAATAATCGCAGCAAATGGGGATGAGAAAGTTGCGCGGCGGATTCCCATCTCGAAA
>JBARCY010000457.1:0-11885 GCA_049794595.1 Candidatus Acidiferrum sp.
GGGGCACGGAGTTTTCGGCGGCGACGGCTTTGCTGCCGAAGAACGCACAGGATGTGGAAACGGCCGCGCTGGTGATCGCCGCGGAGCCCGCCGCCGACCGACCCTGGATTTTGCCAACTGCGCCCGATGCGAGCGAACTGCAAATGTTCAAGCGGGAAGTGGAAGAGCTGCGCGGGAAACCGGCCTTGACGGAGACGCCGCCCACGAACGCGGAGGCGAGTGCCCTGGCGCAGCTGAGAGGCGAAGTTTACCCGGCTTCTGCGATTCCCGAGCCACGCGACCCGTTGAGTACAGAAGCGATTCTCGAAAGCGGGCTGGAGGCGGCGGGTGCGGTTGCGCCAACCAAACGCCCTGCTAGTCCACTGCCATCGGAAGCGGTTAAGCAAGTGGAGACGCCGCAACAGGTTAGCGATTTTATCAATTCATTACCGAAGTCGAAGCGATGGCGCTTGCCGCGCGGCGGCTTCACCCCCGAATTTAATCGCGTACTGCTTGTGCTGGCGATTCTGCTGGTGATGGCGGTGGTTGGCACGGCTTGGTTCAAGAATTGGCTGCCCTGGAAGTCGGCGGGAGCAAATCTCAAGAAACCTTCAGCATACGACGTGGCGAGCGATGCTCCGGTGACTTCGGCAGGAATCCCTGCGAAAAGCGCGCCGGTGTCCGATGCGGACGCGACGGGCCCCGCGAATGGAAGTGCGGCACCTGTGGAAGCAGCCTCTTCGGGTGCCCCGGTTGAGCCGTTGGCATCGAGGAAAAAAGCGTCTCGCGCAATGACGGCAGCGAAGGCCTCATCTGTTCGGCCTGCGGCGCCACCTGCGGCGAATTCCGAAGCGAATTCCGGGAAAGACAGCGCTGTCGTCCCGCCAAAATTGATTCATTCGGTGCAAGCGGTGGCTTCGTTGGAAGCTCTGCGGGATTTCGAAAGAGGAAATGTGGTTGTCGATGCCGTCGTGGGTACGTCGGGCGAGGTGCATGTCATCAGCGTGATCTCCGGGCCTCCGTCACTGCGCGAGCCCGCGGTGGAAGCCTTGAAGCAATACAGGTACGAACCAGCGACACGGAGCGGCCAGCCCGTTCCCGCGCGCGTTACGATCACCATTCACTTCCACTTCGAATCCTAAAGAGTCTGAGCGCCGGCGCACTGCGTCAGCAGTTGCAGGAAAATAGCCCGGCTGCAGGTTGACACGCAGACCGTCCTCCCGGCTCCCCACGCTCCGCAAGCGCCCCAATCCTATTAGCTGGACCGGGCTGAACCAACTTGTAGGATTACCGCGTTAACCAGGAGCTTGAGCCCTCCGAATGTTTTGTCCAAGCTCTTCTTAGACTGAGATGTGCTATAACTTTCGCCGTGAACCAGCCCCAGCCGACCGCCAAAGACACCTATCAACTCAACTCACCTTAGCCGCCCTCGGCGCGCTGCTATCGGTGGTTGTCCACTTCACTCTGCCCAAGTCACCAGGCCAGTCATTCTTTGAGTCAGTTTCACATTTGCAAGGGCACGGCTGGCCGTTTGCATGGATGCATTTTGTAGTGAGCTATTACATGCAATTAGCCGTGTTTCTCGGTATGGTTCTATTCGCAGTTTATCGTCGCGGTCCACGTGCTTGGGTTTTTGCTTTCTTTTCGGGCGGCGCGGTTCCAGAGCTGCTCATTTTTCACTGGTTAAAGTAAGGCGGGCCACTCGGCACTTGTCCGGTTACCGCTGTCGGCTCAACCGGTCGATGCAACACCCTCTATACAGTTCATCTGAAAGCACTTCCTGTGGAGAACCGCTTTGCAGTGCTGAACGTCGAGTAGACCCTGGTCAGGATGGTTTTCAGTTTGAATCAATCTGCGTGAACGACTCTCAGCTATTGAGGCCCCTGTAAGCACATTTCGGCCAGTGTTGCATCGACCCATTGAGACCGCCGCGTTAATCAGGCGCTAGGCTACGGAGGCGACCCAGCCCACTCGGCCTTTCGCTTCACGGGTCGCATCTTCAAGGGTGCTCAGTTTTGAGCCTTGGCTAACTCGTGTTGGAGTCCAGCTGTCCTCCGCGTTAGAGAAACGCCATTCGAGAAAACCGAACGTTCCGTCTGAGTTCTTGTAGAAGCAGACTCGGCATTCGAGGTCCAAGTCATAAATCACTTTGAGCGCGTCGCCTTCTTGCTTTCGCCTACCCATCGCACCCCCGAAGACCTTGAGTGCTATCGGAATTTATCGCCAGCGCCAATTCAGAATGGGTGAGAGGCCCATTCCGCGAAAACATTCAACTTTCACCGCGACCAGCGCCGTCGGAAGGAATGCGACCTTCACCTTATTCGACTGGCGCAAGTCCCCGTAGTAATCATTTGGGACTCGTATGGTGAGCCCGGCGACACCCAAGTAACAGAATCCGCGCGACAACCATACTTGTTCTGGCGCACCTTCGATTACTTCGGCGACTCGGCTTTCAATATCTTGCTTCACTTTCTGGTATCTGTTAGCCCAGACCAGGCACAGACCAACTGTGAGAGTGAAAAACACAGAAAAGACAAGAACAATGGCGGCGGGGTTAAGAAGAGCTCCAATCCCAAGACCGACAGTGAGAATGACGAACACGCCTGGAGTGGCCAAAACTGCCAACCAATCATCGTTTTTGCCTCCTCGATTTCGTCGTCGGTAAGGAATCGCTGCTCCACGGCCCAATTCTCGCATGGGTTCATCGAAACACAAACAGGATGGCCGTTTGCCGTAAACATGTGACAGCACTCAAAACCCCTTAACTCCTGGTAAGTCAGAAAACCGGACAAGTAGGATCCGTCTCAGAAAATATCGCTCAAGAAGTGACCTAGTAGAGTCGGGACGTGTGGTTCACAACCCGGGAATACTCGCGCGACCGAGCTGCCGAATCTTAGCTCAGACCACTGAGCCACGATTTTGGAAGTTACGCTCTTTAGAAGTCCGCTGGGTTGAACGGATCTGTCAGTCGCGGACGACGGAGACTTTGGCGGTGGGGACTTCGAGGCGCATCAGGCGATGGTTCGAGTCGAGATACAGGTCGACTTCGAGGTCTGAGGTGGTGACGCGAAGGCCTTCGTAAGAGGCGCCATCGATGGTGACGGAGCCGGTGGATTCGGCGGTGATCGTGCCGGGCATCAATTCCTGGGGGATAAAGACGGGGAAAGTTTGCGGGCCGCGCTTGGACCAGTCATAGAGGCGGGCGAGGACGCCGTACTGATAATAAAGATTATTGTCGAGGACCGCGATGAGCGGAGTGTTGAAGGTGAAAGTCTGATCGAAGGGATGCGCGCCCTGCATTTGCAAAGTCATTTTGGCGACGCCGTTGTCGAAGACGATGTTTGCTCCGTTGGTTTTGTCCGCGTGAGAAGTCCACTGGTAGGTGATTGGAGCGCCATCGGGTTGGAGGGTGAGCGTGCCGGTGACTTTACTGGCGGCGCCTTGTGCCGGCTTGATCTCGGCGTTGCCCTTGGCGAGCCAGCCTCCTTCAGAAGGCGTAATTTGAAATTCTTCGTGGCCAACGGTTTTGCCATCCAGCTTGATGCTGAGCTTGCCCTGATCCTGTGCGAAGACCGATAGGCTCGGGACAGCGGTGTTCTTTTTTTGATCGGCAACGCCAGCAACGGCGCAAGCGAAAATCAAGAGCGCTCCGAGGCAGATCGATAGTTTGGCTTGAGGGCCCCGCAGTTTTGTTCTCATAAGATCCCCCTTCGCAGGCTGCCGCGAAGCACGACACGAAACTTGCGGAGAAAAAGTCTCCGCTGCCTATTCTAGCGAAGGCCAGTCAAGAATTTGGTTTTTCAACGACAAGGTGTGCTTCGCTGCCACCTCCCGCGACAATACCTCGGCGGAGGATTTCGGCGACAACCTGGGTGGGGTCTCCCGAACTGTCCACGCGATAGTCAGCGAGCTGATACGAGGGAAGCCGCTGCGCATGGAGAGCGCGGAAGCTGGATTCATCTCGAAACAGCGGCCGGCCGGTCATGGTCATGCAACGAGACAGCAGAAGCTCGACGGGCGAATCGAGCCAGAGAACGGGGACCCCGGCGTTTCTGAGAAATTCGGGGCAGCCGGGTTGAGCGTACGTGCCGCCGCCCAAAGCCAGGACGGTTGCTTCCTTATGCTCGGCAGCGCGGCCAAGTGCGGCGCGCAATTGATCCGCTTCTATTTGGCGAAAGGCGGTCTCCCCGAAGCGCTCGAAAATCTGTGGGATGGCGAGCCCCGCGGATTGCTCGATTCGTTCATCAAGATCGACAAACCGCCAAGCGAGTTGACGCGCGAGCAGAGTGCCCACGGTTGTTTTGCCGGAACCCATGAAGCCCGCAAGGCAAAGGACCTGAACGCGTGCGGAGCCGCCACGCAACGAAGAAGGTTGAGTCACTGTCTTGTGTAAGGCGTGGCCATCCACAGCCAGCTAATTCCGAGCACGACGAATTAATCGCGCTTCATGATGCGGATTGTACCACTGTAGGAGGAGAGTTCGACCTTCGCCAGGCCCATTCCGAAAGTGCCGAACAGCCCATGCATGAACTTCGAAGGCAGATGCTTCACGCCGTGAGAATCAGGCTTCAAAAAGGCAGCCGCTTGATTATCAACGATGCCCGTCGATGTCTGCGCCTTCAGATCAAACGAATCGTTGCTGGAAAAGCGCACCTCGACGAGGCCTTTGCCGCTCTTCATCGAATAAAGCCCAGTGCGGATAAAATCTCCATCGAAGAGAATGTTTCCCGTCGTGGTCATGAGGTTGACGTTATTCAGCTGCGGCTGAAGAATCTGCGCATTCCCGCCAATCGAGCTGAAATCCAGCTTCCCCGCGCATTGCGTGCATACCAGCGAACCCCCGGTGGTCTTCACGATGATGTAGCCCGAAACCTCTTTCAAATGCACGTCGCCCCCGAAGCTTTCCAGCTTCATGTCTCCGGTGACCTGCTCGACATAAATCAAGCCCGTCTCGGTCTTGAGCTGTAGTTCGGTTTCCTCGGGAACAGTGAGCTGCAAATCGGCCTCAAGCTCCAAAGGCTGCGCGGCCGCGTCCAAAACGTTCGCGGAAACGTCGACGCGGTCTCCGACTTGCTCGATATCAAATCCGATTTTGTTGGAGGATTGATTCCCGACGACATCCACTTGCGCATTCTTCCAGGACTTAACTTCGATGCGCCCGTTCGCCACGTTATGAATCACGACCACGGGATGCCCCGTGACGTTGAAATGCTTTTCCATGTGCTGACCGGCAGCAGCGGCCCGCGCTGGCGCCACGCTCGAAAGAAAAAGTCCCGCCGTCAGCACCGGCAAAATGCTTCGCTTTACGTATGAACCCGGCTGGGCCGGACTCACCCCCATCATTCGAAAGCACATGTCAGTTTATGCTCCTTCCGCGCTCAATCATCGCGGACAGTAATTCGGCTTTTTGCTCGTAAGCTGCGGACAAATACTCGCGAGTCAATTCGTCTTGCGGCTGCTCCTTAAGGTGGCGCTCGCAGTCGGCGATAAATTCGTTCACTTTTTTCAGATTGTCGCGCAACGAAACGTCAACGGGAGAAGTGCTGGCGAGAATCATTCCAGTCGCTACCGGCTCTTGATCATCCAGCGCTCGCGCGGCGCTGGCAAATGCCGGAGGCGCCTCCGGCCGTGGTTCCGGCTGCACTTGCGTTCTCTGAACAGGATTCAGAACAGGAGGCGCGGGCGCCATCCTTGCGATTTGCACAGGAGGCGCAACAATGATGGCCCGGTCGCGCCGAACCTGGAAAACCACGGCAGCCACGATAACGATGCCAACCATCGCGGTAACCAATGCGCGGTTGCGGAAGAACTCGGCGATAGATTGCCGGAAGGGAACGCCCTCGGCTGGGACAACTTCCGCCGGAATTCTGATAATGCCTTCTTCTTCCAATTGCGCGCGAAGAGAAATCCACACTCGGTCGGGAGGAGCGATCTCCGAAGGCAGCTTCTTCGCCGCATCAACAAGGCTGGTCAGATCTGCGATGTAACTGCGGCACTCGCGGCATTCAGCCAAATGCGCGCGCGCTTCCTCAGGGAGAGGCTCCAGCCCTTCCTGTTCCAGTACAAGTTCCATGTCTTTACACTGCATGGCGGTTCACTCCGCGGCTAAAGGACCTGGGTAGCCTTCCCGCTCGACAACTCTTACCTTATATGACGCTTCCTTGGGCCTAGCAGTTGGCTGCATTCTAGCTCAATCGCCGAGCCCGGCTTGCGTTTTTGCAGCGTGACGTTCCGCACGAGCCTGGTCGCGCAAATCCTCCTGAAGCAACTCGCGCAGACGCGTCCTCGCTTTGTGCAACTGCGACTTCGAATTCCCTACTGAACAGCCCATGATGCCGGCAATCTCGTTGTGCTCGAATCCCTGGACGTCATGCAAGACAAAAACAGTCCGGTAACCGGGCGGCAGCTTTCCGATGGAGCGCTCGAGATTAACGCGGTCCACCGCGCCGCTAAGCCGCAAATCGGGCCCGCCGATGTCTTTTCTTGGGCCCCCTGTCTCTTCATCGGGTTCCGTCGTTTCTTCCAGAGAGGCCGCAGGGAGCGACTTCTTACGCAAACGCATCAGGACCACGTTAACCGTCATGCGGTGCAGCCAGGTCGAAAAAGCCGACTCTCCGCGGAAGGTCCCAATCTTGCGGAAGAGCTGCAGAAAAGCTTCCTGCATCAGGTCTTCCGCGTCGGATGGGTTGCCAACCATCCGCAAGCACAAGGCGTAAACACGGCGGCTATGGAGTTGATAGAGCAACTCAAAAGCCGCGGCATCCCCGGCCTGCGCCAGACGGATAGCTTCCGCTTCAGTCGCCGACTTAGGGGACTGAGAGACATTCACCCTATTTGGCGGCTGTAGAGCAGTCGACACACTGGGCTCGCTTGGTCGGTTCCGGGCCAACGGTCCAATTGCGGCGCATCCATCGTCTCGGATGCACCGAATCCCCCCTAGAGTTGTCCTCGCCAAAACTGACTGTTCTCAATGAGACAAACGAGGACACTGATCAATTCCACCCTGGCTCTTTGAGCTGGGTGACCGGCCATTAGGCTGGAAGGCCTATTCTATTCTCCCCCGATTTGAGCGAGCCGTCTATGCCGGATGAAGCGTTGGCTGAGGGTAAGCTTTTTGGGACGGGGAACGCCCATTTGGGTACACACCGTCGCCTGAAAGGACTCTAACTGATCGTCGGGAAGCGCCATGAGGAAGGATTTCAAAAGGACGATGGCTTCACGAAGGCACGTATTCAGATCATAGTGAACTGCGTCCGCTGCCTGCCATTCAGCGTCGCAATGGATCGAGTCTCCACCCGCAATCTCGTTGGCGGCTGCACAAAAATCTTGATTAAGATCTTCCACCAGCTCGCCGAGCGTGCTGAGCTTATGTAGAAACTGGGCGCGCTCGCTGAGGAGGATGCGGCAGAGCAAGCTGCTAAGCCGAGCCGCCCGCTGGCCCCTGGCACCCTGAAAATTATCGGGGTTGAGGGGCGCGGCGTTCGGAACCGTTCCATAATGCTTGGCATGTTCGCCGAGCGACCGGAGCAGGGCCGCCAGAGGGTGGGCGAACCGGCTGCAAAGGTCAGGCGTTACCCAGACTGCCTGGCTGGCCTTTTCCCGGCGTCCTCCCTGGCGCAGCGAGAGCGCTTCATCCAGAGAGACGCTCATCATGTTGTACGAAATCTCTAGCTGCCGGACGTAGGACCGAAACACCTCGTCTTTTGCGTCCGGCAACCATGCGCGCCAGTCGTCTTTGACAGACAATCCGCGAGCTGAGAGGGCGCGCGCACGGTCCTTCACAAGGGGTCTCCTCGGGGAACAGGACCGGAAGTATAACAAATTCCAATACACGATAAAGAGTTTTCTTAGAGGCCCTTCCTGATCAAACCCTCGGCCTTTCGATGGCCTGAGATATTCGCACGCACCCGGTTGTTGCCCCAATGAGCCGGTGACCGCTATACTCGCCTCCGATTTCGCCGAAAGGATCTCCCTTGCAATTCGAGCCACACGATCAGTTTGAGCAGCGACAGAAAAAACTCGAACAAATTCAGGCCTTGGGATATGAGCCATTCCCGAGAGAGTTTCGTTGGACAGATACGCCCGCAGCCCTTGTGGAAAAGTATGGCGAAAAATTAGCCCCGGAGCTCGAGGCTGACAAGCACGAAGTTCGCACCGCTGGTCGCCTTGTTTCTTTGCGGCTAATGGGCAAGGCAGGTTTCGCACATCTTCAGGGTTCCGGCAAGCGCATTCAAATCTATGTAAAGAAGGATATCGTCGGCCAGCGTGGTTTTGCGCTGTTTCAGCTGCTGGATCTTGGGGATTTGATCGGTGTTCGCGGTCATCTCTTCCGGACCAAGACCAACGAGCTTTCGGTCTGGGTGGAAGAGCTCACCTTTCTTGCCAAAGCGTTGCTGCCTCTTCCTGAAAAGTGGCATGGTCTGACGGATGTCGAGTTGCGCTACCGCCAGCGCTATCTCGACCTGATTGCCAACGACAAATCGCGGCAGGTGTTTGTTGCGCGGGCACGGTTGATACAGGAGCTGCGGCGGTTCTTTGGCGTGCGCGGATATATCGAGGTTGAGACGCCGATGATGCACCCTATTCCGGGAGGCGCAGCGGCGCGGCCTTTCGTCACGCACCACAATACATTGGATATCGATCTGTATCTGCGGATCGCGCCGGAGCTGTATTTGAAGAGGCTGACAGTTGGCGGTTTTGACCGCGTGTACGAGATTAACAGGAATTTTCGGAATGAAGGCATCTCGACCCAACACAACCCGGAATTCACCATGCTGGAATTTTATGAGGCGTACAGCAACTACCGGGACTTGATGGAGATGAACGAAGAGCTGTTTGCATTGCTGGCGACGACCATCACGGGATCGACGCTGGTGAAATATGGTGAGCTGGAGCTGGACTTTTCGAAAATGCAGAAGCTCACGATGCGCGAGGCCATCGTGAAGTATTGGCCTGCCGGCGCGGGAGCCGCGCCCACGGAAGCCGAGCTTGCCACGCCGGCTGGACCATGCGCGGCGACGGAGCGCTACAACGCCTGGGCGAAATCCGCGGGAGCGCCGTACGCCGCTTCGAAAGGCATACTTAAGGATGGCGAATGGACAGGCTTGTTGTTTGAAACCATGGCGGAAGACAAACTGATTCAGCCGACGATACTTTACGATTTTCCCACGGACATTTCTCCCCTTTCGAAACAGAAGCCGGAAGATCCGTCGTTGACGGAGCGCTTCGAGATCTATGTCGCGGGAATGGAAGTCGCCAATGGCTTCTCGGAACTGAATGATCCCGCGGAGCAAGAACGGCGCTTCCTGGCGCAAATCGCGCAAGGCGGGGAAGAGGTGCCGAAGCAGCTCGATACCGACTACATTCGCGCTCTTTGTCACGGTATGCCCCCTACGGCGGGCGAGGGCATCGGCATCGACCGCCTCACCATGCTGCTCACCGATTCGCCTTCTATTCGCGACGTCATATTATTCCCGCTGCTGCGCCCGCAACCTCGCCAAGACTCCGCTTCCGAAGGACATGGGGCGTAAAGTATCCTTTCACTGATGCGATCCAACAATGCAATTTGAATGGTTCGTCGCGCGGCGGTATTTGCGCTCGCCATACCGGCCCGCCGTGCTGCGTCTGGTGACGTTGTTCTCGATTCTTGGCGTAGCGGCCGGCGTGGCGACTCTCGTGATCGCCCTGTCCATGAACACGGGATTCCGCGAGACTCTGCAGGATAAATTGCTCGCCGTTACCGCGCATGTCTCGCTCACTCGACCAGCCTCCGAGATCCACGACTATGGAGCGCTGGCGACAAAACTCGCGACAATCCCCGGGGTACGCTCCGTTACACCAGCCGTTTATGAGACTGTGCTGCTGTCATTCGGCGGCGAAGCTCTTGGCGTCGTTGCCAAAGGAGTCGAACCGGCGCTCGAGCGGCGCAGCGACGAAGCGCTTCAGAGGATTGCTGCCGGCAAGCTGGATTTCACTCCCGATGGGGATGGCATCGATGCCCTGATTGTCGGTAAGCAGCTGGCAGACGATTGGAAGATCGAGCCAGGCGACTACGTGACCCTTACAAGTCCACAGGGGAGATTGACGCCGTTTGGGCTGATTCCCCGGACGCGGCGTTTTCGCGTCACCGGAATCTTTAATTCCGGCTTTTACGATTACGACAAGAATTGGTGTTTCATGACGCTGCAAGCCGGACAATCGTTGGCCGGCGCAAGCGACATTGTTAATGTCCTGGAATTCCGGCTCTACAATCCGGAGCGCGCGGGAGAGGTTGCGCGGCAGGCCGAACAAATCGCGGGGCAGGGCTATTTGGCGAGCACCTGGATGGAGCAAAACTTCGCGCTGTTTCGGGCGCTGCGGCTGGAAAAACTGGTCACGGCGATTTTCATCGGGTTGATTACATTTGTTGCGGGATTGAACATTCTTGTGGTGCTGACGATGACCGTAACGGATAAAGCGCGCGACATCGCCGTGCTGATGTCCATGGGAACGCGCCGCGAACAAATTCGATCCATTTTCTTGTGGCAGGGAATCGCCATCGGTTTTAGCGGGACGTTCATCGGTCTCTGCGTTGGTTATGCCTTCGCGCTGATCGCCGGAACATATCATTTGATTCCTCTCGATCCGGAAATTTATGCGGTTTCTTATGTGCCGTTTCATCCTAGCGCGTCGGATGGCGTGTGGATCACGCTCGCAGCCATGGCCATTTCCATTGGCGCGACGATTCTTCCGGCGCGGGCAGCGGCGAAGCTATTGCCGGTAGAAATTCTCAGGTTCGAGTGATAGGCACCCCGGTTGAGATAGAATCTGGGGCGCTGCAGAGGGGTTTTGGCGCGTGATTTGCACGTAGAAAGGGGCAGAGGCAGGCGTACAAGATTGGGGTGCTGCCCTCACCATCCCAATTAGGTTATGCCCGCTACAAGCTATTGAAATAAAGATGTTTAGGGGCATGTCAAACCTGACATGGGTGGCGCTGTTTGACGACAGGCAAGCGCTAGCCGGAAATAGGAAACTCTTGGGCAATTCTGCGGGCTATTGGGAACAGGCCAGCAAGTACGAACATGGCGTGTTTTGCATCTAAGTAAAGAGAAAGAAGTATAGAGAACACCGCAGCTGAGGATTGAGTTCGAGAATCAGATGATTCAGCCGCAAGACAACACGAGACAAGCCGTTCGGACGAGCGATTCAGGTGCGCGAGGCGAGGCTGCTATTGTCATGGAAGCTCGAAGCCTGAAGAAAATCTACGGCGCAGGCGAGAAGAGCTTGTCTGTTTTGTCCGACGCCAACCTGAGTCTGCGGCAAGGCGAGATGGTCGCCATCGTGGCGCCCTCTGGAGCTGGGAAGAGCACCCTTTTGCATTTGCTGGCTGCGCTAGACACGCCAACGAGCGGTACAGTATACTTCGCAAATAAAGCCATTGAAACGATTGATGACGCGGCGCTCGCGGAATTTCGAAACCGCGCGGTGGGTTTTCTCTGGCAACGTCATCAGCTGTTGCCGGATTTTACGGCTGCGGAAAATGTAGCCATGCCGCTGTTGTTACGCGGCGAGAATTTTGCTTCAGCGCTGCAAACGGCGCGGAAGTGGATCGCGGAGGTTGGCCTGGAAAACCGGGCGGATCACCGCGCAGGGGAACTCTCCGGAGGGGAACAGCAGCGCGTCGCGATTGCCCGGGCGCTCGTCACTGGGCCGTCGGTGCTGCTCGCAGATGAACCTACCGGAGATTTGGACGAGCAGAATGCTTTGGCCGTGTTTGAGCTACTGGAACGGCTGCACCGCACGCACGGGCTGACGTCGCTGATCGCGACGCACAACCTGGCGCTTGCCGCGCGGTGCGACCGGATACTCGGACTTGAACATGGCGTTCTGCAAACTCGCGGGGCTGCGGCTCCAGCGGGCGGGGCCCC
>JBARCY010000458.1:0-4095 GCA_049794595.1 Candidatus Acidiferrum sp.
CCGCGGCTTCCTCTTCGCCTTCGTTGTTCTGCACCAGCAGGCGCGAGACGGCGGTGCTCAGCGATTCTTGACGGGCTTGCAGAGTGAGGCGAATTTGCTCGCGCGCTTCGGCATTCTTGCCTTGTGCCGCGAGCGCAAACATGCGGTTGACGGCGTCCCAGAATTGCGCGACGGATTGGGTGAGATATTTTCGTTGTTCGGCGGTGCGGTTCGCTCCGGACAACTGTTCTTCCGTGCGCAAGGCGACGTCGAGATCTTCGCGGATGCGATCGAACTGGGCGGTCCAGGCGGTGAGGGGATAGGGTTCGCTGGCGTCCAACATGTCGCGCATCGCCAGGCCGACGGAATTTAAATCGTTCTGCACGCGCAGGAGTTGCAGGGAATCCTTGCGGTTGCGGTCCACCATTTCGCTTTGCAACTTGCGAAGGCCGGAAAGTTGCACGCGGATGTAAAACGAATAGGCGACAACCGCGGCGAGCGTGATGATCAAGCCGAGAAGGAGGGCGGTGGTGGGCGAGCGCTGCGCGGGCGTTGGCACGAAGAGAGGATACCTCAGGCGGCCGCCTGGCGGCGCACGAGGAGCAGCAGAAAAATCATCGCGATCGTACAGAAGAGCGGCACAAGTAAGCCGATGCGCAAGCCGCCGGCGTGCGTGGAAACAAATCCCACCAGGCCAGGTGCGGTGGAGGATCCGATCGAGGACATTGAAAACATCACGCCCCGGACGCGCGTGGCCCGCGCACCATACCAGCGCGAGCGCCACGCGACGTAGATGGGGAAAATAGTTGCGCAACCCAAACCGGTGACGGTCACGCTGACAAAAGCGATTGTCTGTGTATTTGCGAGGATGAAGAACGCGCCGCTGATGATTACCACAACCAAGGCGCCCATCACGAGGCGATACTCGCGTACTCGATGGAGAACGAAGGGAGCCGCGGCGCGGCCGGCCATGAGCCCGCCGTAGAAAAACATGGGCGCAAGTGTCCAGATGCCGCTTCCACTGATCGCGAGACGCTTCACGTGCGCAGCCGCCCAACTGCCGAAGCTTGTTTCGGTGGCAACGTACAGAAGAAAGAGAACGGCGAGGGCGCTGGTTGCGAGAAGACTAACTCCAGTGGCCGGCGAGGGTGACTCCGAGCGGGCGGCGGCGGTGTGGCTTTGGGGAAAATGCGAAAAAAGAAAAGCGACAGCGAGCAAACACCCGAACCCAGCGAAGAGATAGAGCAGCTTCGTAAGAGACGCATTCTTCAAAGCGAATAGGACAAGGGGAGGGCAGGCAAAAGAGCCCGCTCCCCAGGCAAAATTCACCAAACTCACGAGTGAGGCGCTCCGCGCGCCACCAATCTCCGCCACGGCAAGATTGGTGATCGGCACGACCAGTCCGTAGCCGGTCCCCAACGCCGCGAGGGCGAGTTGGGCCACGGCCATGGACGATGAGTTTAAGGTTGCGAGACCACCAGCGATGACAAGGTAGCCAAGCACGAGAGAAGTGCGGCTGCCAAAGTAATGTGAGATCAAGCTCGATAGCCACACACCACCGAGCGAGCAGGCAAACTCCAGCGTTAAGAAAATGCCAGCGCGCGAATCTGTGAGTGCCCACCGAGTGATGAAAATGGGCAGAATCGGCCCGGCGACGGTGATCTCGATGCCGGTGAGGGCGAATCCGGCGAAGAGAAGGATCAGCAGGTAGCGCTGGCGTGCTTGCGCTTTGATGGCGATGGATTGTGCGCTCACGGATGAGCAACCATTTTGCAGGACTGGCGCGCCGCGAGCAACCAAGCGTTTTTAACAGGTTTTGTGCAGTTTTTGTGCCGATGTACAAAATTCATTTTTTCAATTTCAGAACACAGGTTCTCTCCATTTCAAAACTTGGCCTGTGCTATTTCGTGATGCGATAGTATGGAGAACCTTTTCGGGCGAAAATGAGGACCCTTTCAGGGTGCTCTTATCGCTCCATCTTGGATGCGTTCATGATTGATGTTGGCCTTGTCGGGTTTGGACTTGCTGGGCGCGCTTTTCATGCGCCGGTGATTCGCGCTGTGCCGGGATTGCGGCTGGCGGCCATTGTGCAACGCAACGGCAACGAGGCTGCGACGCAATATCCGGATGTTCGTATCGTGCGCACACTGGTTGAACTTTTAGGCGATCCAAAAATTCGCCTCGTGGTGATCGCCACGCCGAACAATTCGCATTATCCGCTCGCCCATCGGTGCCTGGCTGCGGGGCGCGATGTGCTGGTCGACAAGCCGTTCACGACGACGCTCGAAAAGGCGGTCACGCTCGTCGAGTTTGCGAAAAAACAGGGACGGCTCATTAGCGTTTATCAAAACCGGCGTTACGACGGAGATTTTCAGGCGCTTCTGCAACTCGCAAAGGATGGAGCGTTCGGACGAATTGTCAGTTTTGAGGCAAATTACGACCGCTATCGGCCGCAATTGAAGCCTGGCGCCTGGCGCGAGCGTTCCGGGCCCGGCAACGGAATCTTTTTTGATCTGGGGCCGCACCTGATCGACTATGCGTTGTCGCTTTTCGGAATGCCCGATGCGGTCACTGCGAACATTCGGATGGAGCGCGAGGGCGCGGTGGCCGACGATACGTTTGACGTTGCGCTTCATTATCGAAGCGGCGTGCGCGCGGATTTGAGGTCTTCGATACTGGCTGTGGCGCCTCGGGCTCACTTTATTGTTCACGGAACGCTTGGTGCTTTTTTTAAGCAGACCGTCGATCCGCAAGAGCTCAACTTGAGAAACGGAAAGATTCCTCCAGAGGGGCCCTGGGGCGCGGAAGCTGAAGAAAATTGGGGCGTCTTGACGATTCCTGAAAATGGCGGAATGACGCAGCGGCGCGTGCCGTCCGTGAACTGCGATTTCCGCGATTTCTATGCCAATTTGCGAGATGCCATGCTTGGCAAAGCGGAGTTGGCGGTTTCGCCGGAGTGGGCGATTGACGTGATGCGGTTGCTCGAATTAGCGCGGCAAAGCAGCAACGAGCGGCGAACAGTTTCTTTGCCGCCGAAAACTGAGTAACCATCGTCCGCGGCCTTCCGCGGAGGGGCAGAATTGGGCAGAGCTCCAATTTAAACAGGTATCCAACGGCTCTCGCGTATAATCGAATTGTGAGCAAGAGAGAGGAGTTTTGCCGTGGCTTCTGCCATTGAACTGGCACCCTCGATACTGTCCGCGAACTTCGCGCAATTGGGCGCCGAGGCGAAAGCCGCGCTCGATGGCGGCGGTACGGTATTGCATCTGGACGTGATGGATGGGCACTTTGTGCCGAATCTTACGATTGGACCGCCGGTCGTCGCTTCGCTCCGGAAAACGATTCCCGATATGACTTTCGATTGTCATTTGATGATTGAAAATGCGGATGAATTCATTCCGGCGTTTGCGGAAGCCGGAGCGAACTGGATTTCGGTTCATCAAGAAGCCTGCGTTCATTTGGATCGGACGCTGCATTTGATTGAGTCGCACGGGTGCAAGGCGGGCGTGGTGCTTAATCCGGCGACTCCGGTACATACTCTCGATGACGTTCTGGAAATCGTGCATCACGTTTTGATCATGTCCGTGAATCCCGGATTTGGCGCGCAGCATTTCATTCCGAATTCACTCAAGAAAGTGAAATCGCTGGTTCGCGTCCGCGAATCGCGCCGCTTGGGATTCCGCATTGAGATTGACGGCGGCGTTGCGCTGGATACCGTCGGCGACATCGTTCGTGCTGGCGCGGAAATTCTCGTCGCCGGCAATGCGGTGTTCTCTCACGGAGATGCTCGCGAAAATGCGCAGGCGCTGTTGCGCGCCGCTCGTTCTGCTGCAGCCGGGAGCGCACCGGTGACGCGGCTTCGCCGCGCTGCTACTGCTCCTGGTAATTCCAAGTCAGACCTCCGTCGACGACGAACGTAGCTCCCGTGACATAGCTGGATTCATCGGCCGCGAGAAACGCGGCGACGGCTGCGACGTCCTGGGGTTTTCCGAGACGGGCCAGCGGGATGTTTTCGAGAAGACTTTTCAGTTTTACCGGATCATTCAGCAGATTTTTGTTGATGGGGGTTTCGATCGCGCCGGGAGCGATGTTGTTGATGGTGATGTTGTATGGGGC
>JBARCY010000459.1:0-2604 GCA_049794595.1 Candidatus Acidiferrum sp.
GACTATTGCAAACCATTCGAGCCCGGCATGGTCGTTACCGTCGAGCCCGGCATTTACATTCCCGAAGAAAATATCGGCGTGCGCATCGAAGACGACTTCCTCATCACCGATGCAGGCAACAAATTCCTAAGCGAACGTCTCCCGCGCGATCCCGCCGAAATCGAAAAAATCATGTCCGAAGCCGCGGCCCAACGCGCCAAAGAACCCGTGAAGGGAGATGATTGACCGCTATGAACGCGCGCCTTTATACTGTTGCTTCGCGTTGGGCGCGATATTTCGCCCGGCGTGCCTCGAGTCATTCCGCGTGCACCGCATCGCAGAGCGGGCTGCCTGCAGGAATTTCCGAAATTTGTAATCGTTCAGGGAGCCTATGAGCAGCGTCAAAGCCACGCAACTCCGCCCCGGCATGGTCATCCAGCACGAGGGCCAGCTTTACACCGTTTTCAGCGTCGACCACCGCACGCCCGGCAACAAGCGCGGTTCGATGCAAACGCGAATGAAAAATCTTCGGACCGGCACGATGATCGATTACCGGTTCCGCGCGGAAGAATTCGTCGAGCGCGCGATTCTCGACGAAGTGGAATTTGAATACCTCTACAACGAGGGCGACGAATTTCACTTCATGAACACACAAACTTATGAACAGATGCAGATGACCCGCGAAGAGCTCGGCGAGACGGTGTACTATCTCATTCCGAATACCCCGGTGAAGATCGAATTTTATGAGGAAAAACCGATCGGCGTGGATTTGCCGGACACCATGGAATTAAAGGTGCTGGAAACCGAGCCGACGCTGCAAAAAGCTACTGCCAGTGCGGTGATGAAGCCAGCCACGCTCGAAACCGGTTTGGTGATTCAAGTGCCGCCGTTCGTTAACTCCGGCGACAGAGTAAAGGTGGATACCACGGAAGCGCGCTACGTCCAGCGCGTCGAGTAAACCTTCGGCGGTCGCATTGAAGTTTAGTTGCCGAGTTTCGATTTTTGCAGTTCGAGTTTCGCACTTAGATTTTCCGCCTCCGCAGCTAATTTCCGCGCGAGCGAAAATTAGAAGAGGCGAAAGAGCCCCGGGCAACCGGGGCTCTTCGTTTTTTGATAACTGATTTTGTTGGAGATTTTTGTTCGCCGCGTTTCTTGTGCGCGATTCGCGCAGGCAGCGCTCGCGCCGCGTCTTTTGAAAGCTGTTCTTCGGAATTGGTTTTGACTGCTTGCTTGTCAGGCCTTGTTGGCGGCGGATTTTTCGCCTGCGGGATGCGCGCCAAACACGCGATCGAAAATCGCGTCGACGTAGCGAAGTTGCCGCTGCAGATCGAAGGTGTGCGCCAGCGCTTTGGCATCGAGATATTTTGTGATTCGCGCGTCGTTGGCAACGCGCCCCTCGAAGCTCGATTCCGTTTCCCAGGCCGCCATGGCGTTTTCCTGCACGGCTTTATAAGCATCGTCGCGCGGCATGCCTTTCTCGACGAGGTCCTGCAGGAGTTGGCCGGAATAAACCAGGCCGTGCGTGGATTCCAGATTGCGCAACATGCGCTCCGGGAAAACGCGCATATCGGCAACAATTTTGGTCATCCGGGCGAGCATGTAATCCACGAGAATGGTGGAGTCCGGCAAGATGATGCGTTCGACGGAGCTGTGCGAAATGTCGCGCTCATGCCATAGAGCGACATTTTCGAATGCGGCTGTCATGTTCGAACGCACGAGGCGCGCAAGCCCGCAAATTTGTTCGCACGCCACGGGATTGCGTTTGTGCGGCATCGCCGAACTGCCGCGCTGCTCTCCGCTAAAAGGCTCTTCGGCTTCGCGTACTTCCGTGCGCTGCAAATGCCTGATTTCCAGCGCGATTTTTTCGAGCGTGGCTGCGATCATGGCGAGCGAGCTGAGATACTGCGCATGGAGGTCACGCTGAATCACTTGCGTCGAAACGGCCACTGCGGTAAGTCCGAGTTTTTTGCAGATGCGCGCTTCCATTTCCGGTCCAAGATGCGAAGAGTTGCCGACAGCACCGGAAATCTTCCCGACAGCCATTTGCGCAGCCGCGTCGCGGAAGCGCGCGATGTTGCGCTGGTTTTCTGAAAACCAATTCGCCATTTTTAATCCAAAAGTAATCGGCTCGGCGTGAACCCCGTGGGTGCGGCCGATTTGCGGCGTATGCTGAAATTGGTGGGCGCGAAGATCAAGGATTTCGCCGAACAGGATCAGTTCGCGCTCGATGATGTGGGAAGCATCGCGAATCATCAGCGCTTGCGCGGTATCGACGACATCGTTCGAAGTCAGGCCGTAGTGCAGCCAGCGCGCGGCAGCGGGATCGCCGATGGATTCGCCGACGTCCATCGTGAAGGCGATGACATCGTGTTTTACGCGCGCTTCGAGTTCGTGAATGTGCGAGGCGTCCACTTTCGCGCGCTCGCGAATCGTCGCAGCGGCGTCTTTAGGTACGAGGCCCGCTTCGGCAAGCGTCTCGGTGGCAGCCAACTCGACATCGAGCCACTTTTGGAACCGATTGGCATCGCTCCAAACCTGGCCCATCTCTTTGCGTGTGTAACGTGGGATCAATCCGTCTCTCCTCGGAATGCCAGCGTGGCCCCGCGCGCCAGCAATGTGGTACGC
>JBARCY010000460.1:0-13808 GCA_049794595.1 Candidatus Acidiferrum sp.
TGCCAATGAAACTGTCTCACTAAGGGGTTCATCCTCGGGCTTCCCAAAGCAGGCGCGTCCCCTGTGCCAAAACTGTGCCAGAATCCGATGTTTTGATGCCATTGGGGTTAGCGTTGAGCGAAAAGCAGATTCCCCAAATTACTGAAAACACAGAGAAGCCAGAGGAATGAATGGAGTTGTTGGAGTCGGTCGGTCCGCGCCCAAGGCAGGCGTGTTCATAGGTCATGCAAAGGGAGTTGGGAGATAATGGGTGGTTCGAAGTGTGGGTTGGCTATCGATTGCTACTGACGGAGCGCCGCTGTGAATGAGGTCGTAGAAACGATACTGCGAAAGACCCCGTTATTCGCAAGTCTGACCGATAAGGAAATGGAGGCGTTGGCCGGGCGAGTCAACAACAGACGGTTTGAGCGCGGCGCACTATTGTTCAGCGAGGGCGACCCGTGCACAGGTCTTTTTCTTGTGGCGTCGGGTAAGATTCGCATTTTCAAGCTATCGCCAACGGGTCGTGAACAAGTTCTGGCCGTGGAAGGACCGGGGAGCTCTTTCGCAGAGCTTCCAGTGTTTGATGGGGGTAACTATCCAGCTTCGGCGTCTGCATTGGAGGACGCCGAAGTGCTCTTCATTTCGCGCAAGGATTTTCAGAATTTCTGCCGCGAACATCCAGAGGTAGCACTCAAAGTGCTTGCAGTAGTTGGTTCACGACTGCGACGCCTGGTCGGAATCATCGAAGACTTGTCGTTCACTACGGTGAGACACCGATTGATCGCCGTTCTCCTACGATTGGCGCAGGCGAGCGGAACAGCCTCGAAAGAGGGCGTCCGCTTGGAACTCACGAAGACCCATCAAGACCTGGCGGCGGAATTGGGAACAGTGCGAGAACTCGTCTCACGTAATCTGAGCCGGCTCCAAGCTGAAGGCTTTTTAGAAGTGGACGGTCGCAGAATCATAGTGAAGGATCTCGCGGGCCTAAAACGCGAACAGACGGCTTCTGAGTAATCGCCCTCCTTTCAAGTAGTTCGATGCCCTAGTGACTTTCGTCACTGCCTCTTTGTCTTTCCCAATGCACACTCTGAGCTGTTGCGGAGGTGGTTATGAATTTCAATGACGAAACGAAAGTGAAGGATATTGCGCTTTCGAATCCAGCGGCCAGGCAAATTCTCGAAGATGCCGGGCTTGACTATTGCTGCGGTGGCGGAAAATCGTTGCATGAAGCGTGCCTGCATGCAGATGTTCCGGCTGAAGAAATCCTGAATCGTCTGCGTGAAAACAGCAAACACGTAAATCCCGACGAAGCAAACTGGACATCGGCACCCCTGAGCGATCTAACACGGGACATCCGCGAAAGACACCATCGTTACGTTCGTGAGGCAGTCGGTCGGATTCAACCTCTGTTGGACAAAGTGGAAGCGAAGCACGGAAACAATCACTCCGAACTCTCAGATATTCAGAGACTCTTCGCCGAAGTTGCGCGAGAGATGATAATGCACATGCAAAAAGAGGAACAGATTCTGTTCCCCTACATCGACGCACTGGAGAAGGCGAACAGTGCACATGGCTCCATCGAGCCTCCCTTCTTCCAAACGGTGAGGAACCCGATTCACGCCATGATGAAAGAGCATGATGCTGCGGGAGAATTGGTGAAGCAGATTCGCAAAGCCAGTTTGGAGTACACAGCTCCTGCGGATGCATGCACGAGTTATAAGGCTCTGTACCAGGATTTGAGGGAATTCGAAGCGGACCTTCACCAGCATGTGCATCTGGAAAACAACATCCTCTTCCCCCGTTCAGTGGAGCTGGAAGCTGCGGTCATCTAAGGAAGGGATGGTTCCATGTCGATTTCACTCGAAGCACCGGTGATAAGCGCCAAGAGCGAGCGTCATTCCTCGCTTTCTCCTGCCCAGATAATGGACATCGCCCGCGCTCGAGAGGCGTCTCTTTCGCGCCTTCTCTTGACTTATATCAGCTCTGGGCTTGTTTTCATGCTGCTGCCAGGCACATTCCTCGGAGTGTGGAATCTCCTCCAGATCAGCGGACGCGAGAGCGCCGGGTCCATTTCGCCTGCATGGTTACAGGCTCACGGCCATGCACAGGTGTTCGGCTGGATAGGAAGCTTTATTTTGGGCATTGGTTTCTACTCGATTCCGAAGCTACGCGGTGCAACGAAGCCAGCGTTTGGAGCAGCCTGGGCATGCTGGGTAATGTGGACAGTTGGTGCGGCGGTACGCTGGGCCGCAAATGTTTACGCGTGGCAATGGCGGGTGCTTCTTCCGCTCTCGGGCGTCCTCGAACTGGCTGCGTTCCTGATTTTCTTCAGAGCGGTTTCGCAGCATCGGCCTGAACATTCCGGCAAGAGCAAACTGGAGCCGTGGATTTGGGTGGTTATCAGCGCAAGCACGGGATTGATGTTGACGCTGATTGCGAACCTAGCGGCATGCTTCTATCTTGCGGTGCGCGGCGCAAGCCCAGCCTTGTCACACAGTCTCGACCAACGCTATCTCGTATTGGTCGCATGGGGATTCCTGGTGCCGTTCGTTTGGGGATTCAGTACGAAATGGATGACAGTGTTCCTTGGTCTCAAACCGGTTCGACCCAGGCTGCTCTTGGGCGCGCTGGTGGTGAACTTTGCGGGGGTTGTTTTGACGCTCGTTGGATGGGGGGCTGAAGCGACTGCCTTCTTTGTGGTGAGTGCAGCTCTGGCAATTGTGGCGCTGCGAATGTTCGAACCCGCGCGACAGGAGCCGAAAACACGGGGTGTGCACCCGAGTTTCCCATTCTTCGTCCGCATGGCTTACGGTTGGTTGATGGTGGCAGCGTTGCTTGGGGTAGGCGCGGCGCTCTGGGATTCTTCTGGAGGAATCTGGGGCGCTTCCCGGCATGCGCTGACGGTCGGATTTATCGCGGTGATGGTCTTTAGCGTTGGCCAGCGCATTCTCCCTGCTTTTGCAGGGATGCGGCTATTGTGGAGTACCCGCCTGATGTTTGCTGGGCTCCTGCTCCTCACGATTGGATGCACTCTGCGTGTCTCCACTGAGGTTCTCGCATATCAGGGGTATGTCAATTGGGCGTGGTCCGTACTGCCGATCTCGGCGTTGCTCGAATTGGCGGGGATCACGGCCTTCGCGACGAATATTTCCGGCACTTTCATTCTTGAGCCAAGCCACGTGCAGAAACAGCTCTTGGTCGTGGGAATAGAGTAGGTATGTCGAAGAGGATCTTTCGATCGATGAAGGGCAAGATGCAGGGCCTGCCAGAGAAGGCAGCAAAGGTGCACTTACCGCAACCTCTACGGAACATTACTTCAATCGAGGAGACCCGTATCCATTCGAACTAACACAAGGAGCAAGACCAATGAGAGATAAACTAGCACCACAGCGACATGACATCGGCACACAGATAAAACCTGTTCCTGCTCACGTTCTGGTCGACCGAATTAACGAAGTGCATGACATGATTGCTCGTCGCGCCTATGAGATTTTTGAGAGTCGCGGTCGCATCGACGGTCATGTCCTCGAAGATTGGGAGCAAGCTGAATCAGAACTGTTACATTCATGCAGACACGACGTAAAGGAATCAGCCGAAGCATTTGTTCTTCACGCTGAGTTACGGGGTACTTTCACCGCAGATCAAATCAGCTTCAGCATCGAGCCGCGCCGCCTAATCGTTAGCGGCGAAAGAGAATTGAATGTGCTTTGCGGGGATTCTAAGGGTACCCATTCTGAGTTGCGACCCCAGCGGATCTTGCGATTGCATAATTTACCCATGGATGTTGACCCTTCGAAAACAATCGCGATGTTACAGGGCGAAACGCTTGAAATTGTGATGCCTAAGGTCACCATCGCTAACAGTTCGGGCATTAAGGCGGAAGCGGTGTCAGCGGGAGGATAGTCTCGGCACGCAACCCTCTAGGGTATCTGTGGCACAACGAGCGTTCGTCGATAGACTGTCACCCACAAGGGTTAACATGGGAAAAGCGAGGGATCCTCGTTGAATGGTCAGCCGCGGAGGCAATCTAAGGACGGAATCATGAACGATAATGTGAAACAATCTGCCGCCATTCGTTCGCCGGGACCACTCGAAAGTCCAATCCTTTCGTTTGACCTAAATGCTGAGATCGCTCGATTGCGTAGCGAAAATGCGTGGCAGTGTGGACGAAACTCAAAAACACTGGTGAAGCATTCAGATTTTCGGGTGGTGCTCACGGTCCTGAAATCCAATGCGCGCCTTCATGAACATAAAGCCGCCGGTAGAATTTCTGTCCAGGCTATCGCGGGCCACATCCGAATGCATGTGCAGGACAAGGTGATTGATCTCCCTGCTGGGCACATGTTGGCATTGGAGCGCGCACTTCCGCACGATGTGGAAGCTCTGGAGGATAGCGCATTTCTGCTGACTATCGCTTGGCCGGAAGACGCTAGTAAAGTTTGACCGGGCAGTTCGTGGAGGCAATATGATCTCGTTCGATCCGGCACACAGAGCCGTCCACTATCCGCCTGATCGCCGATTTCGCATCTGGATTCGACCTTCAATCCTGATCGGAATCGGTATCGCGATCCTTTCTGTAATCGCGGCGTCTTGGATCGAGGTCGCCGTGGCCGGGCTGCCTCATGTTCCAGCGGTTCCTCAGATATATCCCAACAACTTCGCAGGACCGCACGGGTTTCCGGTCTGGGTGCGTTACTGCCACTTCTTTAATTTCCTTTTTGTGATGATGCTGATTCGCAGCGGTCTGTCCATCCTGGTGGATCATCCTCGTTTGTATTTCAATGATGGCTGTACGCCGGGCAGCGAATGGATCCGGTTTACGCCGTTAAAGGTGCCGCGCGACCGCCTCTGGACCGCGAAAGACGACGCCCGTTATATTTCGCCGTTAGTCGGGACGCCGGGCTACCGGCACACAATTGGTATTGCGCGGGTTTGGCACTTCATCGACGTTCACGGCTTTATCATCACTGGCATTCTCTTCGTCGGTATGCTCTTTGACACCGAGCAGTGGCGGCGCATCGTGCCGACCTCGCCGCTCGTTCTCTTGCAGGCATGGAACACATGGGTGCACTACGCAACGTTTCATCTGCCCGCAGAGCCGAACGGGTTTTACGGCTATAACGCATTGCAACAGATCGCCTATTTCACGGTCGTCTTTGTCTTTGGCCCCTTGGCGATCCTCACGGGGATCGCCATGTCGCCCGCCGTGGTGAATCGCTTTCCCTGGTACGCGCGGATCTTTGGTGGCCGGCAATCGGCTCGATCGATCCACTTCCTCACGATGTTCAGCTTCCTTGCATTCCTCGTTGTACATGTCACGTTGATCGTGATGACCGGGTTTGTGCGGAATATGAACCACATCGTGATGGGCACAGATAATCAGAACCCGATAGGCATGTATCTGGGGTTTGTAGGTATCAGCGTAGTGGTCCTGTCATGGATCGTGGCGCATTACATCTCATGGAATCACCCGCGCGGATTGCAGCGTGCGCTCAAGTCCGTGACCTATCCGATGCAACTTCTTACGTTGAATCGCCTGACTCCACAGCAGAAGTATTCCGAGCAGGAAATCTCCCCGTACTTTTGGCCCAATGGGAAAATGCCAATTCGCGACGACTGGAAGCGCCTCGCGGAAGTCGGGTTCAAGGATTTCCGGCTCAGGGTGGGAGGCCTCGTCGAAAATCCGGTTGAGCTTTCTCTGTCCGATCTGGAGAAGTTGGGCGAGGTCGAACACATTACCATGCACCATTGCATCCAGGGGTGGAGCGGCATCGCGAAGTGGGGCGGCATTCCCATGAAAGCCCTCATCGAATTGGTACGGCCAAGACCGGAAGCAAAAGTCGTTGCCTTTTTCTCTTTTGGGGAGGCTCTCTACGGCGGCCATTATTACGACACGCAAAGCCTAGAGAACGTGCTGAAGGCACAATGCCTGCTGGCCTCGCAGATGAATGGACAACGGCTTCCGGACGTTTATGGAGCGCCCCTGCGGCTGCGAGTCGAGAACCAGCTTGGCTACAAGATGGTTAAATGGATCGAGCGTATCGAGTTCATCGAGTCGGAAAAGATGCTTGGCAAAGGAGAAGGCGGCAAAAACGAAGATGATGAATATTTCGATCTGCTGCCCAATATTTGATGCGGAAGCTAGATTCAATCGCCCAAGAGCGCGCAGGACCTGATCACATTCTCTCCTTGCTCCGACGGCTTCGGCTGGATTGGCTGCTCCATCATTTTCCGCCTCGACTCGTGCGATCACTCTACGTGTTTGTGAATGGTTTCGTCACCATTGGTTTACTGGCGCTATTGGCGCTCCTGAGCCGCAATCCATTTGTGTTTCCATCGCTCGGGCCTACCGCTTATCTTCTGTTCTTCTCGCCGCTGGCAAAAACGTGCAGTCCACGAAACACTATTTTCGGTCACGCCATCGGAATCATCTGCGGCTATGGGGCGTTCGTTGTCACAGGTGCCGGGGCGCTGCCGTTTGGCGTGCACCCAGGTATCTTCTGGCCAAGAATCCTAGCGGCTGCCCTTTCGCTCTCCGCCACGGGCGCATTCATGGTTCTTCTCGGGGTTAGCCACCCGCCCGCTGGCGCTACCACCCTGATTATTTCTCTCGGAATTATTTCGAAACCGCGTGAACTGGTCATCATAGAAGTGGCGGTGTTCCTGCTCGTCGCTCAGGCTTTGGTGATCAATCGGCTCGCCGGATTACCTTACCCCTTGTGGAATGGTGCGCCCTCGGCCAAACCAGTGAATGAGGACTCGGAATAGCGCCCCATCCCTTCACCTGGCCGAACCTTAGTTCAGGTGGAGCGTTGAAGAAATGCGCACAGCACAACGGCCTGGTTGCGCCGTTCGTCACGGGCCGAATAGATCAGCGTTACCGTGCGATGCGTCTTTTCCAGTTCTCGGAGCTGTTTAGTCAATTCTGCCGTTGCTCTCAACTCTTCGCGATAGCGTTTCTGAAACTCGATCCAGCGCTTGGCATCGTGCGAAAACCACTTGCGAAGGTGGTCCGACGGCGCAATCTCCTTCATCCACAGATCGATTCCAGCTTTCTCTTTTGAAACACCACGCGGCCAAATCCTGTCCACCAGGACTCGGTAGCCATCGGCTGGCTTGGCAGGAACATAAATTCGCTTAAGCTTGAACATCGCGGAGTCCTATCAGCAGGTGCGCCCCCTGTGCCAAAAGTGTTCCAGAATCCGATTTTTTCATGCAATTGGGGGGAAAGCAGACTCTCCAAATTACTGAAACCACAGAGAAGGCAAAGTCTCCGAGCACCCTATGACGCCATCCGCTGGTACCTTCTAGGAGACGGTCTGCCGTACTGCTGTGATCTCGTGCAAGCAGTAATCTGAGGTTCTCAGGTGCCCGTTAAGTGCCCAGAATATCCCGTTTTGAGTGGTTTTTACGGCCGAGAAGAACGGCTAAGTCGTTTGAATCCGGCAGAGCCGGTTGATTTTGGCGCGTTATGAGCCCGACGAGCTACCAGGCTGCTCCACCCCGCGTCATTCATACTACGCGACTTGTCTCTGTTCTGCAAATGAGCGTTCTGCCGATGAGCAGCGCCCGTTCCCTCGTTCAACTCCGATGCTGCCTCAGTTGTTTGAATTTGTCCGAGAACCAGGCGCGCGGTCGCGGAGTCCGTGACACAACAGATCCCCCACAAATTTTCGAATCTCTTCCGGCCAACATCCCGTCCTGCGCGACCTTTTGCTTCTTTTTCAGGGGCAATCTACGCAAACAGAGCGAGCCGTTCAATGGAATCAGATTGCCGAAGGCATCCCCGACCCGATCTGGCTAAACTCCATCCTAATTGATGGTCACCACGCCGCGAAAAATTCCTACCATGTATTGTATGGTGTCCCGTCGAACGGCGAAGTCCGCCCGGAGCTCGAATGCACGTCCACGATCCCCGTGGTCACTTGATCGGGACTCATCACCACATTATCGAATTGCGGCACCCAGTCTTTGGCCCGTGTGATCGGATCGACGGGAATATCCCGCAGATATCCCGCCTGCTGTAGGTCGTCCAGAGATTGCGGCGCCGCCTGCTTATCCAGTGTGAAGTTGTCGATTGCTTCCCGCATTACTTGTAAGTCATGCTTCAACACCGCTTCGCGCGAGTGTTCGATCGTCAATCCGTAACGTTGCGCCGCCATTCCGATAAGGATGAGGATGATCGTGATGACGATCATCAACTCGATGAGTGTGAATCCAGCGTTCCGGGAATCCTGCCCGCGTTTTCTCCGTATAACTTCGCCACTCATTCGTTGCTCGCGTCCCTTCATCTCATGACCTCAACATCCACTACCAGTCGCTGTATTTTGTTCCGTTCAGCGCCGTGCCCATCGACTTCGTGTAGACATCGAACACATTGTTTCCGCACCAGCTCGTCGAATCCGGATCGTCTGACACGCACCGCAGTCCCCAGTCCGCCCGTCCCGTCATCGGGTCAACGGGAACTTTCCGCAAGAAACGAAGCTTCTTATCGTCTCCCGCTCCCAATTGAACGCCTTTCACCAGCGTGTCCAAGTCCGGAGGATAATTCTCACTGCCTACCTCTGTCCGAAACTTGTGCTGATCCGCCAGATCTTTGTACCGGTCGATGGCGTCCCTCATGGTCCGCAGATCGTAGTTAAGGTCCGACTCTTTTTGCCGCATCACCGTGTACCGAAACACCGGCAGCGCCATCGAGGACAGCACCAGAAGAATCGAACAGGCAATGATCAATTCGAGCAGCGTCATTCCGGCTGCCGAGGCAAAGCGCCGCTGACGATGACTTTCCTTCACTCTGAGCGCGCGTCTCAACATCCCTGCTTCCCTCTAGGTTTGCGCTACGGCTGAACTTGCACAGTTGCTTCGCTCGTCACCAGTGCAATCGGTCTCTGCTGCGAATCCTTCGCGTTTTGCTGCACGATCGACAAATTCGTAGCTCCCGCCGCGATCCCCTTGATCACAATTCCCAGCAATGTTCCGCTCCCGCTCACTCCCGGGGTATTCGGCTGCCGCGTAGCGGAAATGATCGCCTGGCCTTTCTCCTTATTCACATTCGACACGATCGCGATTTCCTGCGTACCGCCGGAAAGGAATCCGCCGTGTTGCCCCTCGCCCACGGCATGTTGCACCTCTTCAATGCTGACCACCGCCGGGTTGTATTGCAGCAGCATGGGGATCGAAAACAGATCGTTCACGTTGTCCACAACCACGCCAATCGTTTTCGTCTCTCCCACTTTGAGCGTGATACCCGCCGGCTCAAATCTAAGCTTGCCCGCTTGTCCCTGCGGCGGATTCATTCCCGGCGCCGTCGCAGCAGCGCTTGTACCACCGGTCGCCACCGTGCCTGCTGGCGCCAGTGCCGTGGGTTTCGGCTTTTCTTGGGTCGGCGTGCGCACCTCACTCTCACGCCTCACCTCGATCTCCTGATCCGAGCCCGTGTAGATCGCCCGCAGATTCTCCTTGGTCCATTGCGGCAAACGCACGATGTGCGGAATCAGCATGATTAAAACTTCGTCTTCCTGGTGCTCAATGCTGTCGCTCGAAAATAGGTAACGAACAATCGGGATTTTTGCCAAGCCTGGCCAGCCGTTCAACGTCCTCGTGTCTGTTCTCTGAATAAGGCCGCCGAGAATGTAGGCTTGGCCGTCCCCCAGTCGGATGTCGTGCTCAACGACGCGCTGGCTGATGATCGGCTGGCTAATTCCACCGATGGTCGATGTGCCCGTGACCGAAGACACTTCGATCTTCATTTTCAGGCTGACCTCGTGGTCCGGATGGACTCGCGGTGTCATGTGAATATTCACGCCAACGTCTTGATACGTGAATTGCGTATTGACTAGCGGGTTCACCAATCCTGCCGAGCCCACCGCGCCAACGCCGACTCCGGCCTGAAAGCTTCCCGTCGCGATCGGAATCCGGTCGCCGATTTTTAGTGTCGCTTCCTGCCCCTCAACAGACCGCAATTCCGGGTCCTGGATGATCTTCGTGTAGGTATCGGTAAGGACCGCGTTGGCCGTGAAATTCGGTAACGTGACCGTGTAATCGCTGCTGTTCAACGTCCTAAGCGTCTGCAGCGTTGTGTTGTTCGTCGTCGTCGTCGTTGTTGTACTGCTCGTCGTATTCGGGTTGATGGCAATCGACGCGCTCTGTCCCGGAGATATTCCCAGGTTGCGCAACCGGTCCGTGCGCGCCTCTAGAACCTCCACCTGCACCATGACCTCAGGTTTGGCCTTATCAACGTCATCGATGATCTTGCCTACGAGCGTTAGAACGTCTGGACTCGCGCGGACGATAATCGCATTCTGCGAGTTAAGCTGCTGGATGCGCTTCACCTCGAGCAATGATCGCAGCCCCGTTACGATCTCCGTCAAATCTTGCGGCGTCACCGTGTTCGCAAGGTAAAACGTCTTCATCGATTCTTCTTCATAATCCCGCCGCTTCTGCGGCTGGTCCGGAGCAATCAATATGATGTTTTGCGTAACCGGCTTCCAAAAGGCTTTGCTCTCCAGGCAAACCACCTCCAGCGCCTGCTCCAGCGTCAGATTATTCAAATCCACTGAGATTCGCCGCGCGGGGAAATCCGGGTCGTAGATCATCGTGATTCCCGCCAGCTTACCGATCGTGTCGAATAAGATTTTTGCGTCCCCGGTCGCTTTATAAGTGATCGCCACGTTCGAGATTGGCTTGAGCTCGGGCGGACCAGAGATATATTGCTCGCTGTCATCCTCCTGCGTTGGTGGCTTTCCATCCGACGAGTGAGTTTGCTCCGCGATCATGGCCAATGTTTTCTTTAGTTCATCCGCCGCGATAGCGCTCGAGGGGTCGTCAATCTGTGCACGTTGGAATTGGGCTGCGGCTCCTTGCAAGTCCCCATTTTCCCGCTGTTTTAGCCCCAGCTGGATGTGCATTTCTCCGGCTTCAAAGCGCGTCTGGTTGAGCCGGATTTTGTAACCAGCATTATTAGGGTCGGATTTCAGTGCCTTCTGATAAAATTCGAGCGCGGCGTCGTAGTCTTGCACCGTCTCGGCCTTGCGGCCTTTGTTATAATTCGCATCGCCCTTTGGGCAGCCCACGGCGAACAGACCCATTCCTAAACACAAAATGACTACACTACACCGTCGCATGGACTCTCCGGGGCCTCGACACGAAGCCATTGCAGTCTATCACCCGGTTTAGAACACCGGCAAGACGCGGAAGGTTGGCTGTCCTTCTTCCGATAACTATGCTGGTTGGACGGCCCGTTTTTCAACCCGGTAGCCAGAATTTAACACTCCAGTTATGATGGATTGTGCCGAAGACCGCGAAAAAATCCGATAAGAGCACCAAAACAGCCGACCAAATTGTGGCGCAAAATCGCGCCGCCTCGTATAATTTTCATCTTCTCGAGCGTTTTGAGGCCGGCCTCGTCCTGCATGGTACGGAAGTGAAGGCCCTGCGCGAAGGAAAAGCGAATATCCGCGATGCTTACGTGGACCTCAAACCCACCGGCGCCTGGCTCGTTAACGCCCACATTGCACAGTACATGCCCGGCGGACCCTGGAACCACGAGCCCCTCGGCTCCCGCAAACTTCTTCTCCATAAGAACGAAATTTACAAGCTTGCGGGGAAAACGCAGGCGAAAGGCTTGACGGTAATTCCGACGAAGATTTACTTTCGCAACGGCCTCGCAAAGGTCGAAATTGCCCTGGCGCAAGGCAAGAAATCGTGGGACCGCCGCCAGGACGAGCGCGACAAAGAAGCTCGCAGGGAAACTGAAAAAGCGATGTACAACAACCGGAGGCGATAAAAAACAATGCGCATCACACTCGACGTAAAGCCGCTCGCAGCGCTGGAGACCGAAGCGCTGGTCACTTATGTTTTTGAGGAGCCCGATCTCGTACAAGGCCGCATCGCGGAAATCGACCAGGCTGCCAAAGGACTGCTCCGGAAGCTCGCAAAAGGCGGAGAACTGACAGGCAAGACGCTCGAGATGACTCTGATTCACGCTCCGGCGGGCCTCAAGGCCGCGCGATTGCTCCTCGTCGGTGCAGGGAAGCGCGAGAAATTTGATTCAGCCGTGTTGCGCAAGAATTCCGGATCGGCGCTTCGCTATCTGAAATCGCGCGGGGTGCACAATTTTGCGTTTGCCGTACGCGAAAACAACGCCACCGAAGACGTGGCGCAGGCTCTAGCCGAGGGCTTCCTCGCCGCGGACTTCGAATCCGACAAGTACAAGACCGACAAGAAAAACGACAAATCGATCGACTCTGTTCTTCTGGCTGGTTTTTCGGAGAGCGAACGATCTTCCGCCGAGCGTGGACTTGCGCGCGGCACAATCATCGGCGAATCGCAGAATTTCGCGCGCGACCTGATCAATGAGCCGTCCAACAAGCTCACGCCGAAAATCCTCGCCGAAAAGGCGGAAGCCATGGCCAAACAGGCAGGCCTCGCGGCCGATGTGCTCGATGAGAAACGCATCGCCGATTTGAAAATGGGTGCGTTACTCAGCGTCGCGCAAGGAAGCGTCGAGCCACCGCGCATGATTGTCATCACCTACTCTCCCGCCTCGGCTCCGAAGAGCGGAGCGCCGGTGATCGGCATCGTCGGCAAAGCCGTGACGTTTGATACCGGCGGAATTTCCATCAAGCCGTCCGAGGGCATGGAGAAGATGAAGTACGACATGGCCGGCGGAGCCACGATGCTCGGAGTAATACGCGCGCTCGCGGCGCTGAAGCCGAACGTCAAAGTCATCTGCGTCGTTCCCGCCACGGAGAACATGCCCGGCGGAAGAGCGCAAAAGCCTGGCGACATTCAAACTGCGATGTCCGGCAAGACCATCGAAGTCCTGAACACGGACGCGGAAGGCCGCTTAATTCTTGCCGACGCAGTTCACTATGCGAAGCAGCTTGGAGCCACGCATCTTGTCGATGCAGCTACCCTGACCGGTGCAATCGTTGTGGCCCTTGCGAGCATCAACGTCGGCGTTTTTGGCGGCACGGACCAGGCTTGGACGGACAAAGTGATTGCTTCCGCGAAAGCCGCCGGCGAAAAAATGTGGCAAATGCCCATGGACGACGAGTACCGCGAGTACATCAAAGGCACCGTCGCCGATATTCAGAATATCGGCAGCGGCAAAGGCGGCGGCTCGATTACCGGCGCATGGTTCATTCGCGAATTCGCCGGCGACACGCCGTGGGTGCACTTGGACATTGCCGGCACCGCGTGGAACGACGACGCGAAGCCCTGGCTAGCCAAAGGCCCCACTGGAGTTGCGCTGCGTACTTTGGTCCAACTGGTGATGTCTTACTGATTTTTTGCTTTTGCAAAAAAAACTGTCAGTTGAGCGATGGACGGGTCAGTTCGTCCACCGTTTTTTTCTTCCTTACTTTTTCTGCCTGCTCCGTCTGTCCCGTTCGTTGACTTCGCTCTTCGCCTGCCCTAAGATGCCTTCGCGACAGTGACTGAATCCCAACCCATTCTCGGCCAAACCTTCTCTCATTATCACATCCTTGAGCAGCTCGGCGGCGGGGGTATGGGTGTCGTCTATAGAGCAGAGGACACGACCCTCGGACGAATGGTCGCCCTGAAATTTCTCCCCGAAGAATTATCGCGAGACAAAGCCACTCTCGATCGTTTCCTTCGCGAAGCTCGCGCTGCCGCTGCACTCAACCATCCCAACATCTGCACAATTCACGAGATTGGCGAATACCAGGACGGTCGTCGCTTCATCGTGATGGAACTCCTCAAGGGCCAAACTCTGAAGCACCGGATTGCGGGCGGCCCGCTGCCGCTGGACTCTCTCGTCGAACTCAGCATTCAGTCCGCCGACGCGCTTGATGCCGCGCACT
>JBARCY010000461.1:0-52318 GCA_049794595.1 Candidatus Acidiferrum sp.
TTTAAGAAAGCTCGATTCACGGCTTATTCTCTTGTTTTGGCCCACGGCGCGGGCGCGAGAGCGTCGCCTCACGGCTGATGCTGTAGCAGCATCTCCACGCTGCGATGCGGCGGATTGCCCCCCACGGTCACATCGGTGGTTTCGTTCCACTCGCCTTTGTCGGTCAAATGCATCGTGCTCACAATGTGCGCCGGCCCGGCCACAAAGCCCCACGAAAAGCCATTGGCGGGCACCGAAATCTCTGTATCGAGATAATGGCCGTCATTGTAGGCGCGGAATCGATAAGTATGCGAAGCATCGTCATAGGCAATCGTCGCCAAAGCGGTGAAGGCTACTTTACCGTCTGCGGCAGTGCTCTTGCCTTCGATGAGCAGGACGAGCCCATCAAGCTTGTACTCGACCTCTTCCGTCTGCCTGAGATGCAGCGGTTCCCCCGGTCCGCGGACAATGGTTACTGGACCCAACCAATGCCCCGCCAGAAACGAAAGCTTCCGCATGGCCTCGCGCTGCACATCCACGCTGTTCGAGCCAGGCTGCTGCGCAACGACCAAGGGACTGCACGAAATCATGAATGCCGTCGCCAGCAAAGCATTGCAAAAAGGAGACGCAATAGCGTGTGTTGAAATCGCGATGTTCATTTGCCTACTCCTGGGCGAGAAATCAAAATGGGACCAAGGCCATTTCAGCAATTCTCGCAGATTTAGAGTACTCTGCATAATAGAGTAAAGTCAATTCTTTTTCTATTGAAGGTTTATCTGCTTTATTATCAGCGACTTTCTTCGTTTCTCAACGGCGAATGCTCGAGGACTTGCCCATCTCATGCCCAACTCGCTGGGTTAAATACATACCCGTTAACACAGCACGTTCTCCCAATCTCAATTTACAGCCATGCCCTGGCACAGCCACCTGCCTGCGGAGCGCGCTTCTGATCTGCTGAATTCTGGCCATGGGTTGGAGCTGGCCGCGCTTTGAAGTTGGTACCGCAACCCGAACTCAGGATAAAATCCCAACAACCGCATGAGCCCACGACAAACTGCCGCGCAAAAAACAAAGCCCGAGTCAGAATTCGAACGCGCCGAAGCCGCCGCGAATTTCATCTTCTCCAAAACCAAACTCCGCCCCAAAATCGCGCTAGTCCTCGGATCCGGACTCGGCGCTTTCGCCGATGAATTTGGCGACGCGACAAAAATTCCATACGCGAATATTCCTCATTTCCCAAAGCCCACCGCCATCGGCCACGCCGGCCAGCTCGTCCTCGGCAAGGTCGGTGAAATCCCCGTCGCGGGAATGCAAGGCCGCGTTCACCTCTACGAAGGTTATTCCGCCAAAGATGTCGCCTTTCCCATTCGCGTTTTTTCCCGCATGGGCATCAAAGCCGTGGTTCTCACCAACGCGGCTGGCGGCATCAAACGCGAATTCACGCGGGGCGAACTCGTTGTCATCAAGGATCACATCAATCTCCAGAGCGCGAATCCTCTCACCGGCCCCAACGACGACCGCTTCGGCCCGCGCTTTCCCGACATGACCATCGCTTACGACCGCCGCTTTCGCGAAATCGCCGTCGGCGCAGGAAACCGCAACCACATCGGCCTCTACGAAGGCGTCTACGCCGCGCTGCCCGGCCCGAGCTACGAAACGCCGGCAGAAATCCGCTCTTTGCGCACCATTGGCGCAGACCTCGTGGGTATGTCTACCGTCTCCGAAGTGATCGCCGCGCGCCATTCCGGCATGCGCGTTCTCGGCATCTCTTGCGTCACCAACGCGGCCGCCGGTATCCTCGATCAACCGCTCGATCACAAAGAAGTTCTCGAGACCGGCGAGCGCGTCCGCGGCCAGTTCATCGCTCTTCTCAAAGTCGTCATCCCGCGCATCGCCGCGGAGATTTCATGAAATACTCATACCCAAGAACCGTCATTTCGAGCGAAGCGAGAAATCTCTCTTCTCGCTGTTGCCGCGGAGGATCGTCTAGTGAACGAACATGACGCACTCGTGGAAGCTGCGCGCCAAGCGCGCGAAAACGCCCACGCGCCGTTCTCGAATTTCCGCGTCGGCGCGGCGCTCCACGCCACGTCGGGCAGAGTCTTCGGAGGTTGCAACGTCGAAAACGCCACGTACGGCCTGACTGTTTGCGCCGAACGCGTCGCGATCTTCAAAGCCATGAGCGAAGGCGAGCGCAACTTCGACGCCATCGCCGTCGTCACCGATACGGAGACGCTCACTCCGCCCTGCGGCGCGTGCCGCCAGCTGATCTGGGAATTTTGCGGCGATGTTCCCGTAATTCTGGCAAATTTGAAAGGCAAAATCGAAACCGTTCAGATGCGCGATCTGTTTCCAAAGCCGTTCGATTCTTCCAATCTGTGACAGCCAGGGAGAGAAAATGAATCCAAGACGAATCGCAATGAGCAAATTGGCCATCGCGTTGGCCTGCGCGGCCCTGATTTTCGCCAGCGCGCTGGCATCCCCGGCGCAAGGTCAAACGCCGTCGCAAGGACAGATGCCGGCGAAAGGAATGCCTGCGAATTTTGTCGACCTGATCATCTCGGGCGGCACGGTCGTCACCATGGACCCGGACCGCCGCATCCTCGACAACGGCTACGTCATCGTAAAGGGCGACACCATTGTCGCCATCGGCGAGGGCCTTCCGCACATGCCGAACGGCCCGATTTTCACGAAGCAATCCATTGACGCCAAAGGCGCCCTCATTCTCCCCGGTTTCATTAACGGCCACACGCATGTTCCCATGACGCTTTTTCGCGGCCTGTGCAATGACGTTACGCTGGATGACTGGCTGCACAAATGCATTTTTCCAGCCGAAGCGAAAAACGTGACCGAGGAGTTTGTCCGCTGGGGCACGCGCCTTGCCGCCGCGGAACAAATCCGGTCCGGCGTCACGACTTTCGCGGACATGTATTACTTCGAGGACGCCGTCGCCGAAGAAACCAAAGCCGCCGGAATGCGCGGCGTACTCGGCGAAACGTTCATCGATTTTCCCGCGCCGGACAACAAAACTGAAGCCGCCACGCTCGAATACACCGAAAAATTTCTGAAACGCTGGCAGGGCGATCCGTTGATCCACGCCGCCTCGGCGCCGCATTCCATTTACACCTGTTCCGCAAAAACACTGCAAGACGCCGCCGCCCTCGCGCGCAAATACCGGGCGCCGATTCTCATCCACGTCGCCGAAATGAAAAAAGAATTGGACGACAGCTTGAAACAAAAAGGCCTGACGCCCGTCCAGTATCTCGATAAAATCGGCGTCCTTGGTCCGGACGTCGTTGCGGCGCACTGCATTTTCGTGAACGCGGATGACCGAAAAATTCTCGCCGAGCGCCAGGTTGGCTGCGTGCACAATCCTTCGAGCAACATGATGCTCGCAAGTGGCGTGGCTCCCGTGATCGAAGAACTAGCCGCAGGCGTTGCCGTTGGCCTTGGAACTGACGGTCCCGCGGGCAGCAACAACGACCTCGACTTGATGGAAGAAATGGACCTTGCCGCGAAGCTCCAAAAAATAACGAAAATGGACCCGCGCGCGCTGGATGCAAAGTCCGTCGTCGAGATGGCTACCCTCGATGGCGCGAAAGCACTGCACATGGAGAAGGAAATCGGCTCGCTCGAGGTCGGCAAAAAAGCCGACATCATCTTGATCGGCCTTGATGAACCCAACGCCGTGCCCATGTTTGACGTGTATTCGCAACTGGCGTACGCCCTCAAAGGTAGCGATGTGGAAACGGTGGTCATCGGCGGACGTGTCGTGATGCGCGCCAAGAAACTTTTGACTCTCAATGAACCAGAAATTCTTGCCAAAGCCCGCGAATACGGCAAAAAAGTCGAAGCATCCTTGAAATAGCTGTCCCTCGAACAATGTTGAAGACGACTTACAATGCGATTGCGGGTCAGAGTGTTGAGCGGCTCGCGGCATTGAGCGACGGCATTTTCGGCGTGGCGATGACGCTGCTCCTGCTCGAACTGCATGTTCCTGTCCGAGACTTGATTCACGGCGAAGGCGATTTGCGGCATGCGCTTGTCGCGCTCGCGCCGCAGCTCCTCGTTTACTTGATGAGTTTTCTGACGCTGGGCATTTTTTGGGTGGGCCAGCAGACCCAGCTCAACCATCTAGATCGCTGCGAGCGGCACTTGACCTGGATTCATCTGGGATTTCTTTTCTTGGTCACGCTCATGCCCTTTTCCACGAGACTTTTGATTGGATTCATTAGTTTTCGCACGGCGCTGATTGCTTACTGGGCCAACATTTTCCTTCTCGGTGCCTTTCTCTATGCCAGCTGGGGGCGCGCAACACACGCGAATCTCGTAAAAAGCGGCACGCTCCCCGAGGTGCCCGCCGCGATTTGCCGCCGCATCGTGATCGCGCAATCGTTCTACGCGTTTGGTGCGCTGCTCTGTTTTCTCAATACCTATTGGAGCATCGCGTTCATCATTCTCGTTCAGCTGAATTACGTGATCGCGCCGCGTTTTTGGCGCAGCAAACGAAGCAAGGATTTGTAGATGGATCGAGCGAAATATTTGACGATGCTTGAAACGGCGATCGAAGAAGCGCGCCGCGGGCTCGTAGAAGGCGGAATCCCGATTGGCGCAGCGCTGTTTGATGGCGATGGCAAGCTTTTGGGAAGCGGACACAACCGGCGAGTGCAGGATGGCGACCCTTCCGCGCACGGAGAAACGGATGCGTTTCGCAAAGCAGGACGCCAGAAAAGTTACCACGACAAACTCATGGTGACGACGCTCGCGCCCTGCTGGTATTGCAGCGGCCTGATTCGCCAATTTGGAATTGGAACAGTCGTCGTCGGGGAGTCCGAGACTTTTCGCGGCGGGATTGACTGGCTTCTGGAACATGGAATCAAAGTGATTGATCTTGCGTCTAAAGAATGTGTCGAGATGCTTGCGAAATTCATCGCCGGAAATCCGGCACTGTGGCACGAGGATATCGGCGAAGAATGAGCGGCGTTGCGGCGAAATCCTGCGAGGTGGCGTTGAAAGAATGAGTTCCCCATGAAACGAAAAATCAAGACGACCAAGTATTTCCTGATTGCCCTTGCCTGTGCCGCTGTTGCAAGCCTTGCGTTCGCTCTGCATGCGAACGCTTCCGCGGCTGACGAGATTCCGCAGCTCGCATCCCTCATGGGCTGGAAGCCGGGAACGGTTGTGGCGGATATCGGCGCGGGAGATGGAAGTTATACTTTTGCTGCGGTGGAACAAGTCGGTCCGACGGGAAGAGTGTTCGCGACGGAAATTAGTCAGGAAAAATTGAAAGCGCTGCGCACCGAAGTCGAAAGAAGGAATTTGCAGAATGTGACGGTGATCGAGAGCGGAGAAGCGGAAACGAATTTGCCCGCGGCGTGTTGCGACGCCATTTTTTTGCGGCGCGTTTACCATCATTTGACGAAACCCCTGGAATTTGATGCGAGCGTCCTTGCTTCGCTGAGACCGGGAGGAAAACTGGCGATCATCGATTTTCCGCCTCATCCGGAGTACGGCAGGGTTGAGGGAGTACCGAAGGACCGCGAAGGGCATGGCATCTACCAGAAAATTCTGATCGACGAACTGGGCAAAGCAGGTTTTCGTGCCGAAAAAATCGTAGATGATTGGCCGGCGAGTAATTATTGCGTTTTATTCGTAAAGAGGTAACACGAAAGCGATGAGCGAAGATTGCTCGCAGCGGAAAAAAGAGCGGGTCTGAAGACCCGCCACTACAACGGCTTGGAGTTCGGGTGGCTAAAGTTCCGCCCTTGAGCGCGACGAACGCAGCGGAACAGACGAGAGGATTAAGTTGGCTCATTGTAGGTGTCGTATTTGACGGCGATATCGCGGACTTCCTGGAGGGTCATGTCGCGGAGGAGCTTGCCGTCCTCGAGGACAGTTTCGAGCGAGTTTACGCCGAGCGGGGAACTGTCAGGATTGGGAGAATCGTTATCGACTTCGACGGTGGCGAAATCCTTGCCATTGTGGATTAGATTGAAGCGGCCGCCTTTGCTGGCTTTGGATGGATCGGTCTTGGGATTTTTATAGACGTTGTGCCACTTGCCGCCGCGGTCGATGGCGGAGCACTTCAAGGCAAATTTCAGCGTATCGCGATTCACCTGTTGGAGCAGCGCGCCGCCCATGCCGTAGCTCCAAATGTCCTGGGACCAGCCTTTGCGGGTGAGCTGGCCGGTGATGTTTTGAATGGTGTAGTAGTTCACGCCATCGCCTTGAATGAAACGGACGCAGGGAACGGTGGTCTTCCAGCCCTTTTTGTTCACTTCGTAACCGAAAACTTCCGCGACGATTTTGAATAGTTCTTCGAGGACGGTGACGGCGTCGCCGGAATCCGGGCGAATAATCAAGGTGCCTTTGCGCTGGAGAATTTTGTCGCGAAGCGCGCCGCCCCAGAGATTGCGCACTGCGTTATAAATGTCGTAGGAGTCGCTGACGCAAGCGACGACGCCTTCGGGACAATTCTCAAGAATGTTGGCGTAGGCCTGGACTTCATTCTCTTCGCCCCAGGCGGTGATGGTGGAATGCTCGGAAGCGGGAATGGCGTAACCAGCGCAATTGAGCGGATCTTTTAAGGTGAGGTCGGCGGAATAAAACTGATTGAGGAGCTGAATGGCGGCAATAGTATCGGTGCCTAGAAAATTAAAAAGATGTGCCGCGCCGCCGATCGCGGCAGATTCCTTGGAGGAAACCCCGCGAAAGCCAAAATCGATGAGTTTGAAGGGGAGAAGCGAAGGATCGCCGGTGCGAACCAGAGCTTTGCCGATGACCTGTTTGATGGCACGTGAAAGAGTGGCAACAGTGGTGGGATACCAAACCTGGAGGAGCACGGTTTCCGCCCAATTGGTGAGCCAATAAAATTCGGGATCGGTGTTTTCGATGGTGATGAGCGCGTTGCGGCTCTTAACGACGGTGCCTTCCTTGACGGCGCGAATGCGCAGCGGCAGGCGGCCGCCGTGCTTGGCATAGAGAGATTTGAAGCCCTCGTAATTGAAGGACTTGGGGTGGCCGCTAAAGTGGGCGTGGGCGAAGCGGCGGGCTTCCTCGATATCTTCGAGCGTGAAAACCTGGCCGGCGAAATTGGATTTCACGGTGTACTGGAGGAGGGCCAGCATCGTTTCTTCGAACATGCCGCCGCGGGACTCGACGTAGGAATAGATGTGGCGCGTGTCCGGCGGGTATTGCCACCAGTGGGTGAGTTTGTAGGAGTCAGTGTTGAGGATGGGATTCAGCCGCAGCGACTGCATGGGGCTCCTTTGGACTGAGAAAACAGAATAGCAGAAGCTGGTGGGTGATGATTTGCGACTGGCCAGAGACAGGTGACCGGAGACTCGCGGCTTGTGAAACTTGGTAGAGGCCCAAAGTTGAAGAATGCCGGGTGATTCCCGGAATCTTGGTTAGCCCGTGCCAGAGAGAGGACGTTTCACTCATCGCGGAGGACTTGCATGGGATCGACGCGGGAGGCACGGAAGGCGGGGATGAGGGAGGCAGCTGCGGCGACCACGAGTACGAGCAGGATCACCGAGGAGAGTGTGGGGAGGTCGGTGGGAGAGACGCCGTAGAGCAGGCCGGCGAGTACGCGGGAAGAGGCGGCGGCCAAAGCAAAACCGGCCACGCAGCCGAGGATGCTCACGGCAAGGCCCTGCCAGAGGAATTGTTTGACGATTTGTCCGCGTAAGGCGCCAAGAGCGAGACGGAGGCCGACTTCGCGCTGGCGGACGCTGACGGAATAACTGAGCGTGCCATAAAGGCCGATGCAGGCGAGAGAGAGCGCGGTGGCGGCAAAAAAGGAAAGCAGAATGGTGCTTAGACGGTTTTCCGCGAGGCCGTCGGAGAAGTGCTGTTCGAGCGGTGCGAAATCGTAAGCGGAGCGCATAGGCTCGATGTCGCGAAGCTGGCGGCGAATTGTTTCGGCCATGGTCATGGGGGCGTTGTGGGTGCGGACGAGGAAGTAAGTGCCAGGCTGGGCGATGGGAGCGCACCAGTAGGCGGTTGGGACAGGAGCATGACCGAGCCCAGATTCGCGGGCGTCGCCTGCGATTCCGACGATTTCGGCTGGGCCGGAATAGCCAAGACCGACAGGTTGCACGTGATGACCCAAGACGGACTCGCCACGGAAATAGGTGTCGGCGAACGTGCGGTTCACCACTACCGTAGGCGGCCCATCCGTCTCGCGACAAACCTCGCCAGCAAGCAGAGGGATGCGCATAGTGGCAAAGTAGCCAGCCGAGACGAAGCGGTTTTCCGCGATGAGTTTGGGCTCCGTTTCGGCGCGGCCTTCAAGTAGTTTGAGTTCAGTTTGATATTGGAAGGGAACGCCTGGAACGCCAACGGAGATTGCGGCGGAATCGACGCCAGGCGTGGCACGCAAAGTTTCGAGGACGCGGTCAGTGAACTGGCGCAGTTTTTTCATGTCGCCGGTTTCGCCCCAGTTCATGCTCAGTTGAAAAGTAAGAATGTGGCTGGAATCGAAGCCGCGTGTCACGTGGCCAAGTTCCTGAAAGCTGCGCAGGAGAAGACCAGCGCCCGCGAGCAGGGTTACGGCGAGGGCGACTTGAATGCCGACGAGCAGCCATTGGAGCGGATTTCGTCCCGAGACTTGCGAGCGGCTGGTCTGTGCGAGAGTGACGGAAAGACTTCGGCGGGTGCCGCGAAAGGCGGGAACCAATCCGCAAAGAAGCGTGACGACGACAGAGCAGGCGAGAGAGTAGAGGATGATGCGAGCGTCAAGATGGATTTCTTCGACGCGGGGTAGCTGCGCGGCGAGAGAGCGGAAAATACCGGAAGCGCCGGCTGCGAGAAAGAGGCCCAGCGCCGAGCCGAGAAGGGCAAGGAGAAACGTCTCTGTGAGCAGTTGGGCAATGAGCGCGCCGCGAGGCGCTCCCAGAGAGAAGCGGACGGCGATTTCGTGCTGCCGCTGGGCCGAGCGAGAGAGGAGCAGAGCCACAATATTGGTGCACGCAATGAGCAGAAGAAGTGAGACGGATCCGAAGAGCATCCAGAGGGAACGGCGGGATCCGGCGACAGTAGTTTCTTTTAACGCGTCCACGGTGACTGAGAGATCGGCGTCGGTTTTGGGGAATTGGCGGCCGAGCTGGGCCTGGATGGTAGCGAGATCGGCGCGGGCTTGGGCGACCGGGACGCCAGGTTTGAGACGGCCGATGACGATAAACCAGTTGTTTTCGCGAGCTTCGCCAAAAGAAAGGCCCGAAGGAATGGGCGTCCACAAATCCGTATCCCGGTCGGGAAACAAAAAGGACGAAGGCATAACGCCAACGATGGGATAGAGATGGCCGTCGAGGCGCAGGTTTTTTCCGATAACGGCGGGGGCAGCGTTAAAACGGCGATGCCAAAAGCGATCGCTAATCAGGACGGCGGAAGGTCCGTGGATGGTCTCTTCCTCGGGAGAGAATTCGCGGCCGAGAGCGGGTAGAACCCCCCACACCTGGAAAAAACGAGAGTAGACCAAGGCTTCGGTGACTTTTTCGGGAAGCGGACCGGTGGACTCGGAAATATCATCGGTGTAGTAACCGGTGAGGCCTTGAAAGGTGGAGTTGAGGCGATTCCAGTCGTCGAGACGAACGGGTGCCACGCCAGTCAGGACAGCGGGGCTTTTGGAATTGTGCTGCTCGACGAGCATGAGCTGCCCGGCATCGGGGAAAGGCAATGGCTTTAGGAGGATGGCGTCGATGGCGGAGAAGACAGCGCTGTTGGCGCCGATGCTGAGTGCGAGCGTGAGGATGACGGTGGCGGAGAAGGTGGGAGACTTGCGAATGAAGCGGAAAGCGGACTTCAGATTGGCGACAGTGGCGTCGAGGACTCGGACGCGGTAGACGTCACGTACGTCTTCTTTAACTTGTTCTGGGCCGCCAAATTCCAGCATGGCGCGGCGCCGGGCTTCTTCGGGAGTCATTCCCGCGGCGATATTCGCTTCCGTGAGTTCTTCGATGTGGAAGCGGAGCTCGGAATTCATCTGCGAATCGGAAGCGCGTTTGGGTAAGAAGGATTTCCACCAAGGCATGACGGACTCCTACTGGGCGGTTTGCAGAATGTTGGCGACCGCACCGGCGAGGCGATTCCAGTTCGATTCCTCGCTCTCTAGTTGCTTGCGGCCTTTCGCGGATAATTTGTAGAACTTGGCTTGGCGGCCTTTTTCGGAGGCGCCCCATTCGGATTCAAGCCAGCCGCGCTTTTCAAGTCGATGGAGGGCCGGATAGAGGGAGCCTTGTTGGACTTGCAGGACTTCTTTCGAGATTTGGCGGATGCGGAGAGAGATTCCATAGCCATGGACAGGGCCGAGCGCGACGATTTTGAGGATGAGCATGTCAAGAGTGCCTTGGAGCAGGTCGGATTTTTCGATGGGCATAGCGTCTCCTAGACAATCGACATATTAAGATGAGGGATAGGTAGAATGTCAAGGAGAAAGAAAATGGGATGGTCAGTCAGTTCCTGATTGCCTGCCTGCAAGTTCGCTGGTTTCTGGCAAGGGTGCCTTGGGCTTCCAGCCCTGAAATAAAGCTACACCTAATACGTATTCTCCTTTAGGTCGCGCTTCGAAATCGGTGTTCACCAAATGACAATTGGCGAACGGGATAACTCGCCGAAGGCACGGCCCTTGGAGGATTCATGGAGCGTATGGAACTTGAGGAGTTAGTCCAGAGTTTGCAGAAGCGTGCCGAGCGTTTGGAACGGAAACAGGGCCGTTTTTTCGCTGGTGCATTGGTATTGCTCGCAGTGCTTCTCTTGGCCGGGTGGCAAAGCGTCCAGGCACCGCAGGGAGACATTAAAACGCATGCTCTGTCCATCGTGGATTCTAGCGGCGTAGTGAGGCTTACTTTGGGCGCTCCAGTGCCAAACCCAGTCATCAAAGGAAACACCAAGGAGCGACGCAGCCCTGCCACGGGCATCATCTTTAACGATGCTGCGGGCAATGAACGCGGCGGCATCGGGATACTCGACGACGGCAGCATGAATTTTTGCTTCGACGACGCGAAAGTAGAACGCAACTGCCTATTTTTCATGCCCAAATTCGGAAATGGCATTGCTTTCAACGATGCGAGCGGAGAAAGCAGGGCAATTCTGTACCTCGATACAACCGGCGCCCCGCATCTCCTGTTGCGGGATGACAAAGGCCAATCATTAGTGTCCTTGCCCGAGGTTCCAAAGGGTTCCGCAATAAAGTAACCAGCGTCCGACCGCACGGTGACTGGCGGCTGAGTCCGGTTGAAGTTCGAAGTGGGCAACTGAAGATCCATTGAAAATGGAGCATCTGACTCCGTGGCCGAGCGTTGCGGCCGGACCCGAGAGTTACCCTGCGAATTGAAAAGCAAGGGGCTGCGGCCGGTTACGAATTCCAGGCGACGCGGGAGAGCTGTTGCTTTCGGGACTCCCATTCGGAGCCGCTTAGGATGCGTGGGGCGACGTCGATGAGACGGGGAATGAGACGGAAGACAGCGGCGGCGGTCCAAGGAGCGCCACTACGGGTGCGGTAATCGCGGACGCTTAGGGCGTCGGCCATGCTGGTGAAGGAGACGTCCTGGACGATTAGCTCAGCCAGGAATTTGAGGGTTTGCATTTCGAGGGGGTCGTCTTCGAGGTGGTGGCAATCGGAGGCGATGCGCAGTCCGAAGGGGATCTCTTCGGTCGGGATGGCTTCGTCAGGCGGCTCGGGCGTGGAGGAGGTTTCGATTTCGCGTTCCCATTCGAGAGCGACGAGGGTCCAGCCAGCATCGTGCATTTTCGAGAGGTACATGGAGGTTGGGAGAATGGCGACCTTTTCACGGATGCGTTCGTGCTTTTTCATGGAGAGCCTCCTTGACGAAGAATGAAGCACAAGAGTAATAATTTAGCCGATAAGTAGTGGCAATTGGATGGCCGATTTCGGGTGGGGCGTAACAAACAGAAAAATAGAGCTTTATGGTCAGGTGGCGGCGCTCGGAGGGCGGGAGAGCGTTCGCTGATGGGATGAGGGTGTCGCGTTGCCGGACACCCGGCAGGCCTCCGGGGCGATTAGGAATGATAATCTAAAGGGAATAAAACTTCTTGACCATGCCAGGGGTTAGAAGCGTATGATTTGCCGGTCGTTGAACCCTCCCCAACGTGCACACCCACACCCCGGCTCAGAAAGCGATGCGGTGTTCCATGGATAGCGAAGCGCGGCGATTGGAAGATCGTTCTCCAGTAGAGGTGACCGTGGATTTGGCGGGATTGGATGTCCACACCATAGCTCAACAGGGAATCACGCAGAACGTAAGCGCTCGGGGAGCGCGAGTGGTCACCAGCAAGCCGTGGCAGCCGAATGAACATGTGAAGGTCAGGTCGCTCTTAGGGAGTTTAAGGTCCAGGGCGCGTGTCGTTTATTGCCAGCCTCTGGGGAACGATTCGTTCGCAATTGGACTGGAATTGTTTGTAAGTGTGGGCGAGTGGATCTCGCCCCAAGTTGCCCAGCGGCATACCGCCTAACTCACCGCTAGCAATAGTTGTTTACTCGCCGGACTTTTACCTTCGCAGAGCGCCTGTGCGCATTATTGCGCTATGAACGATGCATCGCCAGAGGCTGTGCCGCCGGGCAGAACGAGCTGGTTGCACGCCTGGCGAAACGATTCGTACCAGGTGCGAGTAAAGCTGGCGACGAGTTCCTCGACGGTCCGCCCTCCAATGTTTATACCGTTGTGAACGATCTCCCCCCAAGTGCGAACCCTGGTCCCTTCCGGAGGGAATTCTTCAAAAGTGACCCACTGGGCCATGGCGACGCCGATGGCGTGATCGATCCAACCCACTTTCTTTCCGGGCACGCATGTGGTAATTACGTGGTCGATTACGGCGTGGACGGGATGAAGGATTTCAATTTTGAGACGACTGCCCGGCTCCCAAGGGTAGCCGTCAATCCAGCGCAATTCGCCGTAGACGTTGGCGAAATTGTTCCAGCGGTGAATATCGGAAAAAACGAGCCAGGCGAGCGCGGGGCTGGCCTTGGTGATAACGGAATACTCGAATCTTGCCATAACTTACTATTTGCTTCTCCTTGCTGAGATTTTTCTGGGCCGAGCCAGCTGCACGGGCAGTGGCGAGGTTTATTTATACGTTGTTTCTTTAACGCTGTCAAGTGTATAATTGTAGAGTTAAATGGGTTTAAACCAGCAGGGAAAAAGGAAAAGGAATGCCGCGAAAAGCCGATAAACGTCTCGAGGGACGGATTGTTGATGCCGCTTACCAGCTATGGAGCAAGGGAGGGGAAAGAGCGGTAACGATGCGCGCGGTGGCGCTGGCGGCGAAGACGACGACGCCCACACTCTACGAGCGGTTCCGGGATAAGCACGACCTGCTGACCTTCTTGCGAGACAGAGCACGAGAAAAGATGTTTTTGGCCTTGCAGCCTGCAAAAACAACGGGGGAGGCTTGCCGACTTGGACTGGAGTTCACATTGGAGCACGGAAATGAATATTTGCTGCTGACGTCGGATTGGGCGGAGCGGCTTGGACGCCAGGAGCCGATGCCCTCGTATGAATTAGTTAAGACGAAATTGGCGGGGGATCTTGAGGGCGATCCGGAGGACTACTCCCAACTTGCACTTGCACTGGTTTCGTTGGTGCACGGAACTGCCATTTTACTGTTAGGAGAAGGGGTGGAGGAGAAGATCGCGAAAGAGTTTAAGGAAGCCTGCATGGGTGCGTGTCAGAGACTGATTGAGACCGGGGGGAAGAACAGGCACGAAGGGTCGAAGCGTTGATATGAGGAGGAGACTCTGTTGGAAGGAAGCTTTGCGAAGATTCCGGCGGAACGCCCAGCTGCTGGGCGGATCCCTCGTGGATAACTAGCAGGGCGCCACAATGGTTTTACTTTGGCGGGCCCGCCGAAGCGCGGCGTTTGGCTTTGACGAGGACGTCGACGGAATCGGGACGGCCATTCCAGAAGTCGAGGCGGATGCGGCCATCGGGAAGTTGCGTGACGGTTGCGGGGATGGAGCTGGCAGCGAGATACCAGCCGGCGGGGAGAACTACGGCGTTGCGCGAACGACCGAGGCTGCGATCGAAAACAAGCTCATCGCCGTCGAGACGATAACTGACTGGCGCGGTGTAGGTTTCGGAGATGCGCAGGCGGATGGACTGGCCTTTTTTCACGGGCGGGAACGGAATCAGGACAACTTGCGTTGCGGGAGTGAGGGGTTCGCCGGCGTCGATTTTTGCCGCGGCGAGATCGGCGCCGGTCATTAGCTTTGTTGGAAGCTTTTCGCCGGTATCGAGGATGTAGGCGGAGGGATCGGAGACGGTGCTGCCTTCGCGGACGACGTTGAGGTATTTGTCTGCGCCTTCGTGGGACTCGGTGTAGTCGTGGTAGAGGCTAAAGGCGTGAGTTTCGGGCTGTTGCAGGAAGTAGACGATATCGCGGTCCTGGTGAGCGCGTTCGGAGAGGCGGGCACGCTCGGATTCTCCCTGGAAGGGGGATTCCCAACTGCGGGCTTGGGTTGCGGGATGCGGCGGGGCGGCAGCGCCGGTTTGGGCGCCGAGCCTGGCACGGAGGATTAGCGGGGCTTCACCGGCGCTGGAGTTCATAAAACTAATCGAGATGCGGCCATCCGGCTCCGGCAGGACTTGCGATGGGACATTACAGCCGACCAATTCATAGCCAGCAGGCAAGACGATTTTGTTGCGTTTGATGCCAAGGTGGCGATTGAAGATGATTTCATCGCCTTCGCGGTAGTAGCTTTTGGCGTCTTTATAGGTTTTGAGGATGAGGATGCGGCCGTGGCCTTCCGTGGGCACGGGACGGGCGAGAGAGATTTTGATGTAGTTTGTGTCGGAGTCAGCGTCGGGCATGAGCGGATCTTTGCGGGCTTCGGAGCCGCTGACGACCTGGAAGGGGAGCGGGTCGCCTGTCATGGAGTCGAGGACGGACTCGTCGCTGGCGGTGCTACCCTTGCGGATGGGATTGTAGAAAAACTCCGCGCCAGGTGTGGTGGCGGTGACCTCGTAATGGATTCTGAAACTGGCGGTATCCGGTGCGAGAAGTTCGTAGCGCGTGTATTCGTCGGTTTCCATCTGCTTGGCCGCAGTGGAAGTGGCCGGCGCAGAGTCGGTTTGCTGCGCTGGTAGAGACAGGCAATTGGCGAATGCTAGGGTTACGATCCAAAGTGCGCTTTTTTTGGCCACAAGTTCACCCCACCCTAATGACGTTCGGATTTTTGGCGGCTGAATCATCCCTGAGGCGAGGAAGAGTGTAAAGGGCAATAATTTTGTCCGCCGGGGATGCGGCGCAAGGTAAAATCACCCAGCGGGAGAAATGGGAGAAAACGAATGGCGAAGAAACCGAGTGTCGAAGAAGCACGATTGATTCTTGAGTTGTATGACTTGAGACGTGAACCGGAGATGCGGAAGGCGCGGCGGTGGTGGACGGCGACGTTTTGGCCGAAGGACGCGGACGATTTCATGAAAACCGCCATGACGATGGGAACGGATGAAAACAATTGGTTCAGACAGGTGCTCAGCTATTGGGGAATTGCGCTGTCCTTTGTGTCGAACGGGGTGCTCAGCGAAAAGCTATTCTTTGATCCGGCGTTTTGCGGAGAGCTATTTTTCGTTTTCGCCAAGGTGCGGCCCTTCTTGAAGGAGCTGAGAGAAAAGACAAAGAATCCCGACATGTTGCGCACGTTTGAAAGCGTGATTCTGGGATCGAAGCTGGGACGGACGCAGTTTTTGAAGATGGAGCCGCGCGTTCAGGCAATGCGGCCAAAGTAGTGGCGTTCGGCGAGGTCCTGTTGAGAAAACTTTCTTTACAACTTGCGGTATCTGTTGTTCTTGCCGGGTCCTTTTTGCCTGGGGCCGCGGCCCGTGCGGAGGATTGCGGAGGCGGTGTTGAGCTGCGGTTAAGCGCACTCGAGGCAGCGCAAGGAAGCCTGCTTCTGGTGACGATACGCAGCGCTAAGCCGTTGGGTGAAGCACGCGGCAAATGGAATGATCGGGAAGTTCCCTTCTGGAGGGCGGAACGAAAAGAGGAGGGTGAATCGGGCGAGGACGTTCGGCACGCACTGCTGGGAGTGGATCTACAGAAACCGGCGGGGAGGTACGAGTTTAGTATCGGGGGCGTGACGCAAAGCGGCGGTCGACTGGCTTGCAGCGCGATGGTGGAAGTGGAAGAAGGGCACTTCGCGACGGAAAATCTTACCGTGAAGAAGCAATTTGTCGAGCCGGACCCGGCACAATTGGCACGGGCGGAGGCGGAAACGAAACGGCTTCGCGAGATATTTGACCACGTAACGCCTGAGCGTTTGTGGGATGGCCCGTTTCGTGAACCTCTGAATGGCGAGTTTAAGGGCACCAATTTCGGGAAGCGGCGCGTGTTGAATGGGCATCCGGGATCGCCGCACACGGGAGTGGATTTTCCGGCGCCGACGGGGACGCCGGTGCATGCGGCACAGAACGGGCGGGTGGTGTTGGCGGAGCCATTATATTTTTCCGGGAATACCGTCATCGTCGATCACGGGTTGGGAATTTATACGTTTTACGGGCATTTCTCAGAAATCGACGCGAAGGTCGGCGAGGAAGTGAAAGCCGGAACGATCTTGGGCAAGGTCGGAGCAACCGGGCGGGTGACGGGGCCGCATCTTCATTGGGGATTGACGGTGGAGCGGGCGCGCGTGAATGCACAGGACATTGTGAGAGTGCTTGGCAAAGGCTAGCCGCGAGAGAACAAGAACGATTAGCGGAGTGGCGCGCCACGAATGCGCAGTGTGAATCATTTTGCCACAAAACAGAAGAATTCTCGGACTGATCTCAGATACGCATGGGGTTTTGCGGGAGGAGGCCGTGCGTGCTCTGCGGGGCTCGGATATGATTCTGCATGCCGGGGACGTCGGTGGGCCAGAGATTCTCGAGGTCTTGCGGACTATAGCACCGGTGGTAGCGGTCCGAGGAAATGTGGATACAGGAAGATGGGCGCAAGAATTACCGTTGACAGAGGTCGTGCAAATTGGCCCCGTGATGGTCTATATATTACACATTCTAAGCGATTTGGATATCGACCCGGTGGCTGCCGGTATGCACATCATATTAAGTGGGCACTCCCATAAGCCGGGGCAGATCGAGAAAAAGGGAATTATTTACATCAATCCTGGAAGTGCGGGGCCAAGAAGGTTTCAGTTGCCGGTAACGGTGGCCAGGCTGAACTTGGGAGTGAGGCCCTGGAGTGTTGAATTCATCCAGCTGGAGAGCAAAAGCGGAGACACCTTAGCGCGAAAACCGTAAGTTACTCAATACAAATGAGTTATTTTTTGAGTGCGAGCTCGGACGACCTCCAGGCTCGGCCCAGTGCCTGAGGGTGCACAATTCTGCAAATTTTCTGTGGAAAAGGGAAACGAATGGAGATTTATGTGCACTACTAAAATGCCGCGAATTCCCCAAATGGAGTTGAACTTGAGAAGGTAACGTACTAGAGTACCGAAGCAATAGCGGTAATTTTGGTACCGTCCCTCTATTGCGGGGATCAGAGCCAGAATTCAGAATTACGACCAATGTGGACGACGTTCGTGTTTGTTTCTTCGCTCGTGTCGGCCGTTCACTTCAGCGCCATGTTCGCAAAAGTGATGGTGCTGACGCCAGTCCAGTATGGGCAGGCTTAGGTCCCCGAGTCAGCAAGATCGATCGAGAGGTTAGCGTCTCGCATGGCCATACTTCATTTTCGGTGTAAAGAGCGGCGACGGACTTTGCGAGTGAGCATCACTGTCCCGATTACCGTGCACGGGCAGGATCAGAATGGCGACAAGTTCCGTGTGAAAGCCAAGTCGCAATCGGTGAACCGGCATGGGGCGCTGTTGCAGCTCGATGAGCCGGTGGTCGTCGGACAGATGCTCATTCTAGTGAATGAGAACAGCGACCGGACCGTGGAGTCGAGAGTGGTATCCGTCAAACGCGACCGAGAAAACAAGACTTACGTGGGCGTTGAGTTTGTTTCGCCGGACTCGAATTTCTGGCACATGAGTTTCCCGCTACCAGGTGCCAGACCCTTGCGCCGGACAGCCGATTCCAAAGCATCCGCATAGCATTCAAAATTTAGACCGGAACTGAAATTGTGAGCTCTCTCCTCAGCGAGAGGGCTTTTTTATTTTGGTGCGAAGTTTTACCGAACTGCGCTTTGACTTGTGCACTTTGGGGGAGCTTGCGATTGCGGGAGACTTATCGGAGATCAGAGCTGCACGAGCCTTCTTAGGGAGCTTGGCGACAACCATGTCGTAAGACGCACGCAGCAAGGGTGCGAGTTCTTCGGGCGGGAGCGCGTCTTTGGTTTCGAGCGCGACCCACTGAGCGCGGGCCAGGTAGGGCGCTGGAATGATACCGGGGCGTTCGGTCAACTCCGCAAATTGCTCCGGCGAGGCTTTGAAGGAGAGCCACACTGAGGCTGGAATGAGGACTGTGTGCGCGAACATTTTTCCGGCAACCTTAAAGGTGAGGTCATTGGTCCATACTTCTTCCTCGGTTGCTCGGGGGAACGACAGACAGAGATCGCGAACCCAGTCGATGTTCATGGACGAGCTATCCCCAGATTGGGCGTGAGTGTTCCCACAGTTGCTCCGACAGAGAGCTAAGGAATTGCTGGAGCCCAGGCGAGGCCATCGACGCCGCGGGTGAGCTTGATGGGCTCGAGCAGCTTGCTAGCCGGCACGTCGAAAACCTCTATCACGCCGGCTTGTGGGCAACTGATGAACGCCAACTTGCCGTCCGGAGTGATCAGCACTTCCCCGACAGCAGCCGGGATGTCGAAGGACTCGTCAAGTTTGTAGCTGGCCAGATCGATAACGAAGAGTTTTCCAGCGGAGGAGGTGGCAATGAGTTTTCGACCGTCCGGCGTGGGCGAGGACGAGTAGACCGTTGAAGGGACGGAAATCCAGCCAGCGATTTTGTTTGTTGACGTGTCGATGACAGCGATGCGCGGCGAGTCTTGATCGTGTGTGAAGACGCGCTTGCCGTCGGGTGTAATGCAAATGCGCTGGACGGTTTTTGCGACTGGGATGACAGTGATGAGACTGCGGTTCTTGAGGTCCAGAACGCTCACGCTGCCGGGGCCTACATTCGCGGTGTACGCGCGGGAACCATCGGGGGAGATCACGAACATGTGGGATTCCGGCGCGCCCGTGGGGATTTCCGCGAGGACTTTGCGCGAGGCGGGATCAATGACGTCGAGGGCATTGTCGAGTTCCGCGGAGACGTAGAGGAAGCCATCGGGGCCGAAAGCGGCGCGGTGAGGGCGGAGAGGCTTGCCGAGTTCGATGGTGGCTACCTGCTTGTGTTCGCGCAGATCGATGACGTCAATGGCGCGGCCGTCGGTGCCGGGTCTGCCGACGCCGGAATTACCGTAAATGGGAACGTAGGCGAAGCGCGAGTCCGGCGAAACGGCGACTTCGTGACCGTTGACCCCAACGGTGACTTTCATTAGCTCCTCACGAGTCCGGGGATCGATGAGCAGGGCGGTATGATCGCCCTGGTTGGCCACGACGAGCATGCCATGCTCCGCCGGGGCAGGATTGCGGGTTCCTCCCGCCGCGAGGGCCAGGAACAGAATGGAAGCGATCAAATAAGAAATGGTTGTGGACATAATTCACCTCAGTCGCCGGTGTCGCCTGTCAAGCATGGCGACAAACCGGGCGGATTATAGCAGCCTGGCTGCAGGTTGCCACGAGGATTCAGAGACCGATACTCAGAAATCAAAACGGAGAACGCAAAATCCGAAACTGGGTCGCTTCATTCGGGAGTAAGATACGCCGTCTCTGCGAGGCCAGCTTATTTTGCTGTGGTCGGGAGACGCGACGCGGAGTTAGAGAATGAAAAGATTGTCTGGTTGCGTTTGGATGATTTGCGGCGGGCTGGCGATTTCGATTTTGCATTTTTCTGGGCAGAAGGTTGTCCATGCGCGTGCTTTTCAAACGTCCGGTAACGACAGTTCCAGCAACTCCGCCGTTAAAAATCACAGCGAGGAGGCACGTAATTGGCCAGCATACGGCGGATCGCCGGAGGACACGCATTATTCCAGCCTCTCGCAGATCAATCGCACGAATGTGAAAGGGTTGCAGGTTGCCTGGAGTTTCGATACGGGCGAACCAGGGGGCCTCGAGACCAGTCCGATCATTGTGGATGGGGCGTTGTATGGAATTACGCCCACGCAGAAAGTTTTCGCACTGGATGCAGCGACTGGCAAACTCTTGTGGAAATTTGATTCGGGGATTAAGGGCACGCAGCCGGACCGGGGATTGGCTTACTGGTCGAGTGAAAGCGACAGGCGCATTTTGGTTGGAGTGATGAATTTTCTCTATGCGCTCGACGCGACGACTGGTAAACCGATCGCAAGGTTTGGGAAGGGTGGGCGAATCGATCTTCGCGCCGATCTGGGGCGCGATCCTGAAAGACAATCTGTTGCACTGACGAGCCCGGGGATTGTTTACAAGGATTTGGTTATCGTGGGCGGGCGTGACCCGGAAACTTTGCCTGCGCCGCCGGGAGACGTGCGCGCTTACGACGTAAGATCGGGAAAATTGCGATGGTCGTTCCATACCATTCCGCACCCGGAAGAATTTGGATACCAGACGTGGCCCACGGACGCTTGGAAATACAGCGGGGCGGCGAACAACTGGGCAGGGATGGCGGTCGATCCGACGCGCGGAATCGTTTATGTGCCGACAGGATCGGCGGCGTTTGATTTTTATGGCGCGAATCGCGTGGGCGACGATTTGTTTGCCAACTGTCTGATCGCTTTGAACGCGGAAACTGGCGAGAGAATCTGGCATTTTCAGGGAGTGCGGCACGATCTCTGGGACCGCGATTTTCCATCGCCGCCGGTCCTCGTAGCCGTCAAGCGCGATGGAAAAGAGATTGATGCCGTAGCGCAAACGACCAAGCAGGGATTTGTTTATTTGTTCGATCGGACAAACGGAAAGCCACTCTTCCCGATCGAGTACCGCAAATACCCCGCGAGCGATGTGCCCGGCGAGACGGCCGCATCCGAACAGCCTCTGCCGGAGAAGCCGGCGCCCTTTGCGCGGCAAATTTTGACGGAAGAGATGCTGACGAACCGCACTCCGGAGGCCCATGCATGGGCGGTCGAACATTTTCGAAAGTTTCGCAGCGAAGGGCAGTTCGTGCCGTTCAGCGTGGGTAAGGATACGGTGATCTTTCCGGGATTTGACGGCGGCGCGGAGTGGGGCGGCCCGGCGGTTGATCCGGAAACAGCAATCCTCTATGTAAACGCGAACGAAATGGCTTGGACGGGTGCGCTGGTGCGGGACAATGGAGAAAACACGCCCAAGGCTCTTTACATGAGCCAGTGCAGCGTCTGCCATGGCGAGAAGATGACCGGATCGCCACCGGCTATGCCTTCGCTTCTCAATGTGGGGAAAAAATTGTCTGCGCAGCAAATCGCTTCCACGATTAAGAATGGAAAAGGGAGAATGCCTGCGTTTACGAATTTTGACGACGGGAAGATTTATGCATTGGTGGACTTTCTGATGAGCGGGAAGTCTAAGGAATTGCCGAGCTCGGAACCTCCGCCCCCGGAGATGAAATACCGCTTTACCGGTTATCACAAATTTCTGGATCCGGATGGGTATCCCGCGATTGCGCCGCCCTGGGGAACGCTCAGCGCCATCAATTTGAATACTGGGGAAAATGTGTGGAAGATCAATTTGGGAGAATATCCGAAACTCGCCGCGAGGGGGCTGAAAAACACAGGCACGGAGAATTATGGAGGGCCGATTGTAACAGCGGGAGGATTGGTGTTCATCGGAGCGAGTGACTTTGACAAGAAATTTAGGGCGTTTGACAAGACTACGGGAGAATTATTATGGGAGACGACGCTGCCATTTTCGGGGAATGCTACTCCGGCCACCTACAAGGTGAATGGACGACAATATGTCGTGATCGCGGCGGGCGGAGGCAAAGATCCCAAGTCTCCCTCGGGAGGAGTATACGTAGCATTTGCGCTTCCTAAGTAAAAAGAGTGATTTGTCTCGGTTGTGTGCGACGTGGGGCGGAGTTCCGAGCGAATAGATGGGCCGACAAGCGGGACCAAAATTCGCGGTATTGTGGAAGCTAGGCGTCTTACAACGTAAATCCCACGTCAGCGATCAGCAGAGCCTTACCCGGCTAGCGACCAGGTGTTCTCTGATTGAGCGCTCACCTAAATATTCCCCTGTTCTTGTTGAGAAAGATGACTTAAGAAGGATAGTGAGAGCCTGCCAGCGTGAATTGGGCAGACCTCTTTGGTGCGTTCGCTGGGATCAGGGTGGTCACATCAACGGGGCGAATGCACAGACGGTGGATTAAGAAACCCAAGGCAGTCCGGGCCTTTAATCGGACGAGGAGGAGTGGTTTATGAAGACTAGAATTCTGGTTGCATTTGCCATGGTGGCTTTAGTCGTGGCGTTTGCTTACACGGCGTCGGCTCCGGCCGCACCGAACGCAGCAAACACGAATGCTGTTCCGGCGGCGGCTCCGCAGCCTCATGCTGCGGCAGCACCAGCGGCAGCACCTGCGGCCGAACCGCATCCGGAAATCCACGAAGCCATCAATTCCCTGCGCCACGCTAGAGAGCATCTGGATCACGCCGCGCACGATTTTGGCGGCCATAAAGTGGAGGCCATTGGGGCGATCGACAATGCGATTCACCAGCTCGAAATCTGCCTGAAATATGACAGGTAGGTTCCGAGCAAAACGCAAAGATCCATCCGGGCGGCGACTTGCACGGCAAATGTGCAAGTCGCTGCTTTTTTTTAGCGCCGTCGCAATTCTTCAGTTGCTCGCGCCACCCTTGCCGCTTTCAAGACGTGCCGCAGCGCATCTCGGGACATCTAGCAGTTAGCCACAATTGACCCGGCGTGCCTGGCGAAGTAGGATTCCTGCAATTAGCGGTCTGCCTGTATAGTCGCGCGAATAAGGAGACTCTGTGTATTGCACAAAATGCGGAAGCGAGATTTCTCCGACGACGGCGTTCTGCGCCACGTGCGGGCAGGCAGTTCCCAGAGTTGTGCCGGCGCTCCCGTCGCTATCGCCGGTCGTGCCGGGTCCGCCCGCACAGCTTTCGCCTCCGAGCGCGAGCTACGGTGGCGTCGTGTATGCGGGTTTCTGGCTACGTTTCGTGGCCTACGTCATTGATGGCTTCCTTTCCGGGATCGCGTTTGTGATCCTTCTCATTCCGCTCTTTGTGCTGACAGGCGCAGGAGCCGCGCTGGGCAAGATTATTTCCGATGGCGACATCGGCGATGACTTGAGTGCCTTCTTGGGCGCTGGGTTCATCCTTGGGTTCTTCGGAATCATTCTGGTTGTGAGCTGGCTGTATTACGCGCTTTCGGAAAGCTCATCGTGGCAAGCCACACCTGGGAAGAAAATTCTCAACCTAAAGGTTACGGACCTGACCGGGCAGCCCATAACGTTTGTTCGAGCATCGGGACGGTACTTCGCGAAGATCATCACGAGCATGATTCCGCTCGCTATCGGCTACATCATGGCGGGCTTCACTGAGAAAAAGCAGGCCATTCACGACATGATTGCGAGCTGTCTGGTATTGCGTAAAGTCTAGCGCTACTTTCTGGATGAATTGACGCGGTACTGTTTGTCCGAGCAACGCTTATTCAGGTGTGGCGGACGGACTCCATCGGATCGGCTTGCATCCACGGCCGCACTGCGGAATAGGCGGTAAACAGGGTCATTCCTGCCATAGTCACCGCAACCGCTAGCAACACGAACCATTCCACGGGGTGAATCTCATACAGAAGCGAGCGCACAAGTAGACTTGCAACTACTCCGCCAATAATTCCAAGTGCTACGCCCGCGCCAGTCACCATGCTTGTCTGGCGCAAGATCATTTTCCAAAGATCTCGCGGTGCAGCGCCGAGCGCGACGCGAATCCCAAATTCCTTTTTTCTTTCGGTGACAGAGTAGAAGACTGCGCCGTAAAGTCCTACCGTGGCCAGGATAAACGCTAGCCCGCCAAACGCGCCGGTGCACACCAGGGTAATTCTCGGGACATACAGCGAGAGATCCTTCCAATCATCCATCGTCAATGTCTGGAAAGAAAGTTGAGGATCCAGCTTCTTGAGCGCTTCGGACATGAGCGCGAGCCACTGACGCGGGTTGCCTCGTGTCCGCGCCATAAGATAAACAGCGGACTGATAGCGCTGATTCAAGTCGAAATACATAAATGGACGGGCTGGTTCGTCGATATCGATATATTTGCCATCACCAACGACACCCACGACAGTTTCAACTTGATTGCCGGTATCAATTCGCGCTGTCTTGCCTATGGGATTTTGTCCGGGCCAATATTTCTCCGCCATCAAGTGATTGATGATAATCACGGCGGGGCCCTTGGCGGTGTCTGTCGCAGCGAACGTGCGCCCCGCAAGCAAGGGGATTCCGAGGGTGGAAAAATAGTTCTCGTCAACGGCCACCGACGAAATGTTGGCCACCTGCTCGTTTGTCGCGGGCGAGCCCTCCACGTGAACGTGTTGTGGATTTCCATCGTCTTCGCTAAGAGGAATGTCTCCGGCCAGGCCAATCGACTCTACGCCGTAGATTTGCGCGGCAGATTCTCGCATTCTTACGTACATTTGTCGGCCCTGCTCTTCTGAGTAGCCATTTGCGTGCAAATCGAGGGTCAAAATCGCGAGGTTGCGAGCAGAAAATCCCAGGTCGACGCTCTCGAGATTTCTCAAGCTCCGAATACACAAACCGACACCCATAAGGACCACGGTGCAGACGGCTACTTGAATGGCCACCAATGATTGACGAATCCTCCCTTTGCGGGTTCCACCAACCGCGAGCTCCCCGCTCAGAGCCCCAGCGAGATTAGGAGCTGAGGAGTAGAGTCCTGGCACCAAGCCCGTCGCAAGGCCGACGACAAAAATCAGCGCTGTGGTCGCTGCGGCGACTCGGATGTCTGGCCGAAAATCAATCGTCAAAGGAAGCAATCCAATGCCCGGGATGTAGGGCTTGAATTGCATCAATTGCCGAAGTCCAAGAGAGGCCAGCAAGAAGCCAAGCATTCCACCGCCGGCAGCAATGAGCGTACTGTCGAGCAAGAGTTGGCGAATCAGGCGGGCGCGGGTCGCACCCATTGCCGCCCGAACCAAAATTTCGTGACGCCGGGCGCTTGCCAAGGCCAGAAGAAGATTGGCTACATTCGAGCAGGCGGCAAACAGAACCAAAGCGACAATCGCGAGAATGAGGGTCGAGATAATCTTAGCGGAGGAAACCGAGTCTACGGGAAGCATGCTCATCTCCGTCAGCTGAGCGATGCGGTCTTTGTCGGACTTTGGATAAGCCGCGGCGAGGTGCGCGGACAGGATTCGCATATCCGCCCGAGCTTGAGGGCGCGTCACGCCAGGCTTCAATCGGCCAACGAGAAATAGAAACTGGTTGCTGCGGTCCGCCCGCCAATCTTGTGCTTGTTCATTCGTTGAAAAGTTCGTGGAGAGTGGATACCACAGATCGGGGAGATCGCTGAATATGGTTCCAGCAAAACCCTTCGGCGCGACTCCGACGATGGTCAGTGGCACGCGGGCGGAATTGCCGTTTGCGTAGGACCCGCCTACTGTTACGGTCTTTCCTACAATGTTCGAGTCAGCGCCCAGCCATTGCCAGTAGGAGTAACTGAGGACGGCCAGCGCGGATGGTTTGTCGTCATCGCCCCGGGCAAACACCCTCCCAAGAATGGGTTTTACCCCAAGAACGGAAAAATAATTATCCGACACGGCATTTGTGAGCCCATATTTGTTCCGGTGATCGAAAGTGATGAGGCCTGCCGAAATCGAGTATGGGAATGCCAGGACGCCCGAAAAGACGTGATTATTGTCGCGATAATATTTGTAATCTTCATAGCAGACACCGCCGAACTCTTCCGATGGCGTGGACGTGTAGACCGACACGAGCCGCTCGGGAGCGGGAACAGCCGGAGGACGCAACAACAGGGCATTGAAGATGCTGAACCCCACCGCTCCGGCTGCCATCGCAATGGCCAACGAAAAGACGGCGATGGAGGTGAGTTTCCAGTGCTTTCGCAGAATCCGCAGCGAAAACCGGATGCTGGACCAGAGCGCCATTATGCCCCCCGTCGTTAGCAAGTGTCGTCAGATTCGTGGCCCGCAATCAAGGGAGATCAATCCGCAATTTAGCCAGATGCGGCGCATTGAGTTCGAGTTGCCGGTGTTCTTGGTCACCTTGGAAACTCCGGCGGCTGCGGCGTGAGCTGCCTGATGTTCAAACGTTTACAGTCCCTTTTGTATCGGGTAGCCCTTCTCAACCCAGTCCGCCGCGAAACTCGTTGGGAGGACGAGGACTCGGAGGTGGGTGAAGCCCATTTCGTGGAGTGCGGTGTAAGCAGGCCGAATATTGGGGCAGCGGTCGAAGGGACAGCAGCCGCAATAAAGGATTAGGTTCGTCGAGCGCGGCAGCGAGGCAGCCCATTTTTTCAGATCCGAGAGGCCGTTCTCCTTGGAAGCGGTACCATGAAAAGACGCGCCCGGGATGTGGCCGCCCTCGAACAGCGTGCGAAAGCCCACGTATATGATAGTTGGAGCGTCTCCATCTTTCCCAGCTGCGAGCTCATGTACAACGTCGGCGGGGTGAAATATTTGCACGCTGGGCCAGGGATCTGTTGGCTTTTCTTGATGCGCTCCAGCGGCTGCGTCCGGATGAAGCACCGACGCAAGAGGCAACGCCGCGCAAATGCCAACCACTATAACAACCGAGCCCATAAACAATTTGGATAAGAGCATCATGAAGGAAGGCCTCTGCGGACGATTGTAAAGCCAAAGCAGGGCGGCGGCGAAATCCAGATCGAGCTCGGCGCGAAAGTTCGCGCCTTTCGCCGCAGAGTTATTTCTTGAGGTCGGTGCGCGTGCGCAGAAGTTTTAGGGCGGTTGTGCGCAGCGTTTCCGGGACGTTTTTGTTGGTCGTCAGCCTTTTTAGGTCGATGCCATTGATCATGGGAAGCATGTGCAGCGAAACGTCCAGCGGCGTCTTCGGGTTGTTGAGAAGATTGCGCACAACGGAGTAGTTTTTTCGAAACTTGCGGTTGCCAGCGATGAGCCGGAGAATCTCGTCCGTGAGACTGGTCATGGCAGCGAACGCCTCGACTTCTTGATCCGTCAGCCGAGGCGACTGCAGCACAGCGCGCTGGACGACTTTGTTCGAGTCGCGAATCAACGTACGCCGAGCCTCGGATCCGCCCTTGATTGCGAACTGCACGCGTTCGGAAACGTTCATTTTTGCGACGCGCTGAATGAGCGTCTGGCGCTTGGCGGCGTCGGGCTCGGCTTCTGCAGCCGCCTCGGCAAGAGCCGCTTCGTCCATGGCGGAGCCGAGCAACTCGTGAAGCTGATGCTTTTGGACCGAGGTAATTGAGGAAGAATGTTCGAGCGCAGCCGCTAGCGCCGGAGATTCGCTGACGCGCTCCAGCTCTTCCATCAATGTATTGACTCCGAGCGATGAAAGATGGCGCGCGATGGGCACCAAATATTCCGCCGAGCAATTCTTGTTCTGGACCATCGCGTCGCAAACGCCAGGTTTGTCGGCAAGATGCTTACCAGCGTAGGCGAAGAGCGCGTGGACGGCGTTTTCGCGCTTGAGGGCTTGCACAAAAGCCTCCACTGGCTGGGAGAGAATAGCTTCCTGCGCGCGATCGGCGACCATCTCATCGGCATCACCAGCCAGCACGGCCAGAATCTCCGCGCGATCTGAGGGCGCGAGGTGCGCTCCACCAGCGCAAACCGCGATTTTCCGCTCGCGTGGAGCGCGACCTGCGCGAAGATCTTCGATCACTTCAGGGCTGAGTGGTTCCACCGGTCGCCTGCCTCAAATCTCTCTCGCTGAGGACTATTGTACCGGAGGCTCCGGGAGTTCCGACGGGCGGCATGGTCTGCCCGTTCAATTCCAGCAACACCGCGGAGGAATCGGCTGCGGTTACTCCAAATTGTTGTTTGGCGGAAAAGTGCCGCGTTTCACCGGCAGGAAGTTCCGCGTCGAGCAGCAACGCGCCATCCGCGACGATGCGCACGCGCGTGGCTGCGGAGGTGGAGACGGCAAGATCCAAGGGCATGGCGGCCGCGGGATTCGCGGAGTCGGCGGCGCGATCCGCAGCCGGTGCTGCTGCGACTGTCGCAATTTCGGTGTGCTGTTGCACGGGTACCAAGGAAGAAGATGCGGCTCGTTTTGCGGCACGGTGCGCGGCGTAGCGCCGCCAGCCATACATGCCGCCGGCAACCAGCCCACCGAGCACGGCAAGCAGCGCAAGCACCGTGAGGATCGGGATCCAAATCGGAGGACGAGGAATTTTGTTTTCATAAGGCTGCGGGACTGGCAATCCCTGTTCGCCGTGCGAGAGGTCGTACTCAGCAAGCAGGTTTTCTTCGTCGAGGCCCAGATAGCGGGCAATGGCGCGCACAAATCCCCGGTTGAAAATACCGCCGGGGAGTTTCTCCCATTCCTCATTTTCCAGAGCTTCGAGGAAACGAGAGCCGATGCGCGTGGCGCTGGTGACTTCCTTCAGCGAAACCTCGCGCATCTCGCGCTCGCGCTTCAGGCGTTCGCCAAAATTTCCCCTGGCCATGAATCGAAACCTGTCCTCGCCGATACACGTAGGGCAGTGGAGCGATCAAACTCCATGGTGATCGCAAACAAGCCGGCTGTGGCGGGCGCCCCTTTTATTTCGATGATCGTTGCTCGGGCAGCTCAGGTGCGACCATAAGACGGTTCACCCGTTCACCTGTGCGAGCCAGTTTCAGCGCGCGCAAGGCTCAAAAATCCGCTCGAAGGCACTATAGAGGGTGTCGCTCAACAGTGTCAAACAACGAGAATAAGCCCCTGCTTCCGCTTAGAGTGTCGGTGCTAGGCCTTCCATGAGTTATTTCTTGAGCTACGGTCCCGAGGCACGCGGAGCGGGAGAGTTGCTCTCCCGATCGCGAGCGTTGTGCGGAATCCAGCACCCACCTTGCTCCCGGCTGGCGTCCGGTCAGTACGGCCTGTACCCGCCGATGGCAAGATAGCCACGCCTGTACCACGAGATTCTTGCACCCCTTTTTGCCGCGCGCCTATACTGGCAAAGATTCGTGGACCAGCCCCGAATCGCGTTCGTGGTGTTCTCTTCCGCGGCGGTGATGGTCTGGCCTCCAAAATTCTGCAATCAGGGATTAACCGAGCGTGGACGAAGTAAAGCAGTTTCCAGCGGTGGAGCGCCGACGCAATCCCGGAGTCTCCGGCGATCAGCGTGAGGCGGGCGAAGTCGCCATCTTCCAGGAGTTGGGGAAGGCGCTGACCTCGTCGTTGCAGCTCGACCAAGTTCTCCGCACCATCATGGAGAAAATCGACGAGTTCCTGCGCCCGGACAATTGGTCGCTGCTCCTGCTGGATGAGTCCAAACAAGAACTCTATTTCGAGCTGGCGGTCGGCAAGGCTTCCCAAGCGCTCAAGGACGTTCGCATCAAGATCGGCCAGGGGATCGCCGGGTGGGTCGCGCAACACGGAGAAACCGTGGTCGTGCCGGACACTTCTAAGGACACGCGGTTCTTTGGCAAGGTCGACGAAAAAACAAAAACGGAAACGCAATCAATTGTCGCCGTGCCTGTCAAGTTCCGCGACACTTGCCTCGGCGTCATTGAACTGATTAATTGTTTTGGTCCGGAAGGTTTTGACGACCGCGACCTCAAGCTGCTCGAAGCTCTCTCGGATTTCGCCGCCATCGCGCTTGAAAACGCCCGCCACGTAAAACGCATTCACGAGCTGACCATCACCGACGATTGCACCAGCCTTTATAACGCCCGGCACATGGGCTTCATCCTCGAGACCGAAATCTACCGATCGCAACGTTACAACTATCAATTTTCGCTCGTATTCATCGACCTCGATCACTTCAAGCAGGTAAATGACACGCACGGTCATCTAGTCGGTTCACGCTTGCTCGCGGAAATCGGTAACGCGCTCAAAGCTCATTGCCGCCTGATCGATTTCGCGTTTCGCTATGGTGGCGACGAATTCGTGATTCTCTTGCCGCAAACTTCCAAGGACAACGCGCTCAACGTGGCGCGCCGCCTCCACAAGCTGATCCGCGAAACCGTGTGGCTCGACCCCGAAGGGCTGGGTATCCATGTGACGCCGAGTTTAGGGGTCGCCTCCTATCCCACCGATTCGCGCACCAAAGAGGGGCTGTTGCATCTCGCCGATGAAGCCATGTACTTGGTAAAGAACACGCGCCGCGACAGCGTGGCCGCCGCCAACATCGGCATCTTGCCAGACACGACTACAGCGGCCGCCGAAACCGCCGGGTAGCCTTTACCTCGGCGCACGAATTTACCCTGTCCATCTTCTATACAGTCCCCCGGAATTTTGCTTAACTGAATCTATGCGAAGAAGCGAAGCGGCGCGGTATGCGCGCTGGTCCGCGGCGGTGGCGCTGCTGCTGGCTTGCCTGACGGCTGGCGTGTATCTGAAGCGCGGCTGGCAGAGAATCATCGACCGCAGGAAAGCGCCGCCGCCTGCGCCGCTGAACGTTGAAAAACAATCCAGCGGACTTGCCTTTTCAAAAATGGATGGACCCCGCAAGATCTTCACGGTCCAGGCATCGAAGTCGACGGATTTTAAAGACATGGAAGCGAGCTTGCTCGAAAACGTGAGAGTCACGATTTTCGGAGAAACCAGCCAGCGCCATGACGTCATTCAAACGCAGAGCTGCCAGGCCGCAAAAGGGAATGGCGGCATCACTTGCAGCGGCGAAGTGCAAATCGATTTGGAGAGTGCTGCTGACGCCGATCGTGCGGCAAAGGATCCCAAGATGCTTCCGCAGATCGTACATATCGTGACTCGGAGCGTGATCTTTGATCGGTCCTCCGGCGCCGCAAAAACCGATCAGCCCGTGACCTTCACTTTTCCAAGCGGCAGCGGCGAAGCCGTGGGCGCCGAATATAACTCGCAGGAAGGCATGCTGCACTTGTTGCGGAAAGTGAAGCTGAAACTCCGGTCGGCCGCGAAAGAAGAGTCCAGGAATACGCTCGCGGACGCGGGACTAAGCGAAGAAGTGACCGTGACGGGTTCCAGTCTCGACTTCGGCCGCGACGAAAAAACGATTCATATCCGGGGTCCGGCGGAGGCTGACTCGCGCACCGTCCGATTGACGGCCGGAGAACTCACCCTCGAAATGGATGCGGCATTTCGTGCGCGCAGACTTCTGGCGATTGCGGGAGCCAATGGCCATGCGCCTGAACTCACTTCCCAACGCGGCACCGACTCGATGCTCCTCGACGCAGACCAAATGACCGCGCTCTTTGCCCCGGAAGGCTGGGTCACACGGATGGATGGGACTGGAAGCGTTCGCGGCTCTCGTCGTGGAAACTTGGAGCAGGACGAATTTCACTCGGATACGGCCTCGCTCGACTTTTGGCCCCGCCTGAATCAGGCCAAGGAACTGAATCTTACCGGCGGAGTCTTCCTGAAGACGCGCATCGCCAAAACCGACGATCAGAGAATCCTGCAGACGGGCGCGCTTCGCATGGAGTTCAGCGAAGGAAAAGCGGGTGAAGCGGGCAAGCCCACGAGAGCGGAGACGCTCACGGCGGGTAGCATGGAATGGACAGACGTCTCATCGCAGCCCAATGCCGCACCTACAAGGACGAAATTGCAAGCAGATAAACTTCTGCTTGCTTTTGGCGAAGAGGGCAAGCCCAAACAGTTGGACGCCGCTGGCGACGTGCAAACAGAGCGCGACGTCGCTGGCCGCCCCATTCAGACGGCAGTGGCCAAGGGCGGAGTCGCGCAGTTGCTCGCTACGGGCGGGTGGTCGCAGATGGATTTGCAGGGTGACGCGAAATTGAAAGAGGCCGACCGCAACGCGCAGGCTGACCATGTGACGTTCTTGCGAACCGCTCAAACTGCGATCCTAACAGGACATGCTCTTACGCGAGACGCAACCACGGAGACGCGTGCTCCTCGAATCGAGTTCACAAGCTTCAGCGGCGACATCCGAGCAGTGGGCGGCGTGCGCTCCACCGATTTTTCGCCCAACGGGGATGTCGTCCATTTCGCGCAAGTGCCCGCCAACATTTCCTCCGACACCCTGCAGGGCAATTCGAAAACAGGCCGCGCCGTCTATTCCGGCCACGCGCGCCTCTGGCAAGGCGATTCCGTGCTGGAAGCGGACTCCATCGAACTCCTGCGCGATACAAAAATCTTGAACGCCGCAGGAAAAGTGCGCGCCGTCTTTCCGCAGACGCCTTCCACCCCGCCGGCAACGGCGCCCGAGAACGCCTCCAAGAAAACTGTGGTATGGCACATCAGCTCTGGAACCCTCAGCTACAACGACATAACGAGCAGCGCTCATCTCGAAAAAAACGTCGTTGTCCAGTCGCCCGACCAAAGAATCCGCGCTCCCCAAATGGATTTGTACTTCACGCGCGCCTCTAGCAATTCCGCAAGCAGCTCCAGTGCCAGCTCACCGAAAACCGGCCCGCAGCAAATCAGCCGCGCCGTGGGAACGGGGGGCGTCATCGTCGATCAAGGCGGCCGTCGCGCCACTGCCGAGCGCGGAGAATATACCGCCTCCGACGGCAAGTTCGTCATGAGCGGCGGGAATCCCACTCTTTACGACGGCTCCGCCGGCACCACCACCGGCCGTCAATTGACCTTCTTTTTAGCGGATGATACGATCATCGTCGACTCTGAAAATGGTTCGCGCACGTTGACGAAGCACCGAGTCGAGAAGTGACCCGGCCGCCGAGCGGCCGTTCGTGATGAGGTATGCTGAAACTCCAGGCCGTCGAGTTGAGCAAGTCGTATCGCGGTCGCAAGGTCGTTGATGACGTTGAGCTGGAGATCGGTCAGGGTGAAGTCGTCGGGCTCTTGGGACCCAACGGCGCCGGGAAGACCACTACCTTTTACATTCTAGTCGGTCTCGCCCGGCCCGACTCCGGCCGCGTTCTCCTGAACGGCGGCGAAATCACCGACCTTCCGATGTACCTCCGGGCCCGCAGCGGCATCAGCTATCTCCCTCAGGAACCCTCGGTATTTCGCCAGCTGACCGGCGAAGAAAATCTGCTGGCTGTTCTAGAAACCCTCCCTCTCACCCCGGAGCAGCAACGCGACCGCTTGGAAGAGCTTTTGGTTCAAATGGGACTCGAAACCGTGCGCACCAGCAAGGCCTACACACTCTCCGGTGGTGAACGCCGCCGTCTCGAAATCGCCCGTTCGCTCACTTTACAGCCTTCTTTCATCCTCCTCGACGAACCTTTTTCCGGCATTGACCCTCTAACCGTAAAGGATCTTCAAGAGATCATCCGGGACTTGAGCCGTTCCGGCATCGGCGTACTGATTACCGACCATAACGTCAGGGAAACACTAAACGTGACGGACCGCGCATACATCGTGAATCATGGGAAGATAATGGCGAAGGGTACGCCCCTCGAATTGAGCAACGATGCGGAAGTGCGCCGCGTTTATCTGGGCGATCACTTCCGCCTGAACTAAAATTCTAATAGGGAGACTTTGAAGGGATAATCGGAATCGATCATGGCCTGGCAGGGACTCAAGCTCAACTTAAGAGTGTCACAGCGGCAGATTCTCACGCCCGGCCTCGTCCAAATGGTCAGCGTCCTGGCCCTCAACCGCCTCGAGCTCCGCGAAATGATCAATCAGGAGATGATCGCCAACCCCGTCCTCGAAGAGCTCAGCGAAGAACCCACGCAGACCGACAACTACAGCGATGAAAATTTCCTGAAAGCGGAAACGGAAAAACTGCCGGAAAAGCCTGAAGCCAATCCTTTCGACGAATTCGACGTCGGCAGTTTTTTCAACAAGTATCTCGACACCGGCGGCGATGGCGGCCAATCCCAGGAGCGGGAAGTCTCCGAGCGGCCCTCCTTCGAAAAGTTCCTTTCCTCGCCCAGCGGCCTCACGGACCACCTTGGCTGGCAATTGAGCATGACGATTTGCTCCGAGTCTGTCCAGGAACTCGCCGAAAGCATCATTGGCAACCTCGACGAGAACGGCTACCTGACTGCTTCGACCGAGGAGCTCGTCCTGAGCGGAAAATATTCGCAGGACGATCTCGATGATGCCCTCGCCGTTGTCCAGGATTTCGACCCCATCGGCGTCGGCGCGCGCGACTTGCGCGAATGCCTGCTATTGCAGCTCAAAGCCTTCGATCCGCAAAACACTCTGTCCCAGCAAATCGTCTCCGAACATTTGAAGCAAGTGCAGTCCAATCAACTCAAAGAAATCGCCCGCGCGCTGAACCGTCCACTCGAAGTCATCAAGCGCTCGCTCGAAGTCATCAAGAAGCTCGATCCCCGCCCCGGCCTGCGCTACAACAAAACCGAGCCGCGCCTCGTCGAGCCCGACGTTTATTTCCGCAAAGTCGATGACCAGTGGCAGGTCTTCCTCAACGAAGACGACATGCCGCAGCTCCGCCTAAGCCCCACCTACCGTCGCCTACTCGCCCGCGACGCCGCCGACCGCGACGTTCGCAACTACGTCAAGGAGCGCTTCACCGCCGCCATCCAGCTCATGAAAAATATCGAGCAGCGCAAGCACACCATCCTTCGCGTCTGCCAGTCCATCATCGCCCGCCAGGGCGAATATCTCGATCACGGCCCCGACGCCCTCAAGCCCATGATGATCAAGGAAGTCGCCGAAGAAGTCGGCGTCCATCCCTCCACGGTCAGCCGCGCCGTCGCCAGCAAATACGCGCACACCTCGCAAGGCGTCCTCGAACTCCGCTCCTTCTTCAGCGAATCCGTCAACGGCCCCGAAGGCGGTGGAATGTCCCTCCTCACCCTCAAACGCCTCGTTAAAAAAATGATCGAAGAAGAAGACGGCACCAAGCCCCTCACCGACGAACAAATCGCCAAGAAGCTCGACGACGCTGGCATCCACGTCACTCGCCGCACCGTCGCCAAATATCGCGAAGACATGCGCATCCCAAGCACGCACCAGCGCCGGGTAAAGAGCTGAGCCGCCCACTTCCGTGAAGCCGCCCACCAGACGCGACGCGCGCCATCTCGTTATCCTTACAGGTGTTTCCGGCTCCGGAAAGAGTACCGTCCTCAAAACTTTCGAGGACATCGGCTTCTACTGCGTCGATAATCTTCCCGTCGAATTGATTCCGATTTTTGCCGAACTTCACGCCGCCGGCGAGGGCGATTTCGCACGCGCCGCTCTTCTCGTCGATGCCCGCGAAGGCGTGCAACTCGAAAAACTCCCTCCTCTACTCAAACATCTTCGCAAGGATCATCCCATCACTCTGGTCTTCATCGACGCCAGCGATGACGCCTTACTCCGCCGCTACAGCGAGACCCGCCGCCCTCACCCCCTCGGCAAGGCCTTGTCCGTCCGAGAAAGCCTCCGCCACGAGCGCACCCTCATGGAGCCCATCCGCAAGCTCGCCGACGTGGTCATCGACTCCACCCAGTTCAACGTCCACGAACTCCGCACTTTCGTCACCCAGCGGTTCAAAAATCCCGACAAACGTCCCATGCTCGTCTCCGTCGTCAGTTTTGGTTACAAGTACGGCGTCCCCTCGGACTCCGACCTGGTCTTCGACGTCCGCTTCCTCCCCAATCCCCATTTCGTCCCCAGCCTGCGCCGCTTCACTGGAAAAGACCCCAAAGTCGAAAAGTACATCCGCTCGTTCCCCCAAACCGGCGAATTTCTCCGCCGCATCGAAGGCCTCCTCGTGTATCTGATCCCGCATTACATCCGCGAAGGCAAAAGCTATCTGACCATCTCCTTCGGCTGCACCGGCGGGAAACACCGCTCCGTCATGCTCGCCGAGCAAGTAAAGAAGTCCCTCGAAAAACGCGGCTTCTCTTCCAAAGTGACCCACCGCGACATCGAAAAGTAGATTTTTCTTTGCGTTGTGATGCAGGGCTAAGACGAACCGGCAATTTTGGAATTTCACCACGGGCGAAATCTTGGCACGCGGTCTCACTTTGAATCCACAATAGACTTCCATTTTCCAGCGTCAATCGCGGAGTGCGGAACTAGAAAGCGGTTCAATTTGAAACGTCGTTTCGCCAAACCATGCAACTCCTCCCCATTCTTCACAAATGGGATAAGCCGCGAAGCTCGTCGAGCCAGCGACTCCCGCCCTTCTCGGAACGCTTCGCCGTCTTCCGGCCGAAACTGAGCCCAAGCGATCGAATGAACGAATCCCGCAGGCCCAAATCGATCTGAGCGAAGAACGTCTTCAACAAACACCCGGATTGGCCCTGGAAAATCATTCAGAGCATCGTGAAATGCCACTACACCTCGTGGAACCAAGTGAGGGAAGAATCCGTCCAGATCGCTCTTCGCCCCCTCATAACTGTGATCGTCGTCAATCCACAAGAACCGAATGGGCCGGTCCCACGACTTCGCCACCTCCTTCGAATACGCAGCGTGCGGTTCCACATGATTTGAAACCCCCGCGGCACGGACGTTATCCAGAAAATCTTGATATGAGGATGTTTCCGGGTTCGTGGGGATATTCACAAGAATGGGCGAATTATGTGGATCGATGGCGACAACTGACCCACAACCGTAATGGGAAGCGACCTTAGCCAGCATGACCGTCGAACGTCCTTTGAAGCTGCCAATCTCCACAATCGCGCCGCTAGCCGGCACGCACGCCGCGAGTAACCCCAGAAATCGCGCTTCGCTCTCCGCTAGATGGCCAGGGACCTCACGCGTTGCTTCCCACGCATCGTTAAGCACATTCTCCAGGTCTGCTGGAATCTTGACACTTGTCAAAAGTCGTCTCCGAGAGCTTTATATCGCGAACCTGTCCAATCCCGGCGCGCTCATCCTTAGATTCCGCGCAACGATCGACGTAGGCGAGTTTACAATACCATCCGGCCTCATTTCCTGTTGTCAATCCCGCTCCCGAAAACTTGACACACCCCAAGCCGCCGCACTAGCGTACCAAGTACGATTCGCAGGGGATTCAGAAGCGTGGCTTCTATCGTTTCACCACAACTTCGGCGCTTGCTCGGCTACGTGCGGCCTTACGCCCTCCGCCTCATCGTCGGCGTGATCCTGCTTGCCTTTGTCGCAATTGCAGAGGGCATTGTCGCGTTGCTGGTGACACCGGCCGTCGATCACGTACTCAATCCATCCGTCGTGGGCCGTTCCCTCAAGCTCGTTACCATCCCCTGGACCGGCAAAACTATTTACCTGAACGACTTCTTCCCGCCAAGCATTCACAACGTCTGGACCATATTCGCCTTTACCCTCGTCATTGTGTACGTCGCCAAAGCCGTCGCCGAGTACTTGGGTACGACGGAGATCTACCATGTGGGGTACGGCGCCGTCACCGACCTCCGCAACGCTCTCTTCGCAAAAATTCTGCGTCAGCCCATCGGTTTTTTCCGCGACCATCCCGCGGGGCGCATCATTTCTGTGGTCATTAACGACGTCGAGCGCACTAGACCGGCGCTCGGCGAGTTTTTAGTCGACCTCTTTCAAAAGGGACTCACCTTTCTCGTCTTCGTCTTGGTCCTTCTCGTCATCAATTGGAAAATGGCCATTGCCTGCGGCGTTCTTCTCCCGCTGGTCGTCCTGCCCATCAGCAAGTTTGGCCGCAAAATTCGCCGCTCTGCGGAAAACAGCCAGTTGCGGCTGGGCGATCTCAATCAAATCCTGCAGGAGACCACTGCCGGCAACCGCGTCGTCAAAGCTTTCGGCATGGAAGACTTCGAAATCCGGAAGTTTCACGAAGCCGCCAGAAAGCTCCTCCAGGAAAATATGCGCTGGGTTCGTGCAGGTGTGATCACGCCGCCGTTGATGGATTTGCTGGGCGCTATTGTTATACCGCTGCTCCTGCTTTTTGCGCGCGATCAAATCCGCCATCAACTGATGACCACCGGCCAATTCTTCACGTTTGTCTACGCGATGTTCAACGCCTATATGCCCCTTCGCCGCCTCGGCACCGTGATTCAGCAGTTCCAAACCGCACAAGGCGCCAGCACGCAGCTCATCTCCTACCTTGATTTGCCCGAAGAAGTCGCGGATGCGCCGGGCGCACTTGTCCTTCCGCGCTTTCAAGGCGAAATCGCATATAAGAACGTTGGCTTCGCATACGATTCCCACCCGGTCTTGCGAGGAATTTCCTTTGAAGCCCACCGCGGCCAAGTGATCGCGCTCGTAGGCTCGAGCGGCGCAGGCAAGACCACTCTCGTAAATCTGCTGCCTCGCTTCTACGAACTGACTGCCGGTTCCGTTCAAATCGACGGCCTGGACATTCGCGAAGTCACGATTCGCTCGCTGCGCGAACAAATCGCCGTCGTAACTCAAGAGAATATTCTCTTCCACGATTCGGTATGGAACAACATTTGTTACGGCCTCACCAATGTTCCGAAAGAGCGCGTCATCTCCGCCGCGCAAGCTGCTCTAGCCCATGATTTCATCATGGAGCTGCCCGAGCATTACGACACCGTAATCGGCGAACGCGGAACCCGCCTCAGCGGCGGCCAAAGACAGCGTATCGCCATCGCGCGCGCCCTCCTCAAGGACTCGCCCATCCTCATCCTCGATGAAGCAACGTCCGAGCTCGACGCCGAGTCCGAAATGTATGTGCAGAGAGCTCTCTCCAACCTTATGGTCGGCCGCACCACTTTCGTCGTCGCCCATCGCTTGGCCACTATCCGCCGCGCGGATAAAATTCTTGTCCTCGAAGATGGCCAAATCAGCGAAAGCGGCACGCATACGGAACTTATGCGCCGCGGTGGAACTTATGCGCGTCTCCACGACTTGCAATTTGCAGATGACGACCTTTTGGCGCCGGCTCAGCCGTCCCAGGTGAATGTCACGGCCACAGCCACAGCGGAACCTCTATGACCCAATCCTCTCCATCACCAAAAAAAGCCGCCGAATGTTTCTCCATGACCGGCTATGCGCAATCGCGCCACGAACAAAATGGCTGGGCCGTTCGCGTCAGCGTGAAAAGCGTCAACCATCGCTTCCTCGATCTGAAGCTGCGTCTGCCCGAAGGTTTCGACTTGTATGAACAGCGATTGCGCCAGGTTTTGCGCGAGCGCATTCATCGGGGCCATGTCGAGGTATATGTAAATGTCGACGCCGCAGTTGCCGCACCCGTGCAAGTTAATCGCGAACTCGCTCAGACCTACATGCGCGTCGCGGAAGAATTCCGCCAGCAGTCACGCGCCGCCGCGGATGTTGATGTCGTTGCCATTCTTCGCTTGCCTGGCGTCATCGCCGGTCTGTCCGCCGCCGTGCCCGAATCTGAAGATGAACAAGCGCGCCTCGGCCAGGCTCTTGATGCTTGCTTGCTCGAAGCCCTTCTCAAGCTCGATGAGATGCGCCGCGCCGAAGGCCGCCATCTCATCGAAGACTTGCGCGCGTGTTTGGCGCGCATCGGCGAACACGCCGAAAAAGTCCGCGAACTCTCCGCCACGCTTCGTCCCGTTTTCGCGCGCCGCCTCGAAACGCGCCTCAAGGAATTGCTCGGCGGTGCTTCGATCGACCCGGCCCGCCTCGCGCAAGAGGCCGCCCTCCTTGCGGAACGCGGCGATATCAGTGAAGAATTAGATCGCCTGCGCAGCCATCTTCAGCAGTTTGCAAAGCTTTTGGACGGCGCCGGCGAGATGGGCAAAAAACTGGATTTTCTCTTGCAAGAAATGCATCGCGAAGCCAACACGCTTTTATCGAAAACGCCGGGCGTCGAGAGCGAAGCTCTCGCCATCACCGGACTGGCGCTTGAAATTAAGTCCGAGATCGAAAAACTGCGGGAGCAGGTGCAGAACATCGAATGAGCGCGGAGAAAGAACTTGCGCCGCTGGTGCTGATTGTTTCGGGGCCATCGGGTTCGGGGAAATCGACGCTGGTACAGCGAATTTTGGAGTTGCCGGGTACGATGCCTTCGATCTCGTGTACCACCCGGTCGCGCCGCGCGACTGAATCCAGCGGGAAATGCTATGATTTTGTCACGGAAGCGGAATTCGACGCCATGGTCGCTCGCGGTCAGTTTTTGGAATACGCGCGCGTCTTCGGCAAGCATTCGTACGGCACGCCAAAAAAATGGCTCGATGAATCGCGCAAGAAAGGTCTCGACCTCGTCCTCGAGATTGACGTGCAAGGTGCAGCGCAAGTAAAAGAAAAGCTTCCGGAGTCCGTCGCGATTTTTATTCTGCCTCCGTCGCGTGCGGAACTCGAAAGGCGCTTGCGCGGCCGCGGCCAGGATTCCGGCGAGGAGATTGCCCGTCGCTTGGCGAAGGCACGGGATGAAATTGCGGCATTCGGGCGTTATTACGATTATTGCGTCGTCAACGACGATGTCGAACGAGCGGGCCGCGAAGCGCAGTCCATAGTGACTGCGATTCGCTGCTCGGCGGCGCGCCGTCGAATTCGGGTGGAAGAACTTCTGGCAACGTTTGGGGGGAAAGACTGAAATGACCGTGCAGACAAAAGCTCCGCAGAGCCAGTTTGCGTACGTCGTGCTGGCGGCCAGACGTGCGCGCCAGATTATGGCGGGCGCTCCGTCGCTAATTGAAAATCCCAGGACGCTCAAGGCCACTCGCATCGCTTGCGAGGAACTCGAGCACAGCCTAATCGAATACGAATTCACCGAGCCGTCTTCCATCGACGAAGACAAGGACGGCAACAAGCGCCGCAAGTAGCCGCCCGCAAGGCCTTGGACGCGAGCCGCCGCACGGTGCTTGCATCGAATTTGTAGGGACACTGCATGCCCTGCCCGCTCTTCTCTGAGAAAATTGTAGGGGCGGGGCTTGCCCGGCCCGAACCTGGCGAGATGTATTGAGACGTGAACCAATGCGAATCACTCTAGGCGTAACCGGAAGCGTTGCGGCCTACAAAGCCGTCGAACTGGTCCGCCTTCTCCAAGAAGACGGTTTCACCGTGCAGGTCGTAATGACGCGCAGCGCCCGCGAATTCGTCACTCCGCTCACCTTCGCCGCTCTGAGCGGCCAAAAGGTCATCACCGACCTCTTCGAAAAATCCCCCGCAGGCGAAGCCAACGTCGAAAGCGCCATCGAACACATCGCCGTAGCCCAGCGCACCGACTTGCTCCTCGTCGCCCCCGCCACCGCCGACATTCTCGCGAAATTCGCCCGCGGTATCGCCGACGATTTTCTCACCACGCTTTATTTGGCGACCACCGCCCCTGTGATCGTCGCTCCCGCGATGAACGTCAACATGTGGAACCACGCCGCCACGCAGCAAAACGTCGAAATGCTGCGCGCCCGCGGCGTCAAAATCGTCAATCCCGATGAAGGCTATCTCGCCTGCGGCATGACCGGCTCCGGCCGCCTGGCAAGCCAGAAAGAAATCGTCGCCGCCGTCCGCGCAACACTCCACGCGCAAAAAGATTTGCACGGCGAAACAATTCTGATCACCGCTGGCCCCACCTGCGAGGACCTCGATCCCGTCCGCTATCTGACCAACCGCTCCTCCGGCAAAATGGGCTACGCCGTAGCGGAAGTCGCCGCACGTCGCGGGGCAAAAGTCGCTCTCGTCAGCGGCCCTGTATATCTTGAAACGCCCGCCGGCGTCGAGCGTATTCGCGTCCGTACCGCCGAGGAAATGCACCGCGCCGTTATCGCTCGCCTCCCCGAGAGCACCATAGCGATTTTCGCCGCCGCCGTCGCCGACTATCGTCCGTCCGAAACGCACGCAGAAAAAATCAAGCGCAACAGAGAGCCCCTCACAATCCATCTCGAGCCAACTCCGGATATTTTGGCTGAAGCCGCGAAGTTGAAAGGCGATCGACTCATCGTCGGTTTCGCGGCGGAAACAGATCGCGTCGCTGAAAACGCCCGAAGAAAATTAACAGCGAAAAACGCCGATCTCATCGTGGCTAACGACGTAACCGCCGAAGGCGCTGGCTTCGATCACGACACCAACATCGTCACTTTATTCTCGCGCGATGGCCGTGACCTGGCGTTGCCGAAACTGACCAAGCCCGAAGTTGCCCAGCGCATCCTCGACGAAGTTATTCGCCTGCGAAGTCTCCGCACCGTCCACCATTCTCCTGCCCATCATTCTCCTGTATGATGCGGATCATGTCCGGCCGCATCAACGAATCCCTCGAGAAAAAAATCTCCGAACGCCTCAGCTTTTACGACGATCTTGGCATTCGCCTTTTCTACAAAGACCGCGGCGTCTTGCGATCTCAGCCCACCGCATCGCCGATTGCTGATTCTATGGCCGCTTCAGCCAATCAAAAAATCTATTACGAGGAACCGGCTTTGCCAAAAACCACTCGAAAATCCGAGCTGCCCAAAATCGCGCAGCCAGTGCAGCGAGTCACGTCTTCTGCGGCTGCGGCTGCGGCAAGGCAAGAAGTGTTGCCAGTCCCGACGGGCCCATCGCTGTTTGAGGCATTCGACAAAGTTCCGGGCGACACCCTCCAGAAAATCCGCACCGACCTCGGGGAATGCACCCGCTGCAAACTCCACAAAACGCGCAACAACATTGTCTTCGGCGACGGCAATCCCAAAGCCGAATTGGTTTTCGTCGGGGAAGGCCCCGGCCACGATGAAGACATGCAAGGCCTTCCCTTCGTCGGTCGTGCCGGAAAACTCCTGACCCAAATGATCGAAGCGATGGGCTTGCAACGCAAAGACGTCTACATCTGCAACGTCGTGAAATGCCGCCCGCCAGAAAATCGCGCCCCGGAAAGAGATGAAGTCACACCATGCTCGCCGTTTTTGCTCCGCCAAATTGATACGATCGCGCCAAAAGTAATCGTCTGCCTCGGAAGCACAGCTGCACAGACCATACTCGAAACAAACCGTGGCATTTCTCATTTCCGCGGCCAGTGGATCGAGTTTCGCGGCAGAAAATTGATGGCTACCTATCATCCCGCCTACTTGCTGCGTAATCCCAGCGCGAAAGCCGAAGTCTGGAAAGATCTGCAAAAGGTCATGGCCGTCCTCGGCCTCGAAGCGAAGAAAAACAAGTCTTCCGAAGCTGGCAAGTTCGGCGAGGCGGCTAAGCTAGCCGCGTTTGGCAAGTCCTAGTAATTCACTATGGGTATTTTGCTCGGCCTCCTCACCGCTCTTTCCTGGGGCAGTTCCGATTTCATCGCCCGTTTCGCCGCGCATAAAATCGGCGCGGTCCGAACTACTTTTTATATGCAGTTGGCAGGGTTTTTTCTGCTCAGCCTCTCCTTAACCTGGATCGGCGGCTGGGGCCATTTATTTGATAGCTCCGGCTGGCGCCCCTGGGCGTGGGGCGCGCTCGCCGGTCTGCTCAACGGGATTGCAACTCTCTCTCTTTATCGTTCCTTCGAAATCGGCAAGTTAGCGGTGGTTGCGCCGCTATCCGCGAGCTATCCCGCGCTCACTCTCGCGCTGTCCTTGTTCACCGGCGAGCATCTGACTGCGGCGCGTATCGCCGAAAGCACACTAATAGTTGCCGGAGTCGCACTTGTCGCTGGCGGCGAAAAAACTTCGGCCGAGACGCCAAACAAAAAATCGAGCGAAGAATACTCTGTAGCTCCAGGTCCGTCCGCAACGGCGAAAAGCGGAATCGGCTGGGCGCTGCTTGCCGCGACGGGTTTTGGTTTTTTGTTCTGGCTTCTTGGCACGCGCATCGTTCCGGCCGTTGGCTATGGCGCTACGGTATGGATGATTCGTCTGACTTCCTTCATTTTGACCGCCATAGTAATTCTATTTTTTCGGCAGCCTATCTCGCTTCGGCGCTCCGGCTCTGTTCCGGTCTGGCTCGTCTGTATGGGTGCACTGGATACGGGCGCGTTCGTTCTGAGCAATTACGGAATGCAGATCGAGCAGGTCTCCGTGGTCACCGTGCTTACTTCGTTGTACGGAGCAGTCACGGTTGCGCTGGCTGCGATCTTCTTGCGCGAACGCATTTCGCGCTGGCAGTGGCTCGGCATCGCCGCGATCTTTGCCGGGATTGTTCTGATAAGCCGTTAACCTCTCTCCTTCTAGTTTCCCGCGTACAAATCAAAACAGGCTGAGCGGGTCCATATCGACCAGAACCGCGGTCTGCGGAATTTCCTGGGCGTCGCAATATGCCATGGCGCCGCTCAGGAGTCTTGTGAGAATCGAGCGTTTCGGGGACTTCAGCAGAAACTGAAAGCGATGCTCTTTTTTCAAGCGCGCGAGCGGCGCTGTTGCGGGGCCGAGTATGCGCACTAGATGCCCGTCGTGCGGAGAAAAATACTCGGAGAGTCTGCGCGAGTAGCGAATCGCTTTTTCGAGGCTGACATCGCGCACGATTACGTTCGCCAGCGAGGTGAGCGGCGGATAGGCCATCATTCTGCGGAAGTGCATCTCGCGCTCGAAAAAGCAGGCATAATCCTGTTTCACGGCGTCCTGAATCGCGTAATGCTCGGGATAATAGCTTTGGATCAACACGCGGCCAGGCAACTCACCTCGCCCGGCTCGTCCCGCGACCTGCGTCAGTAGTTGAAACGTGCGTTCGGCGGCGCGGAAATCCGGCATGTGGAGCGAAGAATCCGCGGAAATAACGCCGACCAATGTGACGCGTTGAAAGTCATGTCCTTTGGCGAGCATTTGCGTGCCGACCAAAATGTCCAGCGCGCCGCCGGCAAAAGCTCCGAGCGTTTCCTGGTATTGCCGTTTCGTGCGCGCCGTGTCGCGGTCGAGCCGCGCAATGCGCGCACCAGGAAATTCCTTGCGCAAGCGTTCCTCGAGATGCTCGGAGCCTTCGCCGAAAAAATAGACGTATTTCGACTGGCATTTGGGGCATTGCTTGATCACTGGCTGAATCGAGCCGCAATAATGGCATTCGAGGCGGTTGCGGCTCTTGTGATAAGTCATTGAGATGCTGCAATTGATGCACTGTATGCTTGCGCCGCAACTCCGACATAAGACCGACCAGGAATATCCGCGGCGGTTAATGAGCACGAGCGCTTGCGTTTTATTTTCGAGGCATTCCCGAATTCCAGAATGAAGCGACGTGGAAATTGGGCTAGACTCGCGGGTCTTCTGAAAATCCTCGCGCATATCGATGACTTCTACGCTCGCGAGCGAGCGGTTCTCGACGCGCGATGACATGGTGATCAATTCGTATTTCCTGCTTTGCGCGTGATGGTAGGTCTCGAGTGATGGCGTGGCCGAGCCCAGCAGCGCTAGCGCGCCTTCGCTCTTTGCGCGGACGATGGCGACGTCGCGGCCGTGATAGCGCGGTGTTTCTTCCTGCTTGTAGCTGTTTTCCTGCTCTTCATCGACGATGATCAGGCCGAGATTCTGCAGTGGCGCAAAGACCGCGGAGCGCGTGCCGACGACGACGCGCGCTTCGCCGTTGCGGACCCGCCACCATTCGCGCGCGCGCTCGACATCGCTCAACGCGGAATGCAGAACCGCGACGCCTTCGTATTTCGCTCCAAACCAAGAGCGGCATTGGCGGCCAATCCAAAGGGTAAGCGCGATTTCCGGCACGAGAATGATCGCGGTCTTGCCGCGAGCGAGCGTCTCCTGCACGCAGCGCAGATAAACCTCGGTTTTCCCGCTGCCCGTTACACCGTGGAGCAATTGCACGCCGAACTCGCCCAGCTCGAAGCGCGCGCGAATGGCTTTCATGGCGCTTTCTTGTTCTTCGTTCAAGGCGTGCGCAGGCGGTGTGTAGCCTGTATCAAAAGGATCCTCAGAGGGATCGACGGGCTCCTCCCAGCTCTCAAGCAAGCCGTCGACAAGCATTCTGTCAATCAAGCTGCGCGAGACTTGCGCCAGCCTAAGAAGCTGGGGCATGGGCAGCGGCCCGCGTTCCGTTTCAAGCAGAGCGCGGACTTTTCCTTCCTTTTCCTTGAGTACCTTCTCAGCTTTGTCGGCAAAGCCTTTCCAGGCGACGATTGATTGCGATTTTCTTTTCGTGTCCCGCAAAGTCTCCCGAATTTCGATCAACCCAAGCCGTTGCAGTCGTTGCAAGGCTGCTGACGAAATGCCCATTTGCGTCGCGAGGCTGAATAGAACGGGGCCTTTCTTTGCATTTGCTTTTTCGAGGAACGCGGCTTCTGCGGCAGTTAGTCCGTGCGAAATCTCGCCCCCGCCGAGACTCTCCGCCGCGTTCCGTCCCTCCGCCGTCAACATGATTTCGCGCCGCAGATTCAGCTCCGTCACCGGAGGCAACATGGCGCGAAAGACTTCGCCGATGGGGGCGAGATAGTAGTTGGAGATCCATTGCGCCAGCTCAATCAGCTTGGGAGTGAGCGCCGGGGCAAACTCCATGATTTTGGTAATCTCGCGCAGCTTGGCGTTGGCTGGCGCCCTGTCAGCCATTTCCACCACAACGCCAATCATGGACCTCTTCCGAAATGGCACAAGCACGCGCATCCCAGTCCGCAAAGTGTCCCGTAGCGCCTCCGGGACAAAATAAGTGAACGCAGTGCGCAGCGGCACAGCCAGCGCGACATTGCAATAAGGCGAACTCATTTCGAGTTGTAGTGTATCAGCACGCCGAAGGTGTAGACCGCGGGTCGGGCCGTCGCTTGTCGGTGCGGTCGGGGATAAGGATTACGCAAGCGAGATTTCAACGCATAGTCCCAAGCGGCCAAGGAATCGCGACAAAGATCTCAGTTTTGTCTCTAAGCCTCATGCTACGCATTTGAGGTTAGCGATATCAGCGCTATTCCTTGAATTTTTTGCTGGGGGTGGACAGGCGCTCGTTTTGGAGCTGGATGATGTCGGCGCCGGTGTCGTAGGAGCCGAGGAGCCAGCGGGCGAAGAAATCGCCGCGGGCCATGTCGACGTAGCTGGCGATGGGCATGTAGGAATGACGCATGCCGGGGTAGACCTGAATTTCGAAGCGCTTGTCGGCGCGGATGAGGGCGTTGGCGACGCGCATGGTGTTGACCATGCTGACGTTGTTGTCCATGTCGCCGGTGGTGAGCATGAGATGGCCTTTTAGATTTTTGGCTAGCTCGGAATTTTTGTCGATTTCGTAGACATATTTTTGGGTGCCGTCCTTTAGGGTTTCCTCGCGGACGCCGTGATATTTCTCGCTCCAGTCGCGGTTATAGACGTTGTTATCGTGATTGCCGGATTCGGACCAGCCGGCTTTGTAGAAATCGGGATATTGCATGAGGGCCGCGGTGGTCATGAAGCCCCCGCCGGAATGGCCCCACATGCCTACGCGCGATAGATCGATGTAGGGATGAAGGGCGGCGAGGCGTTCGGCGGCAACTTTTTTGTCGGCTAAGCCGTAGTCGCGGAGATTGCCGTAGCCGTAGCTGTCGTACCATTTATCGCGTTGCGGGCTCCCGCCGCGCGCGCCGACTTCGATGACGATGAAGCCCAGCTGGGAAAGAGGGACATTAGGACTTTTGGGCGAGAAAGTTTTGTTGACTTCTTCGGTTTGCGGGCCAGGATAGACGAATTCGATGAGCGGATACTTGCGGCTGGGATCAAAGTCGAAGGGCTTGTGCATTACGCCGTAGAGATCGGTGATGCCGTCTTCGGCTTTGACTTTGAAGGTTTCGGGGAATTTGTAGCCGGCTTCGAGGAGTTGCGAGACGTCGGTGGTTTCGAGGTCGAGGAGATCGTTTCCTTGGGCGTCGACTAGGATGGATTTAGGAGCGGTGTCCACGCGGGAAAAAGTGTCTTCGAAATATTTCCCGGAGTCCGGAGCGCTGAAGGCGTCAGAGAAATTGCCGGGAGTAAGAAGCTGAAGGCCCGAGCCGTCGAGATTGATGCGATAGAGATGCGTGTAGTAGGGATCCTCGCCATGCTCGCGGCCGTTGGCGGTGAAGAAAAGAGTTCGGGATTTTTCGTCGAGGGACACGATTTGGTCGGTGACGAATTCGCCGGAAGTGATTTGGCTTTTGAGTTTGCCGGCGGCGTCGAAGAGGTAATAGTGTCCCCAGCCATCGCGCTCGGACCACCAGACAAGTTCCTGCCCCTTGCCGACGAGACGGAGGGGCTTGACGCTGAGCCAGGCATTGGACCGCTCTTCGATGAGCGTCTTTGAGGCGCCGGTAGAAGTATCGGCGACACAAACGTCGATTTTGCGAAAGTCGCGGCTAGTGCTATAGAAGTAGAGCTTGTCGGAAGTGTCCGAGAGCCAGCGCGCGGTGACTCGCGAGAGCGGCATTGGAGCACCTTCTTGATTGCCTTCCTGCTCTTCGCGCATTTCTTCACGATCACGTTCGAGAAGCGGCGCATCTTCGATGCGGAGTTCCTGTTCGGAAAAATGCTTGGCTTGGACAACGACGAGTTGCTTTGTGGCGATGTCCAGGACTTCTAGTTGAGAGATGGGCATGGCGTCTTCGCCTGGCAACTGATACGGATAAGATTCAAGGATGGGGCGGGGATTCGCGAGCGAGTGAATGACCCAGAAATCGGGAATTTTGCGCTCGTCTTCGCGGACGACGGCGAACTTGTTCGAGTCATGCGACCAGTGGACTTGAATGGCAGGGGAGCGCATGCCGGCTTTGTTGGTGTCGCCCTTGTCTTCTTTTTTGAGAGCGTCTTCCTGTTCGGGGAGAAGACGGCGGGCGTAACTGAATTTCTCGAGGCCGTCCGTGGTGAGCTGGGTCTCGACAACGGTTGCGTCACCGGCTTTTTTCAAGGCTTTGGCGTAGTTTTCAGCGTCGATCATATAGAGATTGTGGCCGCGGGCGAAGACGACGGTTTTTTCGTCGGGAGAGACGGAAGCCCACAGCGGTTTTTGCTTCATAGGCTCGGCATTGTCCAGACGGGTGACTTTATCGGTGGCGAGATCGTATTCGAAGACGAGGGTGCGGGTTTCCTCTTTCGGCTCCGCTGGTTGGCCTGCTTGCTCGTCGCGCCGGTTCTGTTGCTCGGTTTGCTTGTCAGAGTTTTCCTTATCTTCGTTTTGTTTAACCTCGCTTTCGTTGCCCTGCTGACTGCCGTCGTTTTGGATTTTTTTCTCGGGCTCATTGGGAACAACACCATCTTTACGGATCTCGACCTCGAACCGCATGCGAGAGTCCTTATCGACAAGCTTGAGGCGCTTGATGGGGAGATGCTGCGCGTCGTAGGGAAAATTGGTGAGAAGGGAAAGGGCGGCGGCGATTTTGGCGTTGTCCCATAGAGGAGACTTGGATTTTCTTACGGGGTCGACGATGTCGTAGTGCGTCCCGTCGCTGGTGCGGTAGCTGTACCAGAATTTGTCGGAGAGCGTGAACCAGTGCGGAGTGACGGAGAGATCGAAGACCAGATGATTCATGTTCGCAGGGAGGAAGCGGGCTTCGAGCGCGTAGTTGGGCGTATAGACCGGCGCGGGGGATGCGGGCGTTGCGGCGGGTGGCTCCGCGGTGGCGGAATGGCCGGGAGTCTGCGCGGCGAGACTTACGACAAAGATGACAGAAGCCGTCAGCAGAGTGAACGAGATCCAATGGAGCCAATGGGGATTCCGCGACGACAAAGGCCTACACCGATTCGCCGATTTCATGGCAGCACTTCCTCCAATTTCGTTTCGTGTTTCGCGCTCAGACAATCCACCCCACGGGCGGCGCATTATAAACCAATCAGACGGAGATTCGGCATCAGAGGTTTCAGAACAGGGCTTAAAAGGGAAGCGGCACTCAAGGGCATGCGCGTGCGCAAGGAAAGCCCCGCGCGATGCGGGCGCACGTGACGATTGGCTGGGTTTAAGATATTTGGGAGCGCCCGAGATTTAAGTCAGCGCGCGCTTGAGGTGCTTGGTGGTCTTTTCTAACTGGCGCTTCAGGGCGTCAACTTGCTTGGAGACGGCCTGGAGTTCTTTCTTAGCGAGCGCTCCGGCTTTTACAACTTTATGAGCTTTGCGATCGGCTTTGCCTATGACGCCGCCGATTTTCTCGGCGACTTGCTTAAGTTTGTTCTTCTTGGCCATGTTGGTCCTCCTTTGGGAGATGCCAACATCGTATACCCGAGATGACTTCGCAGGTTAATGAAGTTAGTAGAGTCACAAGGCCGGTTGAGGGAGGGGCGTTTCCCATGCCGCGATCATTCCCGCGCGTTTTTGGGGCCATCGTTTAGAAGCGCGCGGATCTTGTTCTCGCAAGCCACCTTGTTCACGACCCCGGAGTAGGTGGTGGCGATATTGCCGCCGCGATCGATGAGCAAGGTTATGGGCATGCCCGCAAGGCCGTAAAGTTTTCCGAGGTCTTGTGTGCCGATGACGATGGCGTAATTGACCTTTTTCTGGGCGATCCACGGCTTGACGGATTTCCATCCGTCGTCATCCATTGACACGCCGATGACGGCTAGGCCCCTGTCCCTGTACCTATCCTGGAATTCGATGAACCAAGGGATTTCGATCTGGCATCCGTGGCACCAAGTGGCCCAGAAGTTTAGAAGAACGATTTTTCCTTTGTAGTCGGACAATTTGACGGATGAACCCTTGGAATCTGTGAGAGTGAAGCCGGGCGCGGGCTTGCTGGACCCGGGGATAGCCAAGTCTGCGAACATTTTAGAGGGGAAAGTGAGTGGTGCAACCACCATGGAAATTCCTAGCGCAAATACGAGGAGCGAACGGCGCAGCATCGGGATCACCTCCAGAATGCTGCCAGTATAGACGCAACAGTCACCGGCGGTGTTAACGGCCCGGAACTAAGCGATCTATTTGCTTGCGACGCTGTTGTAGGAGAGCGGCCCGAGTTCGGTGCGCGTTTGCATCACGCGGAGGATGGAATCGCGGCTGACCATCCCGATGATGTGGGCGGCGCCGTCATCGGAGCCGGAGACGATGGGCATTTGGTTGACGTCGGCGGTGAGCAAGCGTTCGAGGAGGCCGAGCAGCGGCTCATCGGGGGTGGCCCACAAGATGCGCTCGCGGGGAATCATTACGGCCTGAACGGAATTGTGCGCCCACTCGTCGCGGGGGACGGAATTCAGCTTATGGACGTTCATCATACCCACGAGGCGGTCGTCGGTGATGACCAGATGGCAGCGGCGGCCGGTGCGCAGGACTTCGGCGCCGTAATCTTCGAGAGAGATAGCGCGGCCCACGGTAGGGACTTCGTGGCTCATGACGTCGGCGGCGCGGAGACCCGAGAGAGTTTCGCGAATGGCTACTTGGGCCACGCTTTCCTGCGAGGCATTCAGGAGGAAGAATCCAATGAAAACGCTCCAGAGGCCCGTCACAATGACGCCTTTGAAAACAGCAAATCCACCGAGAAGAATCATCGCGTAGGCGATCATTCGTCCGCTGGCGCCGGCGATGCGCGTGGCTTTGGAAAAGTTCTTGCTCGCGCCCCAGATGATGGCGCGGAAGATTCTGCCGCCGTCGAGCGGGAAACCGGGGAGAAGATTGAACACAGCGAGCAAGAGATTGGTGGTCCAGAGCCACGTTGAAAGCGCATTCACCATTTGATTGGACGGAAGCGCTTGCGCCACTCCGAAGAAGAAAGCCGCGAGAAGGCCGCTAGCGATCGGACCAGCGATGGCGATGTTGAACTCCTGGATGGCTCTGGAAGGGTCGCGCTCGATGCTGGCGACGCCACCAAAGATGAACAAGGTGATCGAGAGAACACGAATCTTATAGTGCTGGGCGACGATGCTGTGGGCGAGTTCGTGGAAGAGGAGCGAGCCAAAAAAGAGAACGCTTGTGAACACGCTGACGCTCAAATGCTGGGCGGAACTCCAGGCCGGATACTGCTCCGCGAACTGCGCGTAGAGAAAATAAGTGATGCCGGCAAAAATGATGATCCAGGTGGAGTGAAGAAAGATGGGTATCCCGAGGATTTTGCCGAGCCGCATTCCGGAGCGTTGCGCCATGTCGAAGTTTATTGCTGGAAGCGAGGGCCGTCGCTCATAGAGATCAGCGAGGCAGGCTGGTGCGCTTCGTCCTCCAGGGTTCATTTCCTGACACTACTACAATAGCTCTCTTTTGCCGTGCGGCCAAACAATGGGCTGGGGGCGCGTCTGGCTGACCACGGCGTGTTTCCCGCACCACAAAGCCCGTTTTCTGCAGCAGGTATAAGTCCTTCATTTTCAATACGTTTTGAGTGGTGCTTGGCGTGCCATTCCCATCGGCGCAGGACGCTGTAGGACTGGGAGCCACCAGATGATTGCCACGCTGCACTTCGCCACACTCGCCGTTGTCACGATTTTTGCCGCAGCCGCGGCTTTCGCGTTTGACTGGATGCTGTTGCGAGCGATCTTCGTCTTAATGCAGCCGGCAACGGCCCGGCGTGCGCCCGCTTCAGTCAACCTGGGACGAGGAGCGGCCCAAGTGGTGCGTGCCTACGCGCAACACCGCTGAGCCGAGAGGCTTGTAACCACGCGGACTGGACTGAAGCGGGCAGGATTCACGGCCCAACGTGAATGGCGGAGTTGACGGTCGCCTCTCCGCCGCAACGCCCGGGAGTGAGTGGAAGGGAGCAACACCATGCTGGCTTTGAAGTATTTGCTGATGATTCTGGG
>JBARCY010000462.1:0-13003 GCA_049794595.1 Candidatus Acidiferrum sp.
CCACACGAGCAATGGGCAGGAGACCAACCTCGGGCATCGTCCCTCCTGTCCCATCAGAAAACACCTCTCGCCCCTCCCTGTCGACTCCTCGATATCCAACTTGTGCCGAGGATGTCAACAGAGCCAATGTTCATTCTAAAGCCGCTTAAAGTTCTTTGTTTTGATGCAGTTTTGCAAGTGTTGATTCTAAGTGGGTTACGAATCAGGGCTTTCTGGCTCATCGGAATCTCGGAGGACCGGGACGAATCATAAGGATGACGGGAAAACTTTGAGGGTCGGGAAGCGAGCCGAAGAGGGATGAGCAACGACATTCCACATCATAGCAATGGAGTTACCAAATGTCAATCTAATTCATCAAGTCATTCGAACGAGGTGGTGAAATTCACAGGGAGCGCGAGGAAGAGGAGGGGGTAGAGGAGTTTAGCGGGGAGAACGCCCGAGGAAAAGCTGTGGAAAAATACGTTTTGTCGTGTTTCGGACCAGAGATAGCCAATAGAGACCGTCGAAGAGAAGTGCCGCTCGCGCGGTCCCTGTTCCTGTACGGCTGATTTATTTAGAGAGTGCCGCCGGTGACTCGGGTCGTTTCGCCGGTGAGGTATTCCGAGTCCGACGAAGGGAGATAGACGGCTGTGGGCGCGATGTCGTCCGATTGCCCGATGCGCGACACCGGAAGTCACTCTCGGCAACCCTGAAGAATGCACGCCTTCCGTCTCTATCATTCCCGGATGGATGGAGGTAACACGAATCTTACGCGGCCCAAGCCCCTTGGCAAGCATGCCCGTGATGGCGTCGACGGAAGCCTTGGTGGCCGCCGTCAGCTAGTTCCCTGGGGGAACCTTGGACCACGATTTATCGCCGGCATTGGTATTTTGGTAGAAGGCGCTGAACTATACTTTTTACACGCGTGGCGGTTCCCATGTGCCCTGAAACCCTAGTTCCGCGCTCCAGGAGAAACAGGTGGCGAGCAGCGAAGAGCGCATTGGCAGATTCCTGAAGCGTCTCCTGGAGCACAAGTCCGCGCTGGAGGTGGCACAATCACTTTCCAGCCCGTCTCCTGAGCGCACCCCGCGTATTCCGGGCGGAAGTTCGGTGTCGCTCTCAGCGGTTAATAAGCGCTGGGAGCTGATACCGCACGCTTATGAGGCGCGTCGCGCACTTTTGCCGGATGGCGCTGAATCCGAGCTTGCGTCGTATCAGAATCACATCGAGAACTGCATCGGGGCGGTGAAGATTCCTGTAGGCATCGCGGGTCCGCTTCGCGTGCGCGGGATGTTCGCTTCAGGCGATTATTACGTCCCGCTGGCGACCACCGAGGCCGCACTGGTGGCCTCGTACTCGAGGGGAGCGCGAGTTATCACGGAAGCGGGCGGATGCGTGAGCGTGATGTTGAATGAAGGCGTCAGCCGCACGCCGGGATTTGCGTTTCACAGCCTCGTGAGCGCGGGGCTGTTTGCTGTCTGGTGCATCGAGCACGGCAGCGAGTTTCGGGCTGCTGCCGCGCAAACCAGCGCGCACGCTGAACTCGCGGACATCGGCGTGGCGATCGAGGGCAATCACGTGTATTTGCTGCTCGAGTTCACTACCGGCGACGCCTCGGGCCAAAACATGGCGACCATCGCGACGCAGGCAGTTTGCAATTACATCGGCGAAAATTCTCCACTGAAGCCGGAATACAGTTTTGTTGAAGCCAATTTTTCCGGTGACAAGAAAGCAACCGCGCATTCGTTCACCACGGTTCGGGGGAAGAAAGTCAGCGCCGAAGTCACCCTGCCAAAAGAATTGTTACAGCATCGTTTGCACACCACGCCAGAACAACTGGAACGCTACTGGAAGATGTCCGCGATTGGAGCGATTCAAAGCGGCAGCATCGGCGTGCAGGGACATTTCGCGAATGCGCTGGCCGCGTTTTACATCGCCTGCGGACAAGATCCCGCGTGCGTGGCCGAGTCGGCGGTCGGAGTGACGCGGATGGAGCTGGATCAGCAGGGCAATCTTTATGCGGCCGTCACACTGCCCAGCATCATGGTGGGAACGGTTGGCGGGGGCACTTCGCTGTCCACACAACGCGCGTGCCTCGAGATCATGGGCTTGGCCGGCACGGGACACGCGCGAGCATTAGCCGAAGTTTGCGGAGCGCTCGCCCTCGCAGGAGAGATTTCACTCACGTCCGCAATCTGTGCCAACGAATTCGCACGCGCCCACCAAAAGCTGGCCCGCGGCCGGGATGCCGGACAGAAGGCCGACAATGGCTAACCGCTGGTGGGTTTACCAGCGAGAGCGCTTTCCGGTTTTGGCGCACACGCCACTCATTGCGGCATTCAGTCTTTCCGCGGTCAGCTATTCGGCGCTGATTCGCGGCACGCATCACCTTCCCGGCTGGAAACCCTGCGCTGTTGCGTTTGCGAGCTCGTTTCTTTTTTTCCTCCAGCTTCGGCTCGCCGATGAATTCAAGGACATCGAGGAAGACTCGCGCTATCGACCTTATCGTCCCGTGCCGCGCGGCCTGATTAAGCTCAGTGAACTCGGCCGGGTGTGGGCTGGTTGTATCGTGATTCAGCTTGCGCTGGCGCTCTGGCTCGCGCCGAGACTGATCGTGCTGTTAGTGCTCACGTGGACCTATCTCTTGCTGATGAGCAAAGAGTTTTTCGCGCGCCGCTGGCTGAAGGCGCGGCCGATCACCTACATGGTCACGCACATGGCCATCATGCCGCTGGTAGACCTCTATACCACTTCGTGCGACTGGGTTCCCGCTGGCCTCTCTCGGCCACCGCATGGTTTGCTGTGGTTTCTCCTCGTCAGCTTCTTCAACGGCATGGTGGTTGAAATCGGGAGGAAGATTCGCTCGCCGCAAGACGAAGAAGCCGGGGTGGAGACGTACAGTTTTCTTTGGGGCCGGAGGAATGCCGTTCTCGCGTGGCTGGCGATGGTGGCTTGCACGGCCGGGTTTGCGTACGTCGCCGCTCGGGGCATCGGGTTTGCTCGTCCTATCCTAGTTTTGTTGGTGAGTTTGTTCGTCGTGGCCATGGCAGTGGGTGTGTTTTTTCTGCGTGGCGCTGTCGCCAAACATGGAAAGTATGTCGAAGCAATGGCGGGCGCGTGGAGCCTGCTGATGTATCTCAGCCTTGGCTTCGTTCCCATGCTTTTGCGGCAATGGGGTGTGGCATGAGCCGTTTCGTTTTCCGCGAGGGCGGATTACAGGAACTTGGCGGCAAGGCGCTGGCGCTGCTGCGGCTCGAGCAGGCCGGTCTGCCCGTTCCACCGTGGTTCGTGATTTCCCCGCCGGCATTCAAAGCATCGCTCACACGAGAGCAAATCGATGCGCTCTCGTCCGAGCGCGTGGAACGCGTGAAGGCGGAATTACTTTCGCTTAGGCCATCGGATGAAATCCTTCGAGAAGTTGCCGATGCGCTACGAGATTTGTGCTGCGACGGCATCCGCTTCGCGGTGCGGTCGTCGGCAGTCGATGAAGACGGCTCGCAGCATTCGTTTGCCGGGCAATTCGATACGTTTCTATTCGTCGACCCAGAAGGGATCAGCGGAAAAATCGCGGCGGTGTGGCGTTCAGGATTCAGCGAACGCATCCTCGAATATCGGCGTCAACATGGTTTATCGAGCTCGTCGATGGGCGCCCCCGCTGTGCTCGTCCAGAGAATGGTGAACGCAGATGTCTCCGGCGTGGCCTTCAGCGCGGATCCAGTCAGTGGCCGACGTTCTCTGGCGATTGTTTCGGCGGTGCCGGGTTTGGGGACCGCGCTGGTTGGCGGCGAAGCTGCGGCGGATCTGTTCAAAGTCGATCGCGCCGGTGGGATCGTCGATCGAGCGATTGTGCGAAAGAATATTTCTCACGTGTTTGACCCTGCAGCGGACGAAGGTATTTCCGAGATGACTCTAAGCGAGGCCGAAGGTTTGAATCCCGCGCTCACCGACAAACAAGCCGTTGCCGTGGCCGGCTTGGCGCGGCGCGCAGCTCACGCGTTCGGACGTCCGCAGGACATCGAGTGGGTTATCGAGGGTGAGAAAGTATTTCTGTTGCAGTCGCGCCCGATCACGACTCTCAGGGATTTCCCCGATCCGGAAGGCGCGCTGAATTTGTGGGACAACAGCAACATCACGGAAAGCTACAACGGGGTGACTACTCCACTCACATTTTCTTTCGCGCGCTACATCTACGAAGGCGTCTATCGACAATTTTGCGTCATCATGAGAGTCCCGAAAGCCAGGATCGCAAGCCATGAGCGCACCTTCAGCCGAATGCTGGGGCTAATCCGTGGCCGCGTCTACTACAACCTGCTGAACTGGTACCGAGTGCTGGCACTGCTGCCGGGATTCACCGTGAATCGCCGCTTGATGGAACAAATGATGGGAGTGCGGGAGAGCCTTCCGGACGAGATTGCCCGCGAATTGGAGCAGGCCGGCACGCGGGAACGTATCCTCGACGCGCTGCGCAGTGTGCGCATGGTGTTTGGCCTGGCGGGGAACTATTTAACGCTGGATCGGCAGATCGAAAAGTTTTATGTGCGGCTGAATGAAGCGCTCGCTCCGCCGGTGACGCGGTTTGAGGATATGCGTCTCGACGAACTGGTGGCGCATTACTACAAGCTCGAACAACAGTTGCTTTCGCGGTGGGACGCACCTCTAGTCAACGATTTTTTTGCCATGATTTTTCACGGAGTTTTTCGCAAGCTCACGGAACGCTGGTGCGGCGACGCCAACGGCATGCTGGCGAATGACGCGATTCGTGGACAGGGCGACATCATCAGTCTCGAACCTGCCGCGCGCGTTCGCGAGATGGCTGGAGCCGCCGCAGCGCATCCCGAATTGGTTGCGGTTCTGCGGGATGCGCCCGTGGCGAAAGCGGTTCGCGATTTGCGACGGTATCCCGAATTTTCCCGGCTATATGATGCGTATCTCGCGAAGTTTGGTGATCGCTGCCTCGAAGAGCTGAAATTGGAAAGCGAAACTCTTCACGAGGATCCACTGGTGCTGCTAAGGAATGTCGGCGAGGTCGCGAGCGCCGCATCCATTGCGCCGACGCCGCGAGCGGAGATTCCTTCCGCGCAGCAGGCCGAGGCGAAGATGCGGGCAGTTTTGTCGGGCTCGCCTCTTCGCCGCTGGACATTATTTTGGGTGATGCGCCAAGCCCGTACACGCGTGCGAAATCGAGAGAATCTCCGCTTCGAACGCACGCGATTGTTCGGGACGATTCGCCGGCTCTTTCTGGAGGCAGGCCGGCGTTTGCAAGCCATCGGGCGCCTCGACGATGCGCGCGACGTCTTTTATCTCGAACTGGGAGAGATACTCGCGTTCAACGACGGAACGGCAACGACCACCGACCTGCGCTCTCTTGTGGGCGTGAGGAAGCAAGAATTCGCGGCCTACCGCGAAGGAGCGGTTCCCGCCGAACGCTTCGAGACTCGCGGACCGGTCTATCACGCGCAGGCCTATCGCTCGAGCAAGCCGAACGAAGGGATGCAAAGCAGCGGCGAAGAGCGGCACGGTTTGGGTTGCTGTCCCGGTGTCGTGCGCGGAATAGCGCGTGTCGTGCGCGATCCGAAACATGTGCAATTGACCTCCGGATGCATCTTGGTGGCCGACCACACCGATCCGGGTTGGATCATGCTGTTTCCATCAGCGAGCGGTCTGCTGGTTGAACGAGGCAGCCTGCTCTCTCACTCAGCCATCGTCGCGCGCGAACTCGGAATTCCAGCGGTGATCTCGATTCCGGGGCTGCTCGATTGGCTCCAGGATGGCGATGAAGTCGAACTGGATGGCGCCGCCGGAATCGTCCGCCGGCTCGCCGCAAAAGAAGCCCATGCGTAGCGAGGCGGCCGAGCGCGCTGATTTTTCCGGCATTCGTTACGCACAATGCTGGGAGGATGCCGGCGTTCTGCTTTCGGCGCTCGAGCCGGGCCCTGGAAAACGTTGCCTCTCGATTGCCTCTGCCGGAGACAACACACTTGCCCTTTTGTCGCGCGATCCGGAAAGTGTGCTAGCGCTCGACCTCAGTCCGGCGCAACTTGCGTGCCTCGAATTGCGCGTGGCGGCATATCGAGTGTTGCAGCACGGCGAACTACTCGCGCTGATTGGCAGTATCGATAGCGGTTCGCGCCCGCGCCTCTATCAGGCCTGCCGGAAACATCTGTCCGCTAAGGTGCTCGCGTTTTGGGATGAGCGCCCGGATTTGATCGCAGCAGGCATCGGTGCGGCTGGTAAATTCGAACACTACTTCAGCCTGTTCCGCGAAAAAGTGTTGCCGCTGGTGCATTCGCGCGGCCGTGTCCAAGAACTGCTGCGTCCAAAATCCCAAGACGAGCGTCGCTCGTTCTATGACAACCAATGGAACAACCTGCGCTGGCGCATTATGTTTCGAGTGTTTTTTTCGAAGAAGCTGATGGGCTTACTCGGCCGCGATCCGGAATTTTTCCGCTACGTCGAGGGCAGCGTCTCCGAACGGATACTCAAACGGACGGAGTACGCGCTGACGGAATTGGATCCAGCGGCGAATCCATACATTCAATGGATCCTCACCGGGCGCCACAACGGAGCGCTTCCTGCCGCGCTGCGAGCAGAGAACTTCGAACCGATTCGCCGCAATCTCGATCGTCTAGAATGGCGGTGCGGTTCGCTGGAAGAATCCCTCGGCCAAGGGCAGAAATTCGATTGTTTCAACCTGAGCGACATCTTCGAGTACATGTCGCCATCGTCTTACGAACAACTGCTGAAGCTGATCGTCTCGAGCGCGCGTTCCGGAGCGCGCTTGGCTTATTGGAACATGCTGGCACCGCGTCACCGTCCTGAATCGCTGGCGACGGCGTTGAAGCCGCTGAGCGAATTGAGTTCGCGCCTCTTTGCCCGCGATCAGGCTTTCTTTTATAGCGCGCTGGTGGTGGAGGAAGTCGTATGACTCCGCGCGACGGACTGGCCATGGCGGCAGTACTGGCTTGCGCGCTGGCGATGCTGCTTCTGTTGCGCTTCTACCGCAAATGGCGGGGCGCGGAAGGTGAGTGGGTGCGCAAACTGGCGCACATCGGAACTGGGCTGATCTCGATCGGCCTGCCGTGGATATTCTCAAACCGCATTCCCATTTTCATTATTTGCGGAGCTTCGATCGCGCTGCTGCTCGCGATACGGTATGTGCCGTTGGTCCGCGGCCGTTTGTCGGGTGTGCTGGATGATGTAGGGCGCGAGTCGTGGGGAGAAATCTACTTTCCATTGTCTGTCGCGTTGCTCTATCAGTTCGCGCAGGGCAACAAGCTGTTGTACGCCGTTCCACTGGTGGTTCTTACTTTGGCTGACACGGTTGCAGCGCTCTCCGGCGCCGAATACGGAAAACATGAGTACAGCGCCGCCGGAGCGACAAAGAGCATAGAAGGCTCAATCGCATTTTTCTGCGCCGCTTTTTTCAGCGTCAATATCGCTCTCGTGGTTTTCTCGGATGCCGGACGCATCGAGACTCTTCTCATTTCGCTCGACATCGCCCTGATCGTGATGCTTCTGGAGGCCATTGCCTGGCGTGGGCTGGACAACATCTTCATTCCTCTTGGCGTTTTTATTTTGCTCCGTCTGTACCTGGCAATGCCTTTGGTCCAGCTCTGGAACCGCTTCCGCGTCGCGGCGGTGCTCGTGATTCTTGTGACCGCCTACGCCCGCAAAACCACGTTGCAGGGCAGCGCGTTGCTTGCAGCGACATTGGTGCTTTACGTTTCCTGGGCGCTGGGTGGATGGCAGTGGCTGTTAGCCCCGGCCATCCTGCTTCTCACTTACAGTTTCTTCTTTCAGGGAAAGATCACTCCGGCGGACCGCACGCATAATGTCTACGAGGTGCTGAGCATCGCGTCCGCTGGATTCATGTGGCTATTTCTCTTTCGCGTTTGGCAGCAGCCGGGATTGCTGTTTCCGTACACGCTGGCCTTCGCCATCCACCTTTCCATCGTAGCGTGGAACTTGCTCTCTCCTCGGTACTCGTCCTCCCGGCTGGTCATGATTGCCTGTGTGCCTGTTTCATGGGCGCTCATGTTCGCGCCTTACGTGTTGATTCAAGGAGCGTCCCGCTTGGCGCTGCTACAAGCCGCCGCTGCCTTATTTCTCTGTGCGCTCGCATTCGGAGTGTTCTACTTGTTCGAACCGCGCCGGGAAGGAATCTATCCAGCGACCGCTGGCCGCTGGTTGCGCCAGGCTGGCATCGTGTTGCTGGCGACTGTGGCGGCTAGGGTATTTTAAAGATGCGAGTCATTCATTCGGCAGACAGTTCTGAAATTTGTGGTTTGGCTGGAGCGGCAACTCTGCCACGTTTCAACGCTGCCGAATTCGAGAAACAGCACGCTGACATTTACCTATGCGCTGTGTCTGAGAACGATGAAGCGCATGCGCGTTGTTCTCTCTGGTGGACGCACGTCCCGGCCCTCGAGCACCACCGCGCCGGAGTCATCGGTCACTACGCCGCGGCGAGCGAGGAGGCGGCGGCCGCGGTTTTGGCGGAAGCCCAGGAGCGGCTGCGTGCGGCCTCTTGCACGCTCGCGATTGGCCCGATGAACGGAAATACGTGGCGAAATTACCGCTTCGTGACGGACTGCGGCGAGGAGCCGGCATTTTTTCTGGAGCCGGTGAATCCTCCGGAATGGCCGCTGCAGTTTGAACGAGCGGGTTTTTCGCCGGTGGCATCCTATTTCTCGGCGCTCAATAGCGACTTGTCGCGTCCGGATCCGCGCATAGACGCGCTTGGAAAAAAGATCGCGGAGGCGGGAGTTGTGCTTCGTTCTGCGAGTGCCGATCTGCGCAGTGAATTGGAAAGGATTTACGCCGTAAGCCGAGTCTCTTTCCGGCAAAACTTCTTGTATACGGAAATTCCGGAAGCGGATTTCATTGCCATGTACGAACCAGTGTTGCCCGTGGCGCGTCCTGAACTCGTGCTGATTGCCGAGCGCGCCGGCCAATGCGTTGGCTATCTGTTCGCTATCCCGGATCTTGCGCAGAAGGCTCGCGGTCTCGACGTGGACACATTCATCCTCAAGACGGTTTCTATTCTTCCGCAACCGGAACTGCGCGGCCTTGGAACGTTGTTGGTGGCGCGCGCCCAGCAACTTGGCCACGAAATGGGTTTACGCCGCTGCATTCATGCGCTGATGTTCGAGAACAATACTTCGCTGAACATCAGCCGACACTACGCTTCGATCATGCGCAAATACACTCTCTACTCCAAGGATTTGGCGAAATGAATATCGCCGAGATTTTGTTGCAGCGCGTCGCGGAAATGGGAGACGGCGCGGCCATCGTCGATGTGCATCGAAATCGCGACCGCTCATACAGTTTTCGTGAACTGGACGCTGCGACCGCGCGAGTTGCCTCGCAATTGGAAAGCGCAGGTCTGAAGCAAGGCGATGGCGTGCTGCTCCTGCACCCGGTGGCGGCCGAACTCTACGTCGTTCTCATCGCGCTATTTCGCCTGGGGTCCGTGGCGATTTTTCTCGATCCGTCCGCTGGACGGACGCACGTCGAACGCTGCTGCGCGATTTTTCCGCCGAAAGCCTTTTTCGGGAGCCCGCAAGCGCAGTTGCTGCGGTGGACGATACCCGCCCTCCATCGCGTTCCCAAAGCATTCTGTTCCGTTTGGTTTCCGGGCGCACAGCGGGTGGCTCTGAGCACGGGCTCGACGCCTCTGCGCGAAATCGTTCCCCTTAATTCCGATGCCCCCGCGTTGGTCACCTTTACCAGTGGAAGTACTGGGCAGCCCAAAGCTGCATTGCGTACACACGGTTTCCTGCTGGCGCAACATCGCGCGCTCGAGACAAGCCTGGCGCTCCAACCGCGCACGCGCGATTTGACAACTTTGCCGATCTTTGTGCTCGCGAATTTGGCTTCGGGTGTGACGAGCGTTTTGCCCAACGCGGACCTCCGATCGCCCGGCAAGATCCTTCCCAAGCCGGTTCTGGAGCAGATTCGGCGGCACAAAATCCAGACGACCGCAGCGTCGCCGGCGTTCCTTTCGCGGCTCCTGGACGAATGCGAATCCAGCGCCACAGCAATCCCATCTTTGACGAGCATCTACATGGGCGGAGCGCCGGTTTTTCCGGGACTTCTCCGCAAGACCCAGCAGTTTTGTCCCAATGCCAAAGTCACAGCGGTCTACGGCTCAACGGAAGCGGAACCCATGGCCGAAATTTCTCTCTCGGACATTTCGAAAGGGGACTTCGCCGGCATGGAGCGCGGCAAAGGGCTTCTTACCGGCCGGCCGGTGGCGTCGATTTCATTGCGCGTCATCCGCGAAAACTGGGGCGTACCGATTCCACCGCTCGATGCTGCTGCCTTTGAGCAGCTTCGCATGCCAGCCCGAGAGCCTGGCGAAATCGTCGTTTCTGGCGGCCACGTTTTACCCGGCTACCTCAACGGCGAAGGCGATGCTGAGACGAAGTTTGATGTAGATGGCGTGCGCTGGCATCGGACTGGAGATCTCGGATATGTGGACGCCGAGGGCCGGCTCTGGCTGCTCGGGCGATGCAGCGGTAAAATTCAGGATGAACGGGGCGCGCTTTATCCTTTTGCGGTGGAATGCGCAGCCCTGCAGACTGCCGACGTTCGACGGGCCGCACTGGCCGCAATCGACGGGCGCCGGGTACTCGCTATCGAAGGAGGGAAAACCCTATCGCCGGATGCGATTCAGAGTTCGCTTTCTTGGGCACAGTTGGATCAAGTCGTGTTTCTGGATCGTGTCCCTGTCGACAAGCGCCACAACGCCAAAATCGATTACGTAGAACTGGTCCGCATGCTTAGAAGTGCCGCCAAAAAGTCCTAGAACTGCGCAACCATTGTTTTCATCCTTGCGAAGCCGGGCGCACAGTCATGTGCAGACCATACTTAGGCCGAAGCGTGAACCCCGGCAGCGGCGCTACCGAAGGTGCCGATGCGAAAGCGAAGTACATTGCCGTATTCTCGCGAGCTTTTCAGCATTAAACCGAGAACGTCGCGGTGAAATACCCGGAGATTTCCCATCAACAAATCGCCGTGCGGCCCCGGAGCAATTTGATGTTTCATTTTTGCGGTGCGCTTGAGGGCGGCGAGGGGGGCACGGGGCGTTTGGTCATTTCCGTGCCGGTGATGATGGCATTGCGGATTTGTCCAAAGAGATCGGTCAGCGTGTCTGGCGTGTGCGGAATTAAAATGGTGTTGCTGTGATCGTTGGCGGCGATATCTTTTAGGGTGTCGAAATACTGGGTCATCAGGACGAGTTGCATCACGTCCTGTGGTGTGGAACCTGGGACGGTTTTCGCGAAGTCCTCGACGGAATCCTTCAAGCCCGAAATGATCGCTTTGCGCTGGTTGGCGATGCCTTCGCCTTGCAGGCGCTTGGATTCGGCTTCCGCTTCGGCCTGTTTGACGAGGAGGAGTTTGTTGGTTTCGGCGCGGGAGACGGTGGCTTCGCGTTCGCGCTGAGCGGCGTTGATGTCGTTCATGGCGGCTTTCACTTTGAGGTCGGGGACGATGTCGGAGATGAGGACTTTGACGATGGAATAGCCGTACTCCTTCATGGAGGCGTCGAGATTGTCGCGCAAGTCGTTGGCGATGGAGGCCTGATTGAGGAACGTATCGTCGAGCTTCATTTTGGGGACGTGGCCGAGGACGACGTTGTAGACCATGGATTCGATCTGCTTGACGGGATCGGTGAGTTTGTAAAACGCGGCTTCGACGGAATCGGGGATGACGCGGTATTGAATGGAAACGGGGATTTGTACAAAGACGTTGTCCTGCGTTTTGGTTTCGACTTTCACGTCAAATTGCTGGACCTTCATGCTCATTCGCTGGACGACGGCTTCAATGTAAGGCGTTTTCCAATTGAGCCCCGGACCGGCGACGCGAGCGAATTTGCCGAGGCGCTGGACGATAGCGACCTGGGAGGTCTCAACAGTGAAGAAGGAGCCGAGGGCCACGCTCAAAACGAGAATCACAATGATTACGAAGAAAACGAAAAAAAGCATGGCTTCGGGGCTCATTATTTGCGCTCCTTCATTACTCGAGACGGTTTTTGAAAGCACGGCGCCGCGCCGGCGTGGCCACAGAAATCCGAGAGTGGCGATGACCTTGGCTGTCGTCCATCGCGGCTCGGCAACCGTTGGATGGCGACAATCTAGCATGTTAGGAGGCGTCCATGTATGGTATTCGTCTCTACCGGGATTTGCTTTGTGTTGATGAGAATCGAATGCTCGTGAAATCGATAGATGGAGCGAGGGAATGGACGAGGGAAGATGGCAGAAAAACAGGACCGGAGAAAATTTTTGCAGAGTTCGGCGGTGGTTTTGGCGGCGGGATTTGTGCCGGGGCGAGGGGAGATTATGAGCGGTGAGAATTTCGAGGGGTTCAGACCCTTTAGGCCGGAGTTTCGAGCGACGTATAGCGCGCAGAAAGCATTTGGAAATGAGGGGAAAAAGCCGCTGAGGATGGGATTGATTATCGGTATTGGGGATGATCCGGATGCGGCGATGGCCAAGGTACATTCGCTGGGGTTGCCGACTTGCCAGGCTTATGCAGAGAAATTTGAGGACGGGCTGGCCGGGAAATTGACGAAGGCGCTGGAGAAGTATGGCATTGAAGCGACGTCGATTGTGGTGGGCGGGCCGGGGAAAGAAGTATGGGATTTTTATGGCGGACCCATGACGATTGGATTGGTGCCGCGAGAGACGCGGGCGGCGCGGATTGCGCAGATCAAGAAGGCGTCGGACTTTGCGAAGGAGTGCGGCGTGCCTGCGGTGCAGACGCATTGCGGATTTATTCCGGAGAATCCGAACGAGGAGCTTTATAAGGAGACGGTCTCGGCGATGCGCGAGGTCGCGGAATATTGCCGGCGGAATGGGCAGAATTTTCGGTACGAGACGGGGCAGGAGACGCCGATTACATTGGTCCGGGCGATCCAGGATGTGGGATTGGACAATCAGGGCGTGAATTTCGATTTGGCGAATTTGATTTTGTATGGGAAGGCGAATCCCGTGGATGCGATCGAGATTCTTGCGCCGTA
>JBARCY010000463.1:0-5788 GCA_049794595.1 Candidatus Acidiferrum sp.
GCTTGTGGCCGAGCTTCATTGACGACCAGGTTCCGTCCGCCGAAATTTTGGCCGTTCAAGGAGTTGATGGCGCGATCGGCATCTTCGTCGCCCTGCACTTCGACGAAGGCAAAACCACGCGATTGTCCCGTGAAACGGTCACGAATGAGATTGACGCCCGAGGGAGTAACGCCAACTTGTGCGAACCATTCCTGAAGCTGCTCTTCCGTGGCGGAAAACGGAAGATTGCCGATGTAGAGCTTCTTCACCTGCCCACTCCTTCTGCCCGGAACCCAAGTAAGAGTCGCGGAGCGCGCTGAAGGACAGCGACCGTACACGGGGAGCCGGGAGAAACAAGGCACCGCGGACGCGAGACCGGCATTCAGCGGTCAGAGGCATACTCTCGAAAATTAACCCCTTTTGCAATGGGAAAGAGTCGAGCGTATCTGGGCGGGTTCTGGGCGAATGAGTGACCGTGGGCAGGGTCTATCGAGCATATAGGGGACGGTGTGGCCTGGGCTTGAGCCTCGGGATGTCGAAAGGTGATAGGATGCCGCCAAATTGGCTGGCGAGGCTCTTGCGAGGAACAACTGAATGCGCGGAACGATGATGGATTTTCCTCTGACGCTGCCTGTGATACTGGAGCGGGCGGGGAAGCTATTTCATCGGGTCGAGATTGTGTCACGAAGGCCGGACAGATCGGTCGTTCGAACGAGCTACGGAGATTTTTACAGGCGGGCGCGGCGGCTTGCGGACGCGTTGACCAAAATGGGGTTGCGGCCGGGAGATCGGGTCGCCTCGATGATGTGGAACCATTCGGGGCATCTGGAGGCGTTCTTTGGCGTGCCGTGCGCGGGGGGAATCCTACATACGCTGAATCTGCGGCTGCACCCGCATGAGCTCGCGGCCATCGTCAATCACGCGGAAGACCGGTTTCTGCTGATTGACGACGTGCTGTTGCCGACGTTCGAACAGTTTCGCGGCAGCGTGTCGTTCGAACGGGTGATCGTCGTGCCTTACGGGGGGTGCAGCATCCCGGAGGAGTTCTTGAATTATGAGGAGCTTCTTGCGGGTGCGAGCGACGATTTCCGCTATCCGGTGATCGATGAAAATGATGGTGCGGCGATGTGTTTTACGTCGGGGACGACGGGCAATTCGAAAGGGGTCGTTTACTCGCACCGTGCGCTGGTGCTGCATACGTTTGCCGAGCTGGGCGTGGATTCTTTCGCGATGGGCCACCACGATACCGTCCTGCCCGTGGCTCCGATGTTTCACGCTAACGCGTGGGGACTGCCTTATTCCTGCGCGATGGCTGGCGCGCGGCTGATATTGCCGGGGCCGAATGTGGATGCCGAGAGTGTGCTTGATTTGATCGCGCAGGAACAGGTGACGATTGCGTGTGGGGTTCCGACGGTGTGGCTCGGCGTGCTTTACGCGCTGGAGAAAAATCCTGGCCGCTGGAAATTCCCGTGGCACGTGAGGATAGTTGTGGGCGGAACGGCGCCGCCCGAGAAGCTGATGCGGGCGCTCGACAAGCACAACCTGCACATCCTGCACCTGTGGGGCATGACGGAAACGACGCCCCTGGCGACGGTCGGCAAGCTGAAGCGTCACATGCTCGATTGGCCGGAGGACGAACGATACGAAGTCCGCGCGAAGCAAGGGTGGCCCACGCCGTTTATCGAATTGCGAGTGATGCGGCCGGAGGGATTGGAAGGCAAGTCTGTAGAGGCACCGCGCGACGGAGAAACGCCGGGAGAACTGGAGGTGCGCGGGCCGTGGGTGGCGGGGAGTTACTACAAATCGCCGGACCAGGCGCACCGGTGGACGGAGGATGGGTGGTTCAAGACCGGCGACATTGCCACGATGGATGAGGAAGGATTCATCAAGATTGTGGACCGCGCCAAGGATTTAGTGAAGTCCGGTGGGGAATGGATTAGTTCGGTGGACCTGGAGAACAAATTGATGGGGCATCCGGCGGTGAAGGAAGCGGCGGTTGTGGGCGTGCCGCATCCGAAGTGGCAAGAGCGGCCGGTGGCGGCGGTGGTGCTGAAGGAAGGAGCGCAGGCAACGCCAGAAGAGTTGCGGGCATTCTTGGCGGAGACCTTCGCCAAGTGGCAGCTTCCGGATGCTTTCGTCTTTGTGGAAGCGCTGCCGCGGACTTCGGTGGGGAAATTTAAGAAGATTGCTTTGCGGGAGCAGTTCGCGGATTGGAAGTGGGAGCAGTAAGGCAGTGGCGAGTGATGGGTGACGAGCAGGCTAAGAGCGCTCACAGCTCCTGGCCCTCGGCCGCTTGTCCTTTCACCAGAAAGGTCTTAGGGAGTTTTCCTTCGCCGCAAATCTTAAATGAACCGAAGTCCTTGTACCAATCCCCTTCGGGCACTTCGGGTTCGGAAGCGATCCACAAGCGAAGCTGATTGAGGTCGTCGAGCGTGATGGAGCGGTCGCGCATGCGAGCCACTAGATGTAACCGCACGTTTGGCGGCAGTTCGGCCCAGCGGGCAATCCTGGGCATCAGTCCCCAAAGACCATGCGGCCCAATGCGTCGCCCAAACGCTTGGCTTCCTCCGGGTCCGAAGCGTCGCGAAACTGCTCGGCCAGTGCGAAGAATTCCTGTTGTTTGCGCTTCTCGGCTTCGATGCCGTTCTCAATCAACTCCACCAGCATGCGATTGGAGCTGACTTTGCGTGTCCTGGCCAAACTGCGCACCTGCGCAGCGGTTTTTGCGGGCAGCGAGACACTCTGCCGTACAGCTCTGCCTTGACTTTTCATACCCTCATCCTACACCATTCTGCACCACATTGCACCAGTATGACAGTTCGCGTCCTCCGCACTCTAATCCGGGCGTGCCGCTTTCTCGATTGGGGAGTGGAGTTACTCCGGAGGAGTTGCAGGCATTCTTGGCGGAGACGATCGCCAAGTGGCAGCTACCGGATGCGTTTGTTTTTGTGGAAGCGCTGCCGGGGACTTCGGTGGGGAAGTTCAAGAAGATTGCGCTGGGGGAGGAGTTTGCGGATTGGAAGTGGGAGCAGTAGGAAGTGGCGGGTGGCGAGTGGCGAGTGGCGAAGCCCCAGGTGCAACACCGGCACCTGGGGCACCCGGCACTTCGACAACCGCGTACGGGCACTCGGCGGGTGAATTGACTATACTCAATGAGCTATTCACTCTAGGAGGTAACATTGAGTGAAAATGATACGGTTGCCGCACTTTAGGCTATTGCGACGCGGATATCAGGCGTGGAACAAAGCAGTTCTCGTCCGCACAGGTCGCGCGATGGTAAAGGCGGCAACTGCTGGCTGCGGACCGACTACTGGTTTTCGACGCGGATGTCGGGAAACTTTCGAAAGTCCTGATGGAAGGTGGCCACGGGGATGGTTTCGGCTGCGGCGGTTGCGGCGAGCAGGCAGTCGATGAAAGGGAATTTGGTTTGCCGATAGCGTTTCAATGCGTCCAGATGAACTGCGGCATCACTGATCTCAACGCCAGGGCTGGAAATGAGCGTAGCCAGCGCCGAGGAAATATCCGCGCGCGGGCGCCGATAGAAAGAATCCAAGACGAACACGCACTCCGCCAGAACCACAGGCAACAGGACAATGACGAGTTCGCCCCGGTCGCAGGCTTCGAAAAGTTTTTCCGCGGCTCTGGCGTGTTTTTCATGGTCTTGGACCAGATAACGGACGATCAGGTTGGTGTCGATGAGCCTCCGTTTACTCACCGACCGCCCTCACGCTTGCGAGCTTTGGCAGCCGCTTCGCGGATTTGAGCGAAGGTCATCCCTTTGCCCTTGTCGCTGGAAAGCGAGCCCTTGAGCGAACGGGTGCCTGGGTGCACGCGGATGGTGGCAAGGTCGCCTTCCACCGCGTATTCCAGCCGATCGCCGGGCTTGATGCGCAACGCCTTGCGAACCTTTCCCGGAATGGTCGTCTGCCCCTTGCTGGTTACTGTTGAATGCTGCATCGTTGAATCCTTACCAGTCGCAATGCTCCTTACATTTTGATTATGCCTTGCTCTAGGGCTTCGGGCAACGCGGAAGATGACGCCCTGAAGGGCGTCGCTACGGCAAAACCCGAAAAGCAGATTTCATCGCGCAAAACGCGGGCGATGGAGGAGATATTCTCACTACGCTAGGCCGCGTAAGCGATGAGAGATTTCTCTCTTCGCAGGCCGACCACTTTGCAGGAGCAAAGTGGGGAAAAAAGCGTCGGCCTGCTGCGTTCGAAATGACGGTGGGGCGGGCGGAAGGGTTAGGCTTCGGAGGTGGGGAGGGATTTGATGAGGGAGGAGAGTTCGAGGATTTCGAGGTGGGGAGGGCAGTCGGGCCAGTTATGGCGCCAGCAGACGATGACGTCGCAGCCGGCGATAGGGTGGCCGTGGCCGCGGAAATTGCGGCTTTCAAATTCGAATTCGAGGTGGACGCGCTGCCAGCGATGCGGACCGATCTGGCGCTTGGCTTCGCAGTCGGGGAAGCCCGATTGAACGGCTTCGACGGTGTAACCGAGTTCTTTGGCGACCAAGCCGAAGAGCAGCACGACGCCTTGTTCGTTGACCGGTTCGTGGCGGAGGCCGCGAAAATCCATGGGCTGGCCATAAGTTGGCCGGTGGTCCAAGGGCGGATAGCGAACTTTGCTGGGCGGAATCGCAGGTGGCGATGGACGGTCCGGCGCGCGGTTTTTGTGTGATGCGGGAGTTGGCGCGGCGCTTGGAACGGAGTTTGGCCGCCGGTTTGGCTGGCGTTTCGGCGAAGGTTTTCGTGCGGGAACCGGCAGAAGAGCGACGACATCGGCCCATTCGGGTTTGCCTTGCGCAAAATTGCGAAAAACCTCGGGAAGCTGGGACCAGGGGCCGAAGCGCCGTTCGAAGGTGCGATGGTCGAATTTGCCCAGGTGATGGTAGGCGCGACGGGCGGGGATTGCGCGGCTTCTGCGAACGGCGTGGCCCCAATCTGCGAGCAGTTCGCGGTCTTCGAGGCGGATGTTAAGCGTGTGGGGGACGAGTCCCGCAGCTCTGACCGCGTCATTCCAGGCGGTGAAGAAGAGTGAGATCCGGTGCTCGGAGATTCCCGAGAGGGAGATGAATTCCGAACGCGACGGCGAGCGACCGGCGCCCCTGGCGATGGCTTGCAGGCAACCGAGGATGAATTCTTTGTCGGGCTGTTGTTTCACAGCGACTTCCATATTTACTGGTCATTGCTGACCAAGGATGATAACACGGCGGGTTGGGATTGACGGGCGATTCTACGTTCAGGGTTGTGACGGGGTGAAAGCCACACGGAAGGCGTAGGCGTATTTGCCGGGAGGCTGCGCGGGCAGCGTTATGTGGAGCGCATCGTCCTCCTGTTGGAATGCGGGCTTCGCGACGGAACCAAGCAGCACGACCGAAGCGATTTTTTGACCTTTCAGGGCGGTGCTGCCGAGCGAATGGATGACAGCCTCGCCGGTGGAGGGCCAGCCTAGTTCGATGGCGTAGAGGGTGGGGCCTTTTGTCGTGAAGCGAAAATCTTCGGCGGTGTAGGCTGCGGTATCCGTGTCGTGGAACGAGCCGGCGGTAACTTTTGTTGGACCTTCGCCATAGATTTTCCAGGGGCGCGTTCCGTAGATGGCTTCGCCATTTACGTTCAGCCATGCGCCGACATCGCGCAATACGGTCTGAACTTCCTCGGGGATGGTGCCGTCCGAGCGCGGACCGATGTTCAACAGAAGATTGCCGTTTTTGCTGACGATGTCGATGAGCTGGTGGACGATGAACTGCGGGGATTTAAAGGTGTCATCATTAATGTAGCCCCAGGACTTGTTGCTGACTGACGTGTCGG
>JBARCY010000464.1:0-6023 GCA_049794595.1 Candidatus Acidiferrum sp.
TCGCCCTGCACTCCCAACTCGTCCCAAAGCACCTTCCACTGCGCCGCCATCTTCGCCACAAACTCCGACTCCGGAATCCCCGCCTTCTTCGCCGACCTCTCTACGTTGACGCCATGCTCGTCCGTCCCGGTCGTCAGCACCACATCGTATCCAAGCATCCGCTTGTACCGCCGGATCGTGTCGCACACGATCGTCGAATACGTATGCCCAATATGCGGCAACCCGTTCGTGTAATAGATCGGCGTAGTCAAATAATATTTTGGTTTTCCTGCTGCCATCTTTCTCCGTTCTTCTCTGTGCTCTCTGTGTCCCCTGAGCCCTCTGCGTAAATGTTTTCTCGTAGTCTTTTTCGCTTTTTTCTTCTCTGCGCTGACTCCGCGTTCTCTGCGTCTCTGCGTTATCTTTTTTCTTGTCTTTTCTCGTAACTTTGCAAAGCCTCCGCAATCACCCGCTGCAAAGGCACATTCTTCTCCACCGCCAATTTCCGGCAATCCTCAAACTCCGGCGCCACATGCAAAATCCGCCCATTCACCCGCGAAACCTTAATCCGCACGTCCCCGAATTCCGTCGCCACATTCACCCATTCCCGCGGCAACACGCGACGTTGCGCCCGGTAAGTCCGTACCCCGAATGTAGTTGTCTCCGCAAAAATCAGCGACATCAATAAATTCGTATCCGCCGGCTTGCACAAAACCGTCAACAAAGTCCCCGGCCGGTTCTTCTTCATCTGCACCGGCGTCGTATAAACATCCAAAGCCCCCATCCCCAGCGCCTTCTCCAAAAAATACCCATAAATCTGCGGATTCATGTCATCCAGGTTCGCTTCGATCACAGCGATCTCCTCATCGAATGCAGTGGCACAGACTTCAGTCTGTGCTCTTTCTTTTTCTCCCCTCTCCGCAACCACCTCCCCCACCATAATCCGCACCACGTTCGGCTGCCCCTCAAGATCCGCTGTCCCTGCTCCATACCCAATCGCCGACACGCTCATCGCCGGCTGCGGCCCAAACGCTTCGCAAAGTGTAGCCACGATCGCCGCCCCAGTCGGCGTCACCAACTCCTTCTGCACCCCATTCGAATAAGTCGGCTTCCCCTGCAGCAAATTCGCGGTAGCAGGCGCTGGTACCGGCAAAATCCCATGCGCCATTTTCGCCGTCCCTCCGCCCACATTCAAAGCCGAGCAAGCAAACTTCTCAATCCCCAGCACCTCAAACCCAACACACGCCCCCACAATATCCACAATCGCGTCCACGGCCCCAACCTCATGAAAATGAATCTTTTCCAAAGGCACGTCGTGCACCCGCGCCTCCGCCTCCCCCAACTTCCGGAAAATCGCCCCAGCCCGCACCCGCACCCGCGGCGCCAGCTTCGACTTCTCCAAAATCTCCAAAATCGCCCCCAGCGACTGGTGCTTCGACTGATCCTCCGTCATCACCTTTACGTAAGTGGCCGCCATTCCATTCTTCCAAACCTTCTCCGCCGTCAACTCCCATCCCGCAACTTGCAACCCGCCCAGCTCCGCCCGCAAATGCTCCACCGCGCAGCCCGCGTCCACCAACGCGCCAAGCGTCATGTCCCCGCTAATCCCCGAAAAGCAGTCAAAATAAGCCAGTTTCATGGAATGCCGTCGCCGCGGGAACCGCGCATTTTGATGTGTTCCGTTGGAGTCTTTCGATACTATCGGCGCAACCCATGAGTGTCAAACGAACCCACGAAGGTAGGGACGGGCTTGCCCGTCTCTCTGTAGCCCCACCTCCGCCGACCCACCCACCACCAGGTAACTCCGTTCTTTTCTATTATATATAAAGTAATTCTTGACATTCCATAACCTTCATGGTACTAGCCCTCATGTCTCGCGTGGCTGGTCGCTCGAAAAACCGCCGCGCACCCTCCGACTCGTCGCTCCGCCCCGCACAGCAAAACGCATCTCCTTTTCTTTCTGTCGCTTACGAACATATGCACGCACACGAATTGCACTTAAACCTCCTATTTTCATACGTTTCCGGACAATTCTTTGTATGCCAGGGGGTAGGGGGGTATCATCCCCGAGATTTTTCCCCGTCGTCACGTTTTGACCCGTCTGTTTCAGCCCGCGTATACTCACCCATGATTCTCGTCGAGGCTCCGTGTACCTGACACTTAAAAATCGTCTCCGCGACGCTCTGGCGCGCCACATCCAGGAACACTACGCCACCACGATCGATATCGTCCTCGACCGCCCGCCCAAGATCGAAATGGGCGAAGCCGCTTCGCCTGTCTGCTTCGAGCTAGCCAAACGCTTGAAAAAAGCGCCGCGCACCATCGCGCAAGAAATTGCTAACTCTCTTGGCAAAATCGATGGCATCTCGCGCGTCGAGGTCGCTGGCGCCGGTTATCTGAACGCATACTTCGATCGCGCCGCCTTCTGGGATTCTCTCTCGGCACTCGCCACTCGCCGCTCACCACTTCCTTCCACAGAAATATCCGGCAAAGTCATCGTCGAGCACACCAGCATCAATCCCAACAAAGCCGCGCACATCGGCCACGTGAGAAACGCCGTCCTCGGCGACACCATGGCGCGAGTTCTTCGCCATGCCGGCCATGCCGTGCAAGTCCAAAATTATATCGACAATACCGGCGTGCAAGTCGCCGACGTCGTGATCGGCTTCCTTGACATGGAACGCCGCACGCCCGTAAGCGTCAAGATGTTCGCGATGGATCCGCGCTTCGACTATTACTGCTGGGATTTGTACGCCAAAGCCACGCACTTTTTTGAAGAAGACAAAGCACGCGCCGCGCAACTTCGTGGAAGGACGCTGAAAGCGATTGAAGAAGACCGCGGCGAAGAAGCGGAAGTCGCCCAGGTTGTCGCGGACGCGATCGTCACCCTGCATTTGCGAACCATGGCGAGGCTGGGAATTTTCTACGAATTGCTGGCGCGCGAAAGCGAAATTCTGCATTTGAAGTTTTGGGACACCGCTTTCGAGAAACTAAAAACGTCCGGCGCGATTCAACTGGCAACGAGCGGAAAAATGGCAGGCTGCTGGATCATGCCCTGGGAAGAAGAGCCAGGAATTAACACTGAGCCCGCGGAGAACACCGGGGGCTCTGGGAAGGACGGCGAGGAGGAAAATTCGCAAGACAAAATCATCGTCCGCTCGAATGGAACCGTAACCTACGTCGGAAAAGACATTGCATATCAACTTTGGAAATTTGGACTGCTCGGCAAGGATTTTCACTATCGCAAGTGGCCGAAGGTCCCCGAAGGCGAAACAGTTTGGGCGACGACCAGCCTTAAGAATGATCCAACAGCTCCTCACTTCGGCGAACCAGCCTCAATTGTTTACAACGTGATCGATGCGCGCCAGTCGTATTTACAGGATGTTGTAGCGGAAGGATTGCGACGCCTGGGACACGCCGAAGCCGCGGAGAAATCGACCCACTTGTCCTATGAAATCGTTGCCTTGACGCCGCGCTGCGCCGCCGAAATGGGCTATGAGCTGACTCCTGAGGAAGCAAAGAAGCCCTACGTCGAAGTTAGCGGCCGTAAAGGCTTCGGTGTCAAAGCCGACGACCTAATTGACAAACTCGAAGCCGCCACGCTTGCCGAAGTCCAGCAGCGCCATACGGAAATGAGCGAAACCGAGCAGAACAAAACCGCGCATGAGGTCGCTGTAGGCGCGCTCCGATTTTTCCTCTTGAAATTCACGCGCAACGCCATCATCGCTTTCGATTTCAAAGATGCCCTCAGCTTTGAAGGCGAGACCGGTCCCTATTGCCAATACGCGGTAGTGCGCATCCGCGGTATCCGCCGAAAAGGCGCCGAAGCGGGCGCCACAAACGACGCTGTTACGCACGAAACTGTTGGCGCGCTTCTTAACGGCCCCGATGGAAATGGCCTTTGGGAATTACTGCTGGCTAGCGCGTCGCTGGACCTCTCCGTCGACGCCGCCATCGGCGCGCAAGAACCGGCCTTCATCGCCAAATACGCCTTCCAACTAGCCCAAACCTTCAACAATTTCTACCACAAGCATCACATCCTGACAGAATCCGACGCACAGAAACGCGCATTCCTTCTGCGCCTTACAGAATTGGTCGAAGCGCGTCTGATAGAAACGCTTTCCCTGCTAGGCATCGAAGCTCCAGAAAAAATGTAGGGGCATGACACCTCATTTCCTTGTAGGGGCGCAGCATTCTACGCCCTGGAGGTTTGTAAACGACCGCAGAAAGTGGCTAAATTATTTTGTATCGCGAAGCAAGACGATATCGGCAGATCGCGTCCCGCGAACGACATAGAGCATCTTGCCGTCGGTAGACCAGCGAAAACTACTGAGCACAGGCGTGGTGAATTTCGTGACTTGCTGATAGGGTCCCCCGGCAAGGGGTTGCCGCCAGACATTCGCCGCACCCTTGCGAAGCAGCGCGTAATCAAACGCTTTTCCATCGGGCGCCCAGTCTCCCCACGTCGAGGCCGAAGGAACATTCTCAAAGAGATAGTTCGGCTTGCCGCCATTTAGGGGCGCGGAGATGAAAGCCATCCTCTCCGGCGGGCCAACGACGAAATCAATGGCGCCGAGCATTTGGCCATCGGGCGAAACACGGACGCGCCCGTATTTCGATTCCATATCGATCTTGGTGGCCGGCGCTTTCCCGTCGATGTCATCGAGGAGCAGGTCTGGCGATTGCCAGGAGATAAACGACCTGCCATCCGGCGTGCAGGCAGAGAACAGCGCGCGTTTCGCGTGAGTCAACTGGACTGGATTGCTGCCGTCGGCATCGGCTTTCCATACGTTGACGGAGCCATCGCGCTGTTCGGAAAAGAAGAGCGTACCGGCTGGCCCACATTCGAGCAGGTTGCCGATGTCCCGTCCAGAGAGCAGCTCGCTCTGTCCGGAGCCATCGGGGCGCAGCGCGAAAACTTGCGCGTGCCGATTCTGAATGATGAGGCGATCCGCGGTTGCTGCGTCGACGCGGCCAGGCTCGCCATTGAAGGGAATTTGTGTGGCGCGGCTGGCGTCGCCGCCCGGGGCGGCCCAAAGTCCGAGGCTGACGGAGGTTTGCACTACGGCAATCGATTTGGCGTCCTGCGTGAGCCCGATTGATCCGAGACCGTAGTTGGTCAAATCATTTGTCAGCCGATGAACCTCTCCGGCCGGATAGGAGATATACCAAAGCTGGCCCGGAGAATTAGCACCGGGCTCGGCCATCAAGAAAAGAAGGCCGGAACCATCGGGCATCCAAACGGAGCGGCCAACAAAGTTGGGGGTTTGATAAAGCGGATGAGAGGAGCCGTCGACCGGAGAGATGGCGTAGAGAAAGCGCTCGCCAGAGCTTCTCCAATCCGCGACTACAAGAGTCTTGCCATCTGGGGACCATGCGGGAACTGACAGGCTGGTATTATTGGAAACTGCCGGAAGCGAGGTAAGAATTTTCTCGCCTCCGCCATCGATATCTGTAAGCACAACGTGCAGCTCGAATTTCCCCGGATCGCCGCGCAGAAAAGCGAGGTGCTTGCCGTCGGGAGAAATGGCGGGCGCAGTGTCCGCGTCATGCGCAATGGACTGTGGCTGGCCGCCGAGGACAGGCATTTTGTAGATATCGTTGTACCCGGCGATTTGCTTATTGAGGCGGCTGAAGTAGACGTAATTACCATCGGAGGAGAATGTCAGACTGTTGTAAGCCGTTTCATCCGGTGCAAGAACCTGAACGTCGCTGCCGGTTTCGACCTGGCGAACATTGAGGCTTTCCTTGCCGCCATCGGTGAGGACGTAGACGACGTATCGCCCGTCCGGAGAGATGGTTACGGCAGAGGCTTTGCCGGATTGTGTTAGCGGTGAGATCCGCATGCTTTGAATGTCCAGCGCGATTTTTCGCGGAGAGAATTTGTAGACGGCAAAAATAATCGCGGCGGCAGCGACCAGAGCACCGATCAGACCGGGAATGAGCCAGCGATTCCGCTGCGAGGCAACGGGAGTGCCCGCGGATGCCGTGCCAACGAGGGGGGCGGCGGGAGTGCCAACTGAACCGCTGGCAAGTTGCGCGGG
>JBARCY010000465.1:0-10526 GCA_049794595.1 Candidatus Acidiferrum sp.
CTATGCCGCCACCTCCGGCTCCAGCCGCGGCGCCCGCGCCTCCGGCGGTTTCTGGCGGACAAATTCACGTGGCGTTCGAATCGGCGGTGCCGCGCGAGAAGATTTATTTCGGCAACTACCAAGTCGAGCCGATGAGCAACATGCGGGTGCGCATCGCGGAGCACATGGTGGCTTCCAAGCGCGTTTCCGCGCACGTTTATTCGGTCGAGGAAGTAGACATGACCAAGGTGGCCTCGTTGCGCGCCAAGGCCAAGGATGAATTCCAGGAGCGCTACGACACCAAGCTGACGTTCATGCCGTTCTTCGTGAAGGCTGCGGTAGCCGGGCTGCGCGCGTACCCGACAATGAACGCGTCGCTGGACGGCACGAACGTGGTGCTGCACAAGGAGATCAACATCGGCATCGCCGTGGCGCTCGATTGGGGCTTGATCGTCCCGGTGGTGAAGGGCGCGGACGAGAAGAATGTGCTGGGCATCCAGCGCACGCTGAACGACTTGGCGGAGCGAGCGCGCGCGAAGAAACTCAGGCCCGAGGAAGTGCAGGAGAGCACTTTCTCGATTACGAATCCGGGCGTTTTCGGCGGGCTTTTTGGATTGCCGGTCATCAGCCAGCCGAATGTGGGCATCCTGGGCCTAGGGGCGATTGAAAAGCGGCCGGTGGTGATTAACGACTCGATTGCCATCCGCTCGATGTGCTACGTCAGCCTGAGCTACGACCACCGGGTGGTGGACGGGGCGATTGCGCACCAGTTCCTGCACAAGGTGAAGGAGACACTGGAGAACTGGTCTGAACCAGTTCTCTAGCGACTCTTTTCGTCAATAATTACTCGCGTGTTTCCGTGCGCACGGCGGGCAGTCCGGGCGGATGCGCGTAGGATTGCAGGGCGTAATTCCTGTATTCGGACACCTGGCCGGATGTGGGACGGGCAGTCCCGCAAATGGTCCCCCTGAATCCGTGGGAGGATATGCTCTCGCTGTAATGTATCAAAAACAACCGACTTACATCAGATAGAGGATGGAAGCCAGCCTGCCACTTCTCCCTGAGACCCACGCAGACATGGTCACTCCTACGCCGCGAATCTTGATTGCCGACGATCAGCCGGATGTGCTGAACGCGCTACGCTTGCTGCTCAAAGGGCAGGGTTATGAGACGGAAGCAGTGACGTCTCCCGCGGAACTGCTGGGGGCCGTGGCGGCGCGCGAATTCGACCTGCTGCTAATGGATTTAAATTATGCGCGGGATACGACCTCCGGCCGCGAGGGGCTGGACCTGCTCAGCCATTTGAAAGAGAACGAGGATGCGCCGGCGATCGTGGTGATGACGGGGTGGGCGACCGTGGGATTGGCGGTGGAGGCCATGCAATACGGCGTGGCGGATTTCGTGGAAAAGCCCTGGACCAACGCGCGGCTGCTGGAAATCCTGCAAAAGCAAATTGCGCTGGGGCGCGAGCGGCGCGCGTCCCGCCGCCGCGCGGCTCAGGAGAACCAGGACCACAAAGAAATTGCGCACCAGCTTCAGCAGCAGGAACATGAAGTGGCCGAGGCCAGGTCCATCCAGCAAGGCCTTTTGCCGAAGAGCATCCCGCAGCAGGCGGGATATGAAATCGCGGGCGCATGGCAGCCAGCGCAGAGCATCGGCGGAGACTATTACGACGTTCTGTCGTTCGATGAAGCGACACTAGGCCTGTGCATCGCCGACGTGGCCGGTAAGGGATTGCCTGCCGCGCTTCTGATGTCCAACTTGCAGGCGGCCGTGCGAGGGCTGGCCTCGTCTTCTTTGCCTCCCGAGGGATTGTGCGCGCGGCTGAATTCGCTGGTTTGCCACAATACCGGCAACGACCGTTTCATTACGTTTTTTTATGCGCAGCTCGATGGCCCGGAGCGGCTTTTGCGGTATACGAACGCGGGGCATAATGCGCCCATCGTGCTGCACCACGACGGGTCGCACGAGCGGTTGCAGGCGGGCGGCGGAGTGCTGGGGGTTTTTCCGCATCAGATGTTTGCGGCAGGCGCGGCACAGCTTGCGCCGGGTGATCGCGTGATTCTCTTTACGGACGGCGTGACGGAGGCTTCCGGCCCCGCTGGCGAGGAGTACGGCGAAGAACGGTTGCTAGGGTTGCTCCAAGAGAACCGCGCGGTGAGCGCGCGGTCGCTGCAGGAAAAAATCCTCGCGTCGGCAGGCGAGTTCAGCCGCGGGCACTGGCATGACGACGCCACGCTGCTTATTGTCGCTGTTTCGGAATAGGGACGTGTTCGATCCCGGGCGGATCGCTTTTCGCGTCCCGCGCCCAACCCGCGGGCGAGGAATCTCACTGAATCGTAGGCTTCAGCTTTCCGACCCACACTGCAAAGTGATCTAAAGGAACGGGCTCGATGCCAGCGTCGCGCAGGGTGCGTTCCACGAAGCGGTCGCGGTCGCTCTCTCCTTTCAGTGCGAGATCGGTGATGGCGGCGAATTCGGTCTTGAGTGACGCCTTGGTGGCGATGCGTTCCGCGGTATAAGCCAGCACCTTGGCGTCGCCCGGCGCACGCGAGACGGAGAGCGTGTGGAGAAAACCGCGCGTGCCGTTGCGCCGGTAGCTGAAATCGATGCGCATGGGATCACCGGGGAAGGTAAATTCCGAGGCGCGGACGGATTTCTGGACCCGGTCCCAGAGGCGCGCCTGGCGGAAGACTTGCGAGCAATAGGAACGCATCTGCGCGCGGCTTCCCGGCGCGCCCACACGCGCCGCCGCGCGCGGGACGGCGACGTGGTCACCGTAGAGACGTTCGAGTTCCGCATCCAGATCCTGCAAGAGGACGCCTTTCTGCGGGGCGAGCTGGAGGGCGTTCGAGAGCGTGTCGTCCCACTTGCGCAGGAGTTCCTGCAAGACGCGGCCATTGGAGCCGCCGCCGTTCGAGCCATGCTCTTGCGAACCGGGGAAGGACTCGAAGCGATCTTCCAGATCGTCGCGCAACGCGCGTAACAGGGCTTCGTCGGTTTCCGGATGCAGCCGGCGCACTCGCGCAAATTCTTCCTGCTCCTCGATAAGGCGCAGACGGCGTTCGCCGGATTGCGGATCGAAGAGCAGCACGCCGATGTTCACCCATTCGTCGCGCACCAGGTTCGGCGTGTAGCGCAAGATGCGGTAGGCGCAGGTGCGTTCGTTTGCCGCGGATTCAGAGGAAGTTTCCGTCATAGGTCACGTCCATTTCCGTCACATCCAGTTTGGGAAGGGCTGGCGATTGGATTTCTTGGCGGCCAGAATGAGTTCGGGAACGCGGGAGCGCCGTTGCAGCAGCTGCTCGGACAGATGCAGCACGGCGTCAAGATCGTCCTCATACCAGGCCGGAGGAATTTGCCGCGTGATACCGTCCAGCGCGCGTTCGGTTATTTGTTTTTCGAGGCGCTCGAGCCATGGCGCAAAGGACTCCATTCCGGTCACGCCCTCATACACTCGATTACGCGCATAGAGCCCGCGCAGGGGCGCATCGGGGAAATTCCATTCACCGGCATTGAAGCAAAAGCCCTGATCGATCATCAGCGTGCTGTATTCGAGTCCCCTCTTTTCCGCTTCCGCTCCGGATGTATCCGCGGTTTGCAGTGCGTCGCGAGGCGATGCTTGAAAAAAAAGCGTCTGGCGTCCGTTGGTATTGCAGGTCCATTTGTCGAAGACCAGCATGCCCGCGAAATCGTGCAGGTTGGCCACCTGGCGCAATTGTTCGTCGGGCAGAAAGTCGTGCAGCGCGAGGCGCCGCGGATCGCCCGGATAGCGCGAGCCGAACTGGAACCCCGCATGGCACGGAATCCGCTGACGCGGCATTTCTATCGCCAGCTCCGGCGTCAAGCGGATAAGTTCCTCGGACACTTCAACAATAGCCACCGGCGTCGTCGGAAGCCCCATCCGCGCCGCCAGCTTGGTTCCGAGCAGTTCGTTCACCAAAATCCGGCGGTGCTGCGGGTTATTTTGGAATTTGACGACATAGTAGTTCCCGTCCGAGCAGCGCATCAAGTGTGACTGCGCGCCGCCGCGCATCCGCCGTATCTGTTCCAGTGCCCGCAACATCCAGGGCTATGCTAGCGGCAGTTTCTCATTCCAGCAAGCTAACTGTTTGGGAAGCCGAGAGACTTCCCAATTTGAGAGACTGCCGTGCACGATTGGGAGTGCCGCAGGGCCGTTCGAGTGCCAGGATGGCTCGCAAACAATTCCAAAAAGAAAGGGCCCGGGCGGGGGCCCAGGCCTTTCCTTGCATCAACAAATTCGGCTGAACCGGAACGGTTACCGCCGCTTCTTCTTTTTGGCCGCTTTCTTCGCCTTCTTCTTCGGTTTTGGTTTGGGCTTGGCCTTTTTGGCTTTCGCTTTGGCCTTCTTTTTCGGAGCGGCCTTCTTAGCGGGTTTCGCCGCCGGCTTGGGGGCCGCTTTCGCTGCCGGCGCTGCCGCTACCGGCACATCCTCGGTGATGAGGATTTCTTCCTCTTCCGTCTCCACGATCTCATCACCGCCGCCGGCCAATTCGTCTTCTTCTTCCAGCCGCGACAGCTCGTTGTCATCTTCGAAGTTGTCTTTCTCGAAATCCATTGCATCCTCCCGAGGGGGAATCCACAAGCCTATGGCTCGTGGGACGCTGCCTCAGCCGGAGTCACCGACTCCCCTCCGCCGCAGCGAAGTTGTTATCGTACTCCAACAAAGTTGTCAAGCATTCTGCGCTTATCTCACGAAAACTAAACGTTTCCATTCGGAGAACTTGCCAACGGATGGCATCTCCGAAGCGGCGCTGATTTTCGAGATGCTGTCTAACTCATTATAAACAAACGGCTTAATTGTGAATCGAGGCGGAGGCGGGACTTGCGGCGGCGGCGGGCGGGCGCGAAGCGCTTTTTGCTCTCGATTTCGAGTGCTGGCGCACCGGGGCGGCTTCGGGCGTGCCACCGACGGTATAAATGCGGAGAACCATGCCTCGGCTCACGCGGTTCGTTGTCATGTGATTCCATTTGCGCAGATCTTCCGTCGGTACGCTAAAACGATCCGCGACTCCGGCGAGCGTGTCGCCTCTGCGCACGCGATAACGAATGAGACGGCGTTTGGAGTCCGCAGAAGGAGCCGCGGGAATGATCAGCTTTCCTCCGACGTCCAGCGCGTCGTGCCGATCCATATTGTTCGCCTCGGAAATCGCCGCCGGCGTCACATGATATTTTTTCGCAATCGAAGTCAGAGTTTCCCCGGCTTCGATGCGATGACGCCGCCAGCTCACCCACTTGTCGGGCGGGATGTCCGCAATCTCCGCGGAGAATCTTTCGGCCGTGCCCACTGGTAAATGCAGCTCGAAGTTGGGATCGTCCGGCGTCGCGAGGCGCAGGAGTTCGGGATTCAGGTTGCGCAGCGTCTCGACATCCACGTCGATTGTCTCGGCCACCAGCCGCAGATCAATGGCGCGGCCGGGCTTGACGATGTCCGTGGGCACGGGGTGTTCCGGATCAGCCTGGATGCCGTAGTGCGCCGCATCCTTGGCGATCAGTGTGAGCGCCAGAATGATGGGCACATAATTCTTCGTCTCGCGCGGCAACACATTGCGACGGTACAGCTCCCAGAAATCGGCGTAGCCGGTGCGCTCGATGGCCTTCTGCACGTTTCCCGGACCGCAGTTGTACGCGGCCATGGCCAGATACCAGTCCCCGAATTGCCCATAGAGATCGCGCAAATGCTGTGCGGCCGCTCGGGTAGCCTTTTCCGGATCCTGCCGTTCGTCCACCCACCAGGTGTGCCGCAGGCCGTACTCCATGCCGCGGTAGGCGACGAACTGCCAGATTCCTCGCGCACCGGCCCGTGACAGCGCAAGTGGCTGAAACGCGCTTTCCGCTTGTGCCAGGTAGATTAAATCCTGGGGAAGACCTTCTTCGCGCAGCACGCGCGAAATCATGGCCCGATAACGCCCGGAGCGACGAAGCCCGGTCTCCACGATGGCTCGGCCACGCGGTGTCTGAAAAAAGTTGAGAAAAGAGAGGACTTCGTCGTTCACCGTCAGGGGCAAGTCATGCGAAATGTTCTTGGCTGCTTCCTCGGCGCGCTCCTTGAGGCGCGGGTCGACGGGGAAGGTCATCTCCGCCACTTCGTCAATGGCCGCCGGCACCGCCGGCGCTTCCTGAAAACCGTCCCCTTCGCGGAAGGCTGCCAGCTCTTCGTTGTAAACGGAATCGACGACCCGGCGGAATAGTTCATTGAGCTTCGGATCGTTGTTCGTGTCGAAGCCGCTTTCGAGCATCCAGTCGACGGCCTCGTCAAAATCGCGCCGGGCTGCTTCCAAGTGTCCGGCTTTGTAGTTCTGTTCGCCGGAAGAAAATTTCGCTTCCACCTGCTGGATCAAATATTCCTTCGGCCCCGGAACGCGTAGCGCCAGCGCATTGAGCCACTCCGACGAAAGCTTCGCCAGCGGCAGCTTTCCCAAGTTGGCGGGACCTTGAGCGGCAGCGGCATTCGCCGGAGAAAGCGCAGGCACGTGGGCCTGGACACCGTGTTTGGCCGCGTCGCCGCACCCGGCGCCTGCCACGCACAGCGCGGCCACAAGCGTCCCGCACAGTGTAAAGTGGAACTTCCGCCGCATCTTCCTATGTTAAGTAGCTGTTACAGTCCAGGTCAACGCTTTCCGGCAAGGTAGGGTTGACCTACTCAATACACGACCGAACGCGCTTAGGCCGGGGTCACGGCTGTTCCATCGCAGGACTAGTCCGCGATAGACTCTCCCGCGAGGTGTTTCACGTGAAACTGCCTACACTCGTCTACATTCATAGAAAAGGATCGTCTATTGTCGCTTGGCTGCTCGTCTGCCTGGCGATGTCTGCTGGCGGTTCCGCGCAAGAAGCGCCTGCGGACGCGCCGTACCTCAATCCCAAACTCCCCGTTGAGCAGCGCGTTGACGATTTGATTTCGCGCATGACGCTGGAAGAGAAAGTCTCCCAACTCGGCCACACCGCTCCATCCATTCCGCGTCTGCGCGTTCCGGAATACAACTGGTGGAACGAAGGTCTTCACGGTGTCGCCCGCGCGGGAATCGCCACGGTATTCCCCCAGGCCATCGGTATGGCGGCAACTTTCGACGAACCTCTGATGCATCAAGTCAGCGACACCATCAGCACCGAGTTTCGCGCCAAGTTTTACGCCACTCTGCATCCCGACGGCTCTTCCGACTGGTATCGCGGCCTCACCGTCTGGTCTCCGAACATCAATATCTTTCGCGATCCGCGCTGGGGCCGCGGCCAGGAGACCTATGGCGAAGACCCATTTCTGACTTCGCGTCTCGGCGTCGCGTTCGTTACCGGCTTGCAGGGCAACAGTCCGGACTATTTCAAGACGGTCTCCACCCCCAAACACTTTGCCGTCCACAGCGGCCCCGAATCCACGCGCCATTCCGTCGATGTGCACGCCTCCCGCCACGACATGGAAGACACTTATTTGCCCGCCTTCCGGGCCACGGTCATGGAAGGCAAAGCCGAATCCGTGATGTGCGCGTATAACTCCTTAAACGGACAGCCGGCTTGCGCTAATACCGATTTGCTTCAGGAGCATCTCCGCAAAGACTGGGGTTTTCAAGGCTATGTGGTCTCCGATTGCGGCGCCGTTGCCGATGTTTTTGGCGGCCACCATTTCATGCCAACGCCCGAACAAGGCGTCGCCACTGTTTTCAAAGCTGGAATGGATCTCATCTGCGGCGATTATCGACACGCGATGAGCACGGAACATGCGGCAATCCTGAATGCGGTTCATCAAGGCTTGCTCTCCGAGGCCGACCTCGACCGTTCCCTGCGCCGTCTTTTCATCGCGCGTTTTCGTCTCGGCATGTTCGATCCGCCTGCCAGCGTTCCGTATTCTCGCATCACTCCTGGCGACAACGATACCAAAGCGCACCGCGAGCTTGCCCTTCGCATGGCCCGCGAAGCACTCGTTCTGCTCAAAAATAAAGACAACTTCCTTCCCCTGAGGACGACGCCCGCGACGATCGCCATCATCGGTCCCAACGCCGACAGTCTCGACGCGCTGGAAGGCAACTACAACGGCACGCCTTCCAAGCCGGTTACCATCCTTGCCGGCATTCGCAATCGCTTTCCGCAATCCAAAGTCGTTTACGTGGAAGGCACCGGCCTCGTCGGCCCGGTTACCAGACCCATTCCCTCGAATGCTCTTTGCGCGGATGCTTCTTGCACCGAACACGGCCTCAAAGCGGACTACTTCCCGAACATGACGCTCGAAAGTTCGCCCGTGATGAGCCGCACCGATGCCACCGTCGACTTCGCTTGGGGTGACACGGGCATCTCGCCGCAACTGCTCAAAAACTATTCCGTCCGTTGGACAGGCTTCTTAACCGTTCCTGAATCCGGCGATTACTTCATCGGATTCACCGGGCAGGACGGCTATCGTCTCTGGCTCGATAGCAACCTTGTCGTCGAGGATTGGACGCTCCACCATCCTGCTTCCACCCTTACTAAAAAGTTTCATCTCGAAAAAGACCATCCCTATTCGCTCAAGATCGAATATTTTCAGGACGTCCGCAGCTCGGAAGCCCGGCTGATTTGGAGCATTCCCGACGACGAAGAGCGCAAGGCCGTCGATGCCGCCCGCAACGCGGAACTCGTCGTTGTCGTCATGGGGCTCTCGGCGCGCATTGAAGGAGAGGAAATGAAAGTGAACGCCGAAGGGTTCGCAGGCGGCGACCGCACGAGCCTTGATCTTCCGGCTCCGCAAGAGAATTTGCTCGAACGCGTTTACGCCGCCGGCAAGCCCACCGTTCTCGTTCTGATGAATGGCAGCGCCCTAGCCATCAACTGGGCGGACGCCAATCTCCCGGCAATTCTTGAAGCATGGTATCCGGGCGAGGAAGGCGGCACGGCCATCGCAGAAGCGCTCGCGGGCGATTTCAGTCCCGCTGGCCGCTTGCCGATCACATTCTACAAATCCGTGAATCAGCTTCCGCCGTTCGATGACTATTCCATGGCCCATCGCACGTACCGCTATTTCGACGGCCAGCCGCTCTACCCTTTCGGCTTCGGTTTGAGCTACACAACTTTCACCTACGATCGCGCGCATGTCGACAAGGCAAAGATTTCCGCCACTGATCAGGTCGCCATTTCTGCTGAAGTCAAAAACACCGGCCGTTTCGGCAGCGACGAGGTCGTCCAGCTTTACATCTCGCATCCCGGCGTAGCAGGCGCTCCGCTGCGTGCCCTGGAAGGTTTTCAGCGCCTCCATCTTGAGGGCGGCGCAAAAAAGACCGTGAAATTCGTCCTGCGTGGCCGCGACCTGAGCATCGTCGACGAATCCGGAAAGCACCGTATCATCCCTGGCAGTGTCGACGCCTGGATCGGCGGAGGCGAGCCCGTCGCGCCGCCCAGCCTGCCCCCGGTCGCCGGAGCCGCCGCGCATTTCACCATCACCAGCGAAGCCACTCTGCCGGACTAGTCTGCGAATCCGTGCTCTTGCCCTGCTTGCGGGCTGGGGGAAAAAATGAAAATATTTCTCTTGGCAAATGGTCCCGACTGTAGTATTCTGCATTTGCGTTTGTTGCTCTTGTATCGCCTTTGGATTTGTAAAGCGGTCGCAGGGTCAAACTTGCGGCCTTTTTTTACGTTCGAGGACGGCCGGAACTCTCTAGAGGGGTTCGGAATTCGAGGCACCAAATAGCTCAATTTAGTAATGCTCGGTTGCAACCCAACCGACAGAAAAGAGTACAGCAGTGAGTAAAGAACAAGGAACAGTGAAGTGGTTTAATGCCAGCAAGGGCTTCGGGTTCATCCAGCGCCAGAGCGGTGAGGACGTTTTCGTCCATTTCTCCGCGATCGTGGCTGATGGCTACAAGTCGTTGAACGATGGCCAAGCGGTTGAATTCGAAGTGACCAAGGGCCCCAAGGGTCTGCAGGCCTCGAACGTCCAACCCCTCTAATTTCACTTCACAAAAATACGAAACGGGCGGTGCGCTTCAGCGTCCCGCCCGTGTTTGTTTTTGGTGGCATGGACTGAACTCCGTGCCGCGCCGCCCTTAAGCAAGCGCCTGCTTTAAGTCGGCAATTAGGTCTTGCGCATCCTCAAGTCCAATCGAAACGCGGACCGTGCCCGGACTCACTCCCGCGCGCCGCAGCTCATCGCCGCTCATGTTGTAGTGCGATGTGTAGATGGGAAGTATGACCAGAGACTCGACTCCCCCCAGACTGGCCGCCAGCAGAAATAACCGCACGCGATCGCAGAAGCGCCGCGCAGCGGGCAATCCACCCTTCAAGTCAAACGCCATCATCGTTCCGAATCCGCGCATTTGTTTTTTCGCGAGCTTGTGATCCGGGTGCGATGCAAGACCCGGGTAGTGCACGCGCGCGACCTTCGGATGTTTTTCCAGAAACTTGGCAACCGTCATCGCATTTTCGCACTGTCGTTCGACCCGCACTCCCAGCGTTTTGATTCCGCGAATCAGAAGGTAAGCTGCCTCCGGATCCATTGAGCCGCCCAGATAAATCACCATGTGGAGAACACGCTTCATCCACTCCTTGCTGCCTGCGGCAGCGCCTGC
>JBARCY010000466.1:0-2414 GCA_049794595.1 Candidatus Acidiferrum sp.
CGGCTGGCCATCGCGGAGGAGGATGTTGCGGGACTGAAAATCGCGATAGAGAAAATAATCGCGCGGGGCGCTGAGGAGGAAATCGGTTAGGCGGCTGAAATCGGCTTCGAGAGAGTGCTCATTGAAGGGGATGCCGGCAAGGCGGAGAAAATAATATTTGAAATAGTTGAGATCCCAAGCGATGGATTGGCGATCGAAACTGGAGATGGGATAACAGACGGAGTAGTCGAGATCGCGGGAGGCTTCGACCTGGAAGGTCGGAAGGACGGCGACGACTTTTTTGTAAGCTTCGACGACTTGGGGCGCGATGACGGCACCTTGGCGATTTTTGGAGAGGAATTCGAAGAGCGTGGTATCGCCAAGGTCTTCTTCGAGATAGGCATCTTGATCGAGATCTTCGGCGTAGATTTCGGGGACGGGGAGATTGTGTTTGCGAAAATGTTTGGAGAAGGAGAGGAAGGCGGCGTTTTCTTCGGGGACGTTATAGAGGATACCGATGGCGGTGCGGGGGCCGGCGGTTAGGCGAACGATTTTGCGGCCGGAGCCGCCGAGTTCGCCCTGGAGGGGAGTGACACGCTCGACGGAGGCGTGGAAGTGGTGCTCGAAGAGAGATTTTAGGACGTCGATGGACATACGGCTTCTAACATAGCCGATTTCGGGAAAGGAAACTTGACCGACTGCTAGCCATTGTGCCCAAAGGGCGTCTGCGCGGAATTCGCTTAGCCACGACAGAGAAACGTGTGGATGCGGAGTGCGCACAGCCAAGATTGGCTGTGCCACTTATCTATCCAGCGCGCGGATATAATTGACGGATGCGAACGAGCACAAGAGATGACAGAGGGACGGAGCGGGGGCTGGCGGCGTCGAAGAACCTTGACCGCATCACGGCGTTGGAGATTGTGCGGCTGATGAACGGCGAAGACCGGCGCGTGGCGGGAGCGGTGAAGCGGAAGCTGCCGGCGATTGCGCGGGCGGTGGATGCGATCGTGGCGGCGATGCGCCGCGGCGGGCGGTTGATTTATGTGGGCGCGGGATCGAGCGGGAGGATGGCGGTTTTGGATGCGGCGGAATGTCCGCCGACTTTTGGGATTTCGCCGAAGCGGATGATTGCACTGATCGCCGGCGGGAGGCGCGCGGTTACGGGAGCGGTGGAGGGCGCGGAGGATTCGGCGGGGAACGGGGCGCGGGATTTGCGACGGTTGAAGCTGTCACGCGAAGATGTGGTCGTCGGGATTGCGGCTAGCGGGACTACGCCGTACGTTTTGGGGGCGATGAAATTTGCGCGTGGACGCGGGGCGACGACGATTGCGATTACGTCGAATGGGGACATGCCGCTGGGCCGGCTGGCGAAAATTGGGATTGCGCTGGAGGTAGGGGGGGAAGTGTTGACGGGGTCGACGAGACTGAAGGCGGGGACGGCACAGAAGATGGTCTTGAACATGCTGAGTACAGCGGTGATGGTGAGGCTGGGGCATGCGTATGAAAACTTGATGATTGATGCGGTGCTAACAAATAAGAAGTTACAGGGACGGGCCGTGAGGATATTGATGGAGGCGAGCGGCGCTGGTGTGTCTGCGGCGGAGGACGCTTTGCGGGCGGCGGGACACAATATGCGCGTGGCATTGGTGATGTTGAAATTGGGAGTGGGCGCGGGGGAGGCGCGGGAAAAACTCAAGGCGGCCGGGGGAGATTTGCGATTGGCGCTCGGGGAATAGGAAAAACATTTACACAGAGTTCGCGGAGAGCACAGAGGACACAGGGTCACAGAGAAGAAAAGCGGCAGCAGAGCTGCCGCACTCCACAGGCCGTGGCTAAAGCGCTGCGTGTGCAAAGAGAAGGGCGCGGATGGATAAGTTTTTAATTCGGGGAGGTAAGGCGCTGCGGGGTACAGTGGCGATCAGCGGGGCGAAGAATTCCGCGCTGCCGGTGATGGCGGCGGCGTTGCTGACGGCGGATCGTGTGTCTGTGCACAACATTCCCAAGGTGCGGGATTTGGTGACGATGAGCAAGCTGCTGACATTCATGGACGCGAAAGTTTCGGTGACGGAGATGCCGGCGAGCGATTACGTGATCGAAGCGCCGAAGTTGAATCATGCGGAGGCACCGTACGAGCTGGTGAAGACGATGCGGGCGTCGATCTTGACGCTGGGGCCGCTGATGGCGCGGCTGGGGATGGCACGGGTTTCATTGCCGGGAGGGTGCGCAATTGGGGCGCGACCGGTGGATTTGCATTTGAAGGCGTTGGAGCGGATGGGGGCGGAAATCACGACGTCGCATGGGTACATAGAGGCGAAGGTGCCGGGGAACGGATCGAAAGGCTGGCGACTGAAGGGCGCGCATATCGTGTTCGAAAGAATTACCGTGACTGGGACGGAAAATATTTTGATGGCGGCGACTTTGGCGGACGGCGAGAC
>JBARCY010000467.1:0-6821 GCA_049794595.1 Candidatus Acidiferrum sp.
CCCGTCCCCAGCCGGATTCGTATTGCGTGGCGGCTGTTTCTTCGAGCACGTCGCGCACTGCGCCTGTCTCCGCGTCGGCAACCCGCAAATGTTCGTCCTTGTGGTCGCGCGAAGTCGAAACGAACACCAGATGCTTGGCATCGGGACTCCATTCGACGTCGTCCCAATCACTCCCGCGGCATTCCACGTCATCGCAAAGCGTCGAACGATGCTGGTCTGCCGACATCTGTAGCCGAATCACTTTCGGCCCATCGAGATCGATGATCACCCGTTGGATGGTCGTGACTACGGCATCGCCAGGAAGCGGATACTTCCACGCCTGCAGCACCGGATGCCCAACCTTCGTTTCCACAAGATACATTTCGCCGACGCCCCGCTGGTCCTGTTGAAACGTCGCGATTTTCTTGGAGTCCGGCGACCACAGAAGAACGGGCCGGTCGCTGTGAATCCATCCGGCGTTGTCCGTTGCGTAGCCGAAGTCCTTCACGCCGTCGGCCGTGAGCTGCGTTTCTTTGCCGCTGGCCACGTCGCGCACCCAAAGGTTGTAATCGCGAATAAACGCCGCGTGTTTGCCATCCGGCGAAACCTCTTCGGGCGGGCCCGCCGCATCCTCCGCGCGCTTGGGTTCAACCGCACAGCGATTCGCCTGCAAATCGCAATTCCATTTCTGGCCTTTGACCCGAAACGAAATGGACTGTTCGTCCGCAGAAAACTCAAACGCCGTGAATGGCAGATGCGCCGCTTCGTACGTAGTCTCGGCCGCGGCAGAGAGCGCCGCCGCGAGTTTTGCATGATCAAATGCAGGCCGCCGTGCCCCGTGGCCGGCGTCGTAGATCACAAACTCCACTCCATCCGGCCCCGTGTCGCGATACCAAAATCGGTCCCCCGGCAGCCACGTGGCGCGCACATCGTGGTAGACCAGCGGCCGCGTGTTATACGACATGAATTTCTCAGCGCGCTGGTAGTCCGCGGCAGTCACACCGCGCGGCCCCGCGCTATCCGATTGTCGCGCCACGGACGGAATCGCCGCGCACACGGCGATGGCCGCCAGAAAGCCAATTCGGACCGCTGGACAAGATATTGCCTTTGGAAATTGCATGTATTTCCTCATTATTTTTTTCGCGCAAGGTTCGCGCGACCTCGACACATTTGACGCGGTAGCATCGCGCCTGCATGGTATGGAAGTCAAGCGAGGTCGGCATTTGGAGCACAGCCAATCCTGGCTGCGCGGGTTTTCCACCCAGGTTTTCCTGCCGTTTTCGCAGAAGGAACTCACCGCAAGCATTGGCTGTGCCACCGTTAGGCAGTCTAGAAACCGCGCAAAAATTGCGCAATGGGCATGCCGGCGAAACCGGTGCACGAGTACAGGCGGGAGGAAAAGCTATTCGAGAAGTGTGGTGTTAGCGGTCCGACCCGCCCAGATTGGTGCGGGGTTTGTTGCGCTTGATCGAGGACGATTCGCTTTCCTGTTTCTCGTATTCGGCAAGCTCTTCGTCGCTGTAGGAATACGAATCGCGCGAAGCAAACATCGAGTTAGATCGCCCGGCTTGCTTCTTCTTTTTACGCATGGCGCCGAACTCGTGCCGCACCTGGCGAATCGGCCCTTCAATGGCTTTCACTTCGACAAGCAGGTCGCTCACCTTTTCCAGGAAGTCGTGCAGGTGGAAAGGACGCACGACGTAAGGCGCCCGGGCAAGCTCCAGTTGCCCAACAAACTGGCTGCCGGCCATTTCCGGCACGAGATAGAGCGCACGGATGCGCCCCCCCTCTTCATGTGAAACGCTAGCGAGTTCGCGCAGAGTGATGAAAAGCGGGCTGCCCATACCGGCCATCGCGATGTTAGCGATGACCAGAGACCACTGGCCGGATTTCAGCTCGCTGAGAAGCAGCTGGGGATCCTGGACCAGGCGGACGCGCCATCCCTCGGAATCGAGGATTTGGCGCAACGTACCCTTGTTCTGGTCATCCTCATCCAGGATGAGAATGCCAACTTGGTTCGTCTGGACGGGCGGAACGGTCGCCATCCAAGAAGTATAGCGCCGGGCGTAGAGCCCAGGGTAGGCAAACTAGGGCCTGCCGCGTATCGGCCAATGCCGGACCAATCCAGTCCGAAAGGACAGGTCCTAGATGTGAAACTCGGATTTTCGGCGTTTCAAAGGCTGAGGCGCGCCCGGGACTGCCGGTTGCCCTCAAAGTAAGAACGAGCCGAATTTGCGATAGCAGGGACGGCTGGCCGGAGCCTTATTGTCCTATTACGTAGTCAGAACCATCATGAATTTTAACTTGGCTGGTGCCGTCCCAAAACACTCGATAGATCGCCTTCGCCTGATTCTTGGCGTCGCGGGCCGTGAAGAAAATCTGGAGGCCATCGTCGGACCATTGGGCGTCATTGGACAACATGTTGGGCGGGCTGAGAAGAACGCGGCGCTTCGAGCGAACCTCATACTCGAAGAAAGCTGGACCAGGAAGGAATGTGACTTGTTTCACTTTTGCGTCGCTCTTGCCCGCGGCATCCTGCTCCGCAGCCTGTTTGCGGGCGGCTTCTTTCGTGGCCGCTGCAGCCGCCGTCGCTTGCAGCTCGGCAGAAACGAGCAGCAAGTCCGGATTCAGTGGGTGAATCCGCACGGTATTGCCGCTCGTCACGCTGAACTGGTCCTTGCCATACACTTCCGCCGCGGGAGCCGTCTGTTTCACGGTTCCGTCATCGCCGATCCAGGTGACGTTTTGCAGGTCGCTGACAAGAACCGTATGCGCGTCCGCCCATCCATATAGGCTGACTTCATCGCCAGAGTACAAGGATGCGGCCTGAGCCGGGTCGTCCGCCGGCATCGCCCAAACTTGCCACTTTCCTCCGACGTTCTCGAGAAAAGCGATCCGGGAGTCGTCCGGGGACCAAAACGGCGCACTGACAGTGGCTCGAATCAACTCTGTGACGCGGCGTGTCTCGAAGTCGAACTCGTTGATGGTCTGCAGCGGCGAGGGCTGTTCATCGCTGATATAGAGCAGCTTCTTGCCGTCATGCGACAGGCACAGGTCGTGGCCTGCATTTCCGGGAATGCTCCTGGCATAGGAGCCCCGTTTAACGATCATTTTGCCTGTATCCGTAATGTAGGCGACGGCAGTGGGCGATTTGAAATGCGTCACCGTGGGCGGCGTGGGTTTGGCTGGGGTGTCATCATCATCGTCGGTAGGCTGGTTGTTGATTCGGGGAAAAAGCTCCGTGGCCACCCTTGCGCAGCCTTCCAGGGAGCCGATCTGGGCGTGCTCAACAGACGCCGTAAAGCCGTACTTGGTCGTGGAAGTAGCTTCCCCGCAATTCCCTCTGATGAGATGGACGGAGACGGCGGCACCCGTCTGCGAGTCTGTGGCTTTGTAGGTCCAGATATCCGGAGCGTCACGCGTAACGTCACCGGGATCCAACGGGATAGGGGGATAGCCCACGCGGTCCATGCGCTCCGGCCCTTTTTGACCGATGCGCAGGCTCCAGGAAAGGTCCTTTCCTTCCACCAAAAGGAGAATTGGGAAATGACTCGATTGTGGGGCGGCAGGTCCAGCCGGGGGCTTTGTGGCTTGAGCGGCCTGAGACGAAGAGGGCCGCTGAACGCCAGATTGAGGGGCAGGCTGCTGAGGCTGTGGCGGTTGCTGGGCGCGTGAAGGGCACAAAGAAGCCGCAAAAAAGGTGACGGACACACCAAGAAGAAACCGTGCTCGTGGGTACAGTCGCACGCCAAGCCTCCCGAGCTAGCAGAATACCTTCTGGGAGCCACGCAAACAATCCAGACTGGGAGCAAGTATGAGCAGCGTTAGGCAATAGGATAAGGGTGCGACTGCTAACGAAGAAAAAGCGAATAGTTCTTGACATGGCGAACAAAAAGCGAAATACTGCTCCCGTGCTTCGAGGTGGGCTATGTCTCCAGTTCTTTCCTCCACGGCTAGGACCTTTGGTATCCGACGCCGCCGCGTTCGACAATCCACGGCAACTCTCTTTCCTGTAAGCCCCTATGCGACAAGCCCAAAACCAAGGGCCGACGATACGCCAGCGGGAATCCACAATGTTCATGGCACAAATGTCCAAGACAAGGTGGATACCGCAGCGGTTGCTGGCTTAGGCGGCAGCACTTCGGGTTACTCCACGGCGGATTGCCCCCCGCCGACCTCGCGAGAGGCGGCTCCGCACGGTTTTGAAGACCGCGCGGATCACCGGACCCAGGAAGCTGCCGTACCGCTGGTGGGCATTGCCCGCCTCGCAGCATGCTCCCCTCCCGCGGAGAGCCACCGAAAATCGGCCGAGCGGCCGGAATATTTTTTGTTGCCGGTGAAATCGATCTTGAACCGGTGTGACTCGGCGCGCGTGCCGTTCGATTGGACGATTAATCCTTATCGTGGATGCGAATTTGGGTGCGTCTACTGCTATGCGCGCTACACGCACGAGTATATGGAGCTGGACGGAGGAGAATTCGAGCGAAAGATTTTCGTGAAGAAGGATGCCGCTCCGCTGCTCGCTTACGATGTGGCGCACAAGTATTCGTATGCTTCGGAAAGCTCGGGCGGCGAGAAGCCGGAGCATATTGCGATTGGCACGGCGACGGATCCGTACCAGCCGGCCGAGCGCGAATACGGAGTGACGCGCGCGTGCCTCGAGGAATTAGCGAAACGAGAAGGATTGAGCATTTCTGTGATCACCAAATCGAATCAGATCGTGCGCGATATCGATCTATTCAAGCGCATTGCCGAGCGCTCGGAGCTTTCGCTAAACATCACGATCACCACACTTCGCGCGCGGTTGGCGCGATTGCTCGAGCCGCGTGCGCCGCGGCCTGATTTGCGGGTTGCCGCTGTGCGCCAGTTGCGCGAGGCAGGTTTGCGGGTGGGCGTGTCGGCGTCGCCGCTGATTCCCGGAATTACCGATCGCGAAGGCGAACTCGAAGCCGTGGCGGAAGCGGTGCATGAAGCAGGCGCGCAGTGGTTTTTTTCCGGCGTACTCTTTCTGATGCCATCTTCGGCAAAGCAGTTCTTGCCATTCGTCCGCGAAAAATTTCCCAGGCTGACAAAACAGTACGAGGACTGGTACACAAAAGAAGCCTACGCGCCCGAGAAATACCGCAAGCAGATTGCAGAACGAGTCGCTCGCCTAAAACAAAAATACGGCTTCGATTCGCGCCACCAGCGCGACACCCAGCGCGCAACCCCCTGCGCCCAAATGAATCTCGGTTTGGATGTCACTGCCGCCACCACGGAATTAAAAGGGATGCGTTCCTGCGCCGCAGGGTAGGGAATCGGAAGTTGAGCTGATGTCTGACATTTAGGCTAAGTGCCGGTAAACCACGCTTCAGTGGGATTCAGTATCTTGCTGGCCCGGTGGCAGATGCCCTTCGAAGTAGCCGAGAATATTTGTGTACACGTCGAGATTGGTGCCTTTGCCTTCGAAGATGCCGTGTGTGCGGCCAGGATAGACGCGCATGTCGAACTGTTTGCCGAGCGAGATCAATTTGTTGACCAGGAGCTCGAAACCCTGGAAGTGCACGTTATCGTCGCCTGAACCGTGCATAATCATTAAGTCTCCGTGCAGCCCATCTGCAAAATTGATGGCCGAGCTTTGTTCGTAGGCTTTCGGGCTATCCTGCGGCAGTCCCATATATCTTTCTTGATAGATGCTGTCGTAGAGGCGCTGGTCGGGCACGGACGCGACGGAAACGCCGACGCTGTAAATCTCGGGATAGCGGAACATTAGATTGAGCGTTTCCGTTGCGCCGCCGCTCCATCCCCACACGCCGACTCGCTTCGGATCAATATAAGAGTGCATCTTTTCAAGCGATTGAAGTGCAGTCGCCTGCTGTTGCGACGAAAGCGGCCCTACGTTTTCGTAGACGATTTTGCGCCATTCGTGGCCGCGCGGCGCAGGAGTGCCTTGGTTGTCAAAGCTGGCTACCAGATATCCGGCGCTGGTGAGCGCGCGGTCGAACATGGATGGCCAGCGATCCGCTGTTGTTTGTCCGGCAGGCTCGGAATAGACATTCACAATCAGCGCATATTTCTTAGCGGGATCGAAATTCGGCGGTTTCAACAACCAAGCGTCGACTGTCAAGCCGTTGCCCGCGTCCACCTTCAGAAATTCACCCGGACCGCCTGATAGCGGCTTCACGCGTTCGGCGAGCACGGAATTCTCGGCGGTGTTTCGCATGACGCGATGATCGGGCAGGTGCACCACTTCCGATGTGGGCGGTGTATTGAATGAAGAGTAGTTGTGGAAGGCCCATTCGCCGGTCGGCGAAATGGTGTAGGAGTGAGTGCCTGGTTGATCTGGTGTAACGCGTTCCGGGGCTGCCGAGCTGTCCAACTTCGCGCGATACAGGTAGCGCTGCGTCGGATTGTCGGGCGATGCGATAAAGTAAATCCACTTTTCATCGCGGGTGACGCGATCGACGCTCACGACATCAAAATCGCCGCGCGTGACAAGCTCCGCTTTGCCGGAGTCAAGCGCGACGCGATACAGATGCCGCCAGCTATCGCGCTCACTCAGGACCAGAAATTCGCGGCCCTGATGAATCCACGAGATGGAGTTGTTCACGTCCACCCAGGCGCGATCTTCGTCGACGAACACCGTTCGCGAGACGCCGGATGCGGCATCGGCCAGCAAAAATTCATTCTTGTTCTGCAGACGGTTCATGTGCTGGAGCAAAACGTGGCTGGAATCGGCCCATTCCATTCGCGGAATGTAAAAATCATGAAGATCTCCGGCCGTCTGCATCCAGACAATTTGTCCGCTGGAGACGGTTGCGACGCCAACACGCACCGCGGAATTTTGCGTCCCAGGAAGTGGA
>JBARCY010000468.1:0-2510 GCA_049794595.1 Candidatus Acidiferrum sp.
AACAAGATCGAAGTCAATCAGGCGGTTATATACGTGGAGCGTTTGCCGGACACGGTGCAAAACGATCACTTCGACTGGGGATACCATCTCACTGCGTTCTATGGAACTGACTATCGCTTCACGACGGCGAAGGGCTACTTTAGCCAGCAATTATTGGGTTTCAATCGCCAGTATGGCTTCGATCCCGTTCTTGAGTACGTTGATCTCTACTTCCCGGTCAAAGACGGTCTTGACATCCGAATCGGCCGGTTTCTTTCTGTTCCGGGGATCGAAGCGCAGTTGGCGCCGAACAATTACAATATGACGCACTCGCTGCTTTACACGATCGATCCCTTCACGGATACCGGGATGTACGGCACGCTCAAGCTGAACAAACAATGGATCGTGCAGCTTGGCATATCTGGCAGTCACGATGTTGCGCTATGGACTCCCGACGCAAAACCATCTGCCATTTTTTGCCTGAACTACTCCACAAAGAGCAACAACGACAATTTTTACGGCTGTGCGAACGGGATTAACGACGGCAAGTACGCCTACAACAACCTGCAGGATTATGACTTCACCTGGTATCACAAGTTCAACAGCAAGTGGCACAGCGCGACTGAGACTTGGTACATGTATGAGCGCGATGTGCCGAACGTGGCCGGCAATGTTACAGATCCGATCAAGCCTGAGATTGGCGCAAACGGCGCATTCTGCAGGACCGGAATGCTTCGCTGCACGGCGCCCGAATACGCGATCGTTAATTATCTAAATTGCGAGGTTAATTCCAAGTTTACGATCGGATTCCGGTCTGACTTTCTTGACGACAAGAAGGGACAGCGGACCGGTTTCGCCACGAAATACACGGAAAATACGCTGTACGCCACCAGGTACATCGGCAACACGATCATGCTCCGGCCTGAGCTGCGCTTTGATCACTCGTGGGACCTCGCGGCATATAACAACGGAAGGGCTCAAAATCAACTCTTCTTCGGCATGGACCTAATTTATAAATTCTGAGTCTTGATTCGAACGGGGGAACGCTCGTCTTTGCGGAATCAAGAGATGGATTGATTTGGCCATCCTCAGGAAGTCTTGGCGATCAGCTCATACCCTGGTGTTGTCAAAGAAAGAGCAGGCCAGAAGCGTTTCTTTTTTTCTTGCGAGTACTGGCGTAACGTTAGCCGCCTTCTTGCCTTGCTCTTTGGAGTAGCGCCGGCACACATGCCGTCACGAATACATCACATCTTCGGCGATCTCTCTCCCGGGTGATGCAGCATCGATATACCTTATAAAGATGGCCGCGGAATATGCCCGTGAGTTTCCAGAGGAGGCTTCTCGCCATGTATAAGGTTGTAGCGCTGATTGCAATGTGGTTGGCACTTTTCCCGGCGTGGACCCCGCAAAATGAGGAAATACAGGACTGCTATCGACGCTGCCGCGTCACGCCGCAGAACGACCCTGATATGGAGAGGCAGGAGATCGTCAATTTGGAAAGAGAAGCAGCGAACGCCATCCAGCACAACGACGGAACGTTTTTCCGGAGAGTCTACAGTGAAGATTTCTCGGGAACGCTTTCGCGGGGAGAGCCCGTCAACAAGAACGGATTCATTAACGCCGTGGAGTCGACTGCAATTCGATACCAGTCATTCAACGTGGTGGACATCAAAGTGCGGATTTTCAGGGATTCGGCAGTGGCAACGTGTCTATGGTCGTCGCGGGGCTACGTGAAAGGGCAATTCGTGAGCAGCCAGATGCGGGCTATGCATGTGTATATAAACGGAGGAAGTGGGTGGAGAGTGATCGCTGGACAAGAGAGTCCTTTGCCGCCTTATATGTCGCAGGTTTTGTAGATTTTGTGTCGGACGGAAATGCGGGGGAGAATGAGTTCCGCATGGTTTGAGTGAATAAGCCCTAGAGGGAAGAACCGCGCGTGCCGTGTTGACGGCTGCGCGCATGATTTAGATGTCGTCATTCATAGCGTAGGGCGACCATGGGGTCTACGCGCATGGCTCGGCGGGCGGGGACGTAGCAGGCGAGCAACGCCACGCTAACCAAGAGAATTGCTACGCCACCGAAGGTAATCGGGTCGGTGGGCTTGACTCCGAAGAGCAGACTCGAAATTAGCTTGGTCAGGGCAAAGGCGCCGACTAATCCAAGCAGGACTCCCGCAAAGGCGAGCTGTGCGCCGCGGCCGATTACCAGCCGCCAAATGTCGTGGGGCTGAGCGCCGAGAGCCATGCGGATGCCGATTTCGTTGGTGCGCAAGCTGACGACGTAGCTCATTACACCGTAGATGCCCATCGCGGCCAGGACAAGCGCGAGGCCAGCGAAGACGCCGAGTAGAAAAGTGGAGAAGCGGCGAGGCGAAACGGAATCGGCGAGCAAACTGTCCAGAGTCATGACGTGAGTCACGGGAAGGTTTGGATCGAATTTGTGGATTTCGCTGACGGCGGCTTGCGCCAGTTGCGCCGGATCGGAAGTGGTGCGAATCACAGCGTATTGGGGCCACCCGCTCGCATAATAGA
>JBARCY010000469.1:0-3221 GCA_049794595.1 Candidatus Acidiferrum sp.
CGGTGTCGGCGCGAGAGAGATCGGCAAAGTGCATCTTGGCGGCGCGCTCCGCATCGAATATAAGGGAACCGCAGTGATCGATTCCCCCCTCGACTCACTGCTTGGTATCTGGGCCAATTCGCTGGAACAGAGTCTTAAGGTTCATTCATAGCAATGCGACAGCACATAAAATGACGCGACCTCTCGCCTTCGCTGACGATCACTTCCACGACGAATGTGGTGTGTTTGGTGTGTTCGGCCATTCCGAGGCCGCAAATCTCACTTATCTCGGCCTCTACGCGCTACAGCATCGCGGCCAGGAATCCGCCGGCATCGTTTCGAGCGACGGCACGGATCTCCACTTGCATCGCGCCATGGGCGAAGTCGAAGAAATTTTTCAGCCCAGCGTGCTGGTCAAGCTACCGGGAAGCCTGGCCATCGGCCATACGCGCTATTCGACTGCGGGCGAGAAAGCTCTCCTCAACGCGCAGCCCATCACGATTGACTGCAACAAAGGCAAAATCGCGCTTGGCCACAATGGCAATCTCACCAACGCCGCTGAGTGGCGCCGCAAACTCGAGCATCGCGGCTCGATTTTCCAGACAAACAGCGATACGGAAGTGATCGTGCACCTTATCGCCCGCTCGCAAGCCCGCAATCTATCCGGCGCGCTGGGCGACGCGCTCAACCAGGTCGAAGGCGCCTATTCGCTGCTCGTTCTTACGCAGGACGAGCTCTACGCCGTGCGCGATCCACGCGGCTTTCGGCCCTTGGTGCTCGGCAGACTTCCTGCTACTGCAACCGCGAACGAAACCTGGCTGGTGGCATCAGAAACCTGCGCGTTCGATTTGCTGAACGCGCAATACATCCGCGAAATCGAGCCCGGCGAAATGGTGCGCATCTCTCGCTCCGGCATCGAGTCCATTCACTTCGCGCCGCAAAAGCCGCGCCAGCAATGCATTTTCGAACATGTTTACTTCGCGCGGCCGGACAGCATTATTTTCGGCCGCAGCGTCAATGAAAGCCGCGAAGCGCTGGGACGCCTGCTCGCTCGCGAACATCCCGTGGACGCGGATATCGTCGTGCCTGTTCCGGACTCCGGCGTGCCCGCCGCCGTCGGCTACGCCCTTGAATCCAGGATCCCGTTTCGCATGGGCTTAATCCGCAATCATTACATCGGCCGCACGTTCATCGAACCTTCGCAAGCCATTCGCAACTTCGGCGTGAAACTGAAACTCAATCCTATTCGCGGGCTCATTGAAGGCCAGCGCGTCATTCTTGTCGACGATTCCATCGTTCGCGGCACCACCAGCCGCAAAATCGTGCGCATGGTTCGGGAAGCCGGCGCCCGCGAAGTCCACGTGCGCATCAGTTGTCCGCCCACTATTTCTCCTTGCTATTACGGCGTCGATACGCCCACGCGCGAAGAGCTCATCGCTTCCTCGAACTCCCCCGAAGAAATTTGCAAGTTTCTCGGCGCGGATTCGCTCGGATATGTCTCGCTTCCCGCGCTGCGCCAAGCCGTGGCTGACACCGAGGGCAAGTTTTGTACGTCTTGTTATACCGGCGTCTATCCGACGGACCTCGTTCAGCTTGAGGTCCGCGAAAGCAATGGGCACGCTTCCGAAGCGAAGTATGGCGACGCTCCAGACAACGCACCTCTAGAAAGGCCTGTCGCGGTGGAACATGAAGGCTGACGCAAAGACAAAACCAACCGGGAAAGAAAACCCCAAAGTAGCCGAAGAAGCCGCGCTACCTATGGGCAAGCGTGTTCAGCGCGAAATCATCGCCTGGTTCTGGGTGGGCCTTGCATTTCTGCTCATCAACGGCACCATCGGCCAAGCGCGCGTCATTCCTTCCGGCTCAATGGAAAACACGCTGCTCATCGGCGACCATCTCATCATGAGCCGCATCGGCTACGACGCCGGCATTCCTTTCACGAACATTCATGTCTCTCTCTGGCGCAATCCAAAACGCCAGCAGATCATTATTTTCAAGCCGCCTTTCGCGCCGGATCAACCGGATTACGTGAAGCGCGTCATCGGTCTTCCCGGCGATACCGTCGAAATCCACGACGGCTCGGTCTGGATTAACGGCCAGAGGCTCGCCGAAAACTACACGCTCGGCCGGAGCGAGCCGTACGACTTTAAGGGGCCCTACAAGGTCCCGCCCAAATGCTACTTCGTGATGGGCGACAACCGCACCAATTCGTACGACAGCCGCTTTTGGGGCTGCGTTCCGCGAAGCGATATGATCGGCACACCGGTGATGATTTACATGTCGCTGGATGCTCCCGGAGACGCGTGGGAGCCTGGCCAGATTCGCGAAAGATTTTTGGCCTACGCGGACGCGGTCATTCATCCGAGCACCGTGCGCTGGAGGCGCTTGTTTCACGTGTTTTGAGCCGGAGGTTGGGTCACTCCTGTTTTAGGCCGGCATCCGGCGCGTGAACTGCACCTGCCTGACCTGAGGATTTCGCCGCGAGCCCCGCCGCGGCGGTTTGCAGTTCATTCCGCTGAGAGAACGACAGGCGCGAACCTGCGCCCCAGAAGAGACGAAAGCGAATTCATCGCCGATGAAATATGCCGACGCCGGAGTGAACATCGCCCTCGCTGATGAGGTGAAGCAGCGCATTCGACATCATGCCAACCGCACGTTTACCACCGGAGTTCTCGGAGGCATCGGTGGCTTTGGCGCTCTTTTCGCGCTCGACAACAAGAAATGGAAAGAGCCGGTTCTCGTTTCCAGCGCCGATGGCGTCGGCACCAAGCTGAAAATCGCCATCGCCATGGGCGTGCATTCAACCGTGGGCGGTGACCTTGTCAATCATTGCGTCAACGACATTCTTGTTCAGGGCGCCACGCCGCTTTTCTTTCTCGATTACCTCGCGATGGGAAAACTCGATCCCGCGGTCATCGATCAGCTCGTCGAAGGCATGGGCCGCTCGTGCCGCAAGGCCGGCTGCGCGCTGATCGGCGGCGAAACCGCGGAAATGCCGGGATTCTATCCACCAGGAGAATACGATCTTGCGGGCTTTATCGTCGGCGTCGTCGAACGCAAGAAACTTCTCACCGGAAAATCCGTCAAACCCGGCGACGCGCTGCTGGCTCTTCCTTCCGCCGGCCTGCACACCAACGGCTACTCGCTGGCCCGCAAACTTGTTTTTGAGGTTGCGAAACTGAAGCCGGACACGTACGTCGCTGAAGTTGGAAACAAAATCGGCGCGGAACTCTTGAAGCCAC
>JBARCY010000470.1:0-3141 GCA_049794595.1 Candidatus Acidiferrum sp.
CGGAACAGGGAGCGAAGACGAAAAAGTAGATCGTTGAACATGGAGCCTCCTACGCCGTCTCCAGAATTCGGGTGACGGCCGCCACCAGTTTCTTCCAGGAATCCTTCTCAAGCTCCAGCTGCTTGCGCCCGGTTTTGGTGAGTTCGTAATATTTCGCCCGCCGGTTATTTTCGGACGTACCCCACTTCGCTTTAATCCAGCCGCGCCTTTCGAGCCGGTGCAACGCGGGATACAGCGAGCCTTGCTGAATCAGCAGAACGTCGCTCGAGATCTGGTGGATGCGCTCGGAAATGGCCCAGCCGTGCTGCGGTTCGAGCGCCAGTGTTCGAAGGATTAGCAGGTCGAGCGTGCCTTGCGGAAGTTCAATTCTTTTTTGCGCCATCGATGGTGTCCCCTGTCACTTCGTCAAGAGACACTACGCCTACTCTTGTCGAAGTGCAAGGGGAAAGCATCGTTTCCACGGAAGAATACTGCGCACACCGAGGAACTGTTGATTCGGCTGTTTTTTGCTGGTTAACCGCGCGTGCGCTGAAATTCGCGCATGAAACTAGTCAGTGCTTCCACGGCTTCTAGCGTCACCGCGTTGTAGAGCGACACGCGCATGCCGCCGACCGACCGGTGGCCCGGCGTGCCGACAAGCCCCGCGGCGGCAGCCTCTTTGGCAAATGCCTTTTCGACCGCTTCGTCGCCGCCAGCCACACGAAAAACTACGTTCATCTTCGAGCGCGAAGAAGCCTCGACCGGACAACGATAAAAACCTTTGCTGGCCTCAATCGTATCGTAGAGGAGCTTCGCCTTGCCGCCGTTGCGTTTTTCGATCCCGGTGATCCCGCCCTCGCTGTCGATCCACTCCATCACCAGGCCCACGATATAGATCGCGAACGTCGGCGGCGTGTTGTACAGCGACTTCTCCTTGATGTAGGTGCGGTATTGCAGCATCGTCGGCAAATTCTTGTCCGCGCGCTCGGCCAGATCTTTGCGGATAATTACAACTGTCACTCCGCTCGGTCCAAGATTCTTCTGCGCGCCCGCAAAAATCATTCCGCATTTCCTTACATCAACCGGCCGCGAACAAATATCAGAAGACATATCCGCGACGAGCGGTACGTTTCCGGTCTCGGGTATTTCGTTCCATTGGGTGCCTTCAATGGTGTTGTTCGTGCAAATGTGTACGTAAGAAGCGTCCGGCGAGTATTTGATCTCGTCTTTGCGCGGGATCCGTACAAATTTATCCGCCTCCGTCGACCCCGCCACATGATGCAGGATACCCTTCTTCAATTCCCCGAGCGCCTTCGCCGTCCAAGTGCCAGTGTGAATTAGATCAACTGGTTTTCCAGGCAGGCAAAGATTCATCGGCGCCATCGTGAACTGCATGCTCCCGCCGCCTTGCAGGAAGAGCACCGCATACTCCTCCGGAATCGCCAGGTGCTTGCGCAGCCCCGCTTCCGCAGCCGCAATAATACTTTCGAATTCCGGCGAGCGGTGACTCATTTCCATCACCGACATGCCGCTCCCGCGCCAATCCAGCAACTCCTCCCGGATTCGTTCGAGCACCGGCAGCGGCAAAGCCCCCGGCCCCGCATTAAAATTATGCACGCGCTTCACTCCGCGCTCTGTCGCTGTCGTCGTACTCACGATGGTTAATCCTCTCTAACGGGAATCAGACCGCTCCGGCATATTTAGCCAGCATTCAAGAATAACAGATGTCGCGTAACTGCCGGGGAGCGCGGCTTGAACGAAAGCTTATTTTTGTCTTGCCTTTTCCGGAATGGCCAGTTTGCAATCCGCCCACCAAGAATGCGTTTGTCGCTCAACATCGTTGTAGTGGAGGTACTCGCAAGAGTTCCCGTTTCGCCGGCCCATCCATTGAGGCGCCGCGCCGTCAATCGGACGAACATTCGCATCCGCACTTTCCCGTTTGCAAGCAGCCGCGCCCAAAGCAATCAGGAAAAACCCAGCCAAAATCGCTTTGCCCTTCACTTCAATCGACCTCGGCGATCGCGAACTCAACCCGTCGCCGCATCGGGTCAATCCGCTCCGCCCGCACATGCACGCGGTCTCCCAAATGCCAAGCAAGCTCCCTTGGCTTTGCACCACGTCCACGCCGCGCCCCAGCACCGCCGCGCCGCCCCTCACCTCCCGATAGCGCGACAATAGCGTGATCACGCTCCCGAAACACAACACGCGCACCTGCTGCATCTTCCAAGGCATTAAGCGGCAGCAATCCCTCAACAAAGACTTCGAACAGCTCCACAAAGCACCCAAATTTCTGCACGGAAATAATCAGTGCCTCATATTCCTCCCCGAGGTGCGCTTCCATAAACTGCGCCGTCTTCCAGTCCATCAACTCCCGCTCCGCCCCATTGGCGCGTCGCTCCGCTTCCGAAGTTTCCGACGCAATCTCCTCCAGCTGCGTCTGCGGATAAAGCGTCGCCTCCACCCCGCGCGCCGCATGGCTCGAAGCAGGCGTCGCCGCGTGCGGATTCTCCAATGCCCACTTCAACACGCGATGCACGATCAAATCCGGATACCTTCGAATCGGCGAAGTGAAATGTGTGTACTCCTCAAATCCCAGCGCAAAATGCCCCAACGCCTCTGCCGCATATCGCGCCTGCTTCAACGACCGCAGCATCAAGTAAGAAACAATCCTCTCCTCCGGCTTCCCCGCCAGCTTCCGCAACAATTTCTGATAATGCTGCGGCGTAATCCGCAGCTCCGCAGAGCCCGGCAGCGCCACACGCATCCCGCGCTCCCTCCCATGCCCGTAAGAATCCGGCCGCCCCGCCTTTGCCGGAGCCGGCACGCGCCCGTGCCGCACCGCAATCTCCCGCTGGTGCAGATCCGCCACGCCAAGTGAATAACCGAACGCCCGCGCCAGCTCTTCGAACTCCAAAACTTTCCGTGCATCCGGCTTTTCGTGCACTCGGTGCAACGCCGCAATCCCCCGCCTGAGCAAATAACTCGCCACCGCCCGATTCGCCGCCAGCATGAACTCTTCAATCAACCGATGCGCGATGTTCCGCTCGCTCCGCACAATATTCGTCATCTGTTGCTTGTCATCAAACTCAATCACCGGCTCCGGCAAATCGAAATCGATCGACCCATTCTCATTCCTTCGTTTGTTCAGCAGCAGCGCCAGCT
>JBARCY010000471.1:0-14584 GCA_049794595.1 Candidatus Acidiferrum sp.
CCGAGCATCCCGGGCGCAAGACCGTCGCGCGAGCGCACCTTGAGGAAGACGGCCGCGTGCTCCTCCATCGCCATTTCATGATCGATGAAAAAGGGAACGAACGGATGATGATCGAGCTGCGGATGACCCGGAAGTAGCTCCCCTAGCTTGTCGATTCCGGACCTCGGCGGACAAGTTTTAGTTGAAATCAACAGATTATTGAAGTAAAAACCGATTATTCATTCCGGCAGCCATCATTCGGCGGGGCACCCCCGCAGCCGCTAGGGCAGCGGAAGACTGGGAGGTTTTCACTAGGAGGACTCAGATGCAGCGACGTCATGGTGTGTTTGTTTGGATCACGCTGTGCATGTTGGTGCTGGGTTGCGCCGCGATGTCGATGGCGCAAGTGAATACGGCCACGCTCTCCGGAACGGTGACCGATCCACAAGGCCTTGCTGCTCGAGGCGCAAAGCTAACCATCACTCACGCGGGGACTGGCGCGGAACGCACAGCCGTTTCTGATGACGGCGGACACTATACGGTGGTGGGACTGCCTCCGGGAAAATACAAAATAAGCGTCGATGGCGCAGCAAATTTTGCGGTTTACGTGAACGATTCGGTCGTCGTGACCGTGGGCGAAGACGCCACGCTGGACTTTCGGCTGGAACTGAAAGGCGTGCAGCAATCGGTCACCGTGACGACAGAAACTGCGGCGATCGAAACCGCCAAGACGGAATTCTCGCAGACCGTCGGGGAACAGCGCATTGAGAATCTGCCGATCAACGGACGGAATTACATCAACTTTACCCTGACGGATTCTCAGGTTACCCGCGACAACGCTCCGAATACCGGAGCAGCGCCGACCTCCGGCCTGAACATCAGCGGCCAGAATGGGCGCTCAAATATCGTCAACGTAGACGGAGCTGATGCTACCGATAACGCCGTCAATGGCGTGCGCTCGACGCTGTCTCAAGAAGCGGTGCAGGAGTTTCAAATCATCACCAATAGCTACGCAGCGGAGTATGGCCGAGCTTCCGGAGGCGTAGTCAACATCATCACCAAATCCGGAACGAACGATTTTCACGGCGACGTGTTCGGTTATTTGCGGAACCGCGATTTCCAGGCGGTCAATCCCTTCAGCACGGTTTCCAACCCGGCGTACACGCGCGTGCAAGCGGGAACGGCTTTCGGCGGCCCCATCAAGAAGGATAAGACTTTTTACTTTTTCTCGTACGAAGTGACCCGGCGGCATGAAACGGGGTTTTCCTCGATTGGCCAGAACGACTTCGGCCTGGCGCCATTTGATACGACGCAGGTTGGATTGCCATTCGGCACGCTTCAGCTTACGCCGGACCAGATCGCTTTCCTGACCAATCCCGCCACCTTGCAGGCGGAGCAAACCGTGCCGGGATTTGCGACGGCGGTAGGAAAATACGCATTTCTTGCCGGGGCATCGTCAGGCATGGCCGTGAATGGAGTCTGGCCCACGAGTCTGACGGGCGTTGCCGGCATTAGCGGCTTCCCCACCTCATGTCAAGCACCGCCGTGTTTCGTTCCTGCCTCCTATCAAAACCTGGCGGCACAAACCGGCAATTTTCCGATCTTTGAGGGCACCAGCCTCTATTCCCTAAAAATCGATCACCGAATCAATTCGCACAACCAGCTGATGCTGGAGGCCAGAGTCAGTCCGAGCACGGTGACTGGCATCGAGGTCAGCGGACAAGACCAGCCTTACGGCCAAAACGCCTACTCACGCACGTCGCAGCAATCCTATCGAGACGTGACAGGCATCGCCGACTGGGTCACCATCCTTGGCAATGGAAATAAATTGAATGATTTTCGCTTTCAGTACGCTCGGCGCGGACTGCTCTACAATTATTCCAGCGGGCCGGGCGGTTCTGATCCAGCCATCAATATCACCGGCTATGCTTATTTCGGCCGCGAGCCGTATTCCTACATCCGGCGCGTGGAGCAGCGTTACCAGTTCACGGACAATTTTTCCTGGACAAGGGGACCGCACGCTACCAAGTTCGGTGTGGACTTCAACTACATCCCCACGACGGCGACTTTTACAGTGAATTATGGCGGCGTCTTTGATTTCGGCTCGTTCAGCGCCGGCAACCTCGGATTCCCTTCCACGTTCCCTTCCTTGTCGCCAGTGCAAGCTTAGGCGCGGGTCTTCCGGCAGACTTTATCCAAGGCATCGGGAGTCCGAGCGACTCGTTTTCCAATAAACCGCTGGGAGCGTATTGGCAGGATTCCTGGCGGATCCGTCCGAATCTCACGCTGAACTACGGCATACGCTATGACATCGAGTTCCCGCCGAAGTTTGCGTCTCCCGACGCGCTTGCGCTAGCCGGATACAACATTTTGGGCCTGCAGAAGGGCATTGAGACGGACACCAATAACGTCCAGCCGCGCGTGGGAATTGCCTGGGATCCAAAGGGCGACGGCAAGACCGTGGTCCGCGCTTCTTACGGACTGTTCTACGACCATCCTCTGCTTGGGCTTTATTTCCTCGGCGATGCTTCGGACGGATCGAAAAGCGTACAGCTCGCCTTTGGAGGCACGGGGGCCTGCACGGTTGCCGGCGATCCAGGAAATCTGAACGCGATTCCGATTTTCCAGGGACTTCTCGTCAATCCTCTCTCGCCGCAGTGCGCGCCTTCGACCTCCGCGGCGTTGAACGCTTCGCTGGGTTATCTGCCAAATCAGCAACAGTTCCAGGCTTTGAATTTTCCCAATTCTCTATTTATCAACCAAAATTACCTGAACGCAGGTTTTCCGCTGGGATTTCAGCCATTCGGCTATCCTCAGGGAAAAAACTTCGTTTACGCCTATTCCGAACAGGCAAATTTGAGTATCGAGCGGGAACTCGGAGGCGGATTTACATTAGATCTCGCTTACAACTTTAATGGCGGCCACCACATCAACCGGCCCATCAACGCCAACGCGATTCGCGGCGATCTGATGGTGAACAATTTGAACGCGGCCGTCGCCGCCGGAGTCAATCAGTCTACAGACAGCCCCTTCCTGGTTACGGGCTGCGGCGTTGGACCGAACGGGCCCTACCTTCCTGCGGCGTTGGTGAACTTCTTCCGGCCTTCCGGCGCCTGAACCCGGCGGTGGCGGAGGCCGTCCTGGCGACAGAGGGGGCCGCCGGGGCTTCTTGCATTGGGTTGGCAAATTCCGTGCTGCAGACTGACGGCTTGAACTCGAGTTGCAATCCGGGCAATAGCCTTACCAACTGCGTTCCCTTCAGCGACATGGACGCTAATTATTCCAACGGAAACTCCGTTTACAATGGCTTCACGGCCAATCTTAAGAAGCGCTTCAGCCGCCACTACGAACTGCTTGCTTCCTATACGCTCTCCCACGCGATTGACGATGCCACGGATCTAGAGGCCACGCTCACGCCGCAGGACAGCTTCTACCCCAATCTGGATCGCTCGACTTCCACGTTCGACCAGCGGCACCGGTTTGTCTTCAGCGCTGTGTACCAGAGCGGCAGACTGACTGGCGACAACTTCGCGTCGAAGTTCTTTAGCAACTGGACGATCGCTCCGCTGGTAGAGATCGCGTCCGGCCGGCCGTTCAACATCGTCACCGGCAATGACGATAACTTGCAGCTGTCCGCCCTTACGGGCCGCCCCAACACGATCGCAAACCCCAACTGCGGCCCAACGGTAGCTTCCAAATTTTCGCCGACGGGAATTTTCCAAGAGCCCTGCCTCGCTGATTTCAACGGCACGCTGCTTTCCTTGGACGGCAATCTCGGGCGCAACGCGGGGCTAACGCCTTGGGTGGCATTCAGCGATATGCGCGTGGCCAAGCGAATCTATTTTCACGAGCGGTTCAGCATGGACTTGATCACTGACATCTTCAATATTCCAAATCGGTTCAACGTGTCGGCCGTCAATGTGCTGTATACGAATGCGGGGCAGCCTACGGCGGCGTATGATCCGCGGCAATTCCAGTTTGCGATGAAGGTGAATTGGTAGAAAAAATTAGGCATTGGCCGCGTGATAGGAAAGCCAGGGGCTTCGATCCGGAGAGGCTCCAGCCGTTCAGCCTAGTTCTCGCTTTCGGCGGGAGATGAATTCAATGCGCGCAGAGCGGTCTCAGTAGGTTCCACTGCAGGCAGCTCAGCCGCGTGGTCTCCCTTCTCTCGCAGCCTTCGAACGGACGGGAGCACCCGGCCCTCCAGTGAGCCGACGGCATTGTTAAATGACTTATTTGCCCGCTCAAGTCCCCCTCGCACATCGTTGAAGTGCTCGAGAAACTTCAGAAGCCGGTCATATAAGTCTCTGCCAATGTCGCTGATCTCTTGCGCATTCTCAGCGATCTGTTCCTGCCTCCATCCGTAAGCCACCGCCCTCAGCAGGGCGATCAAATTCGTGGGGCTGGCCAACACTACCCGCTTCTCCATGGCCTCCTCGAGTAGGGTCGGATCACTCTCCAATGCCGCGCTGAAAAACGACTCACCCGGCACGAACATCACCACGAATTGTGGCGCTCGATCAAAGCGCTTCCAATATTCTTTCGAGGAGAGCTGGGATACATGGTCTCGCACGAGGCGCACGTGCTCCGCGAGCCCAGCCTGGCGCTCGGCTTCGGTTTGGGCTGCCGCCACTCTCAGAAATCCGTGCAGCGGAACCTTGGCATCCACAACGACGTTCGCATCTCCGGGAAGATGCACGACCAGGTCGGGACGGAAGCGTGTGTCCTCTTCGTCTCCCGCGACGGACACCTGTTCGTTGAAATCGCAATGCGGTGACATCCCTGCAAGCTCGACCGCACGACGCAAAGTTAGTTCGCCCCAGCGGCCTTTGACCTGGGGTTGACGAAGTGTGCTGACCAGCGTTCCCGTTTCCTTCTGGAGATCGCGGTTCGTCTGGGCGAGGGTCTGCACTTGCGTTCGGAGCTCGCCATAAGCCGACTGGCGATTCGATTCCAGCTCGCGGAGATGCGTTTGCAATTCCGTCAGCCGTTGCTGGAGCGGATCGACCATCCCCTTTATCGATTCCTGGCGTTGAGCAAGATCGCCTGAAGCCTGTTTTTGAAGAGTGGTCATGCGCTCCTGAGCCAATTGTAGAAACTGCTGGCTGGAATGCTCAAGGGCTTTCCCCGCCAGTGAATCGAAAGCTTCCCGGAATCTCGTTTCGGCTTCGCTCAACAGATTCCGTTGCTCCTCGAGATTAGCGCGCTCGTTCTGCCGGTCAGCTTCCGCCTTGGCCCGAAGGGTTTGCTCGAGGGCAAGTTCTTTGCGCAATTTTTCCAGGTCGCCGCGAGAAATATCCAATTGTTTGCGAGTCTCGCCCAGCTGAGCGGAGACACCGGCGGCTTCCGATTGCAGACGACTCGCGCGCGATGATGCGAGCAGCCAGCCCAGGAGCACACCGGCTCCCAGAGCGATGCCGACGCTGACTAGAAGCGTTAGGACCACAGGGATCTCCGAAAGTATCTTGCCAACTACAGGTAGGAAATGTAACACAAGGCCGGTGAGCAGGCGGGGGAGATGATGGCGCTCGCAACGAACGCAAGATTTGCGGATCTTTATTTCGGGGCGGCGCGCGGACTCAAGAGATGGATGGAAATCAGAAAGCTGCCGCGTTTGCGGCCGATCAGTTCGAAGTGGGCCACGTTTTCACGGCCTCCCGAACTGGATACTTCGCGTGGATTTCCGCCGGTGAGTTCGGCGACGCCCGGTGCGAGGTTCGTGCCCTCCAAAGCGACCCTGCTGGTCGTGCCGCGCACATGGACGGTGAGCTGGCGGTGAACGCCTGGCTTGAGAGAAGAAGAATCGGCTTCCAGTTCAAGAGCGACGAAGACGACTTCGAGAGGCGGCCCATACCGTTTTGCGCAGGAAAGATCAACGGAAGAGCGGCCGGCTTGTAAATCAGCAGGAGGCAGAACCACTAGAGAAGTTGGCGAGGAGGCGAGTACGAAAGCAGGCTCTCCCGAAATGGTGATGTGGTTGGCATCGGCGTCGCCGCAAAAGCCGCCGCCGTCGATTTCGAAGCGGTCGGTGAGCGAGACGATTTCGGGAATCGAGGTGACTTGCATGGCAGGCCCGGCCGTTGCAATTGGGGACAGGATGGTCACGGCAGTGAGGCCATGGCGGTCAGCAATGGAGCCGCGAATAACGGCGAGATTAAGTGGCGCAACGAACAGCGCACGACCGGTCGCATCCGTGGTCAGGCGGTCGCCATTCGAAAAGACAATTTTGGCGCCGGGAGTGAGACGTCCGTTGCCATCCAGCACCGCGAGAGTGGCCCGGTCTCCCGAAACGATCGTTCGCGGGAGGATTAATATTCGGGCGGCCGAGGTACGGGGTGGCTTCTGAGCGAATGCAGGAGGAAACAAAAAAAGAACCGTAGCCGGAAGGCACAGGAACCGCTGAACTTTGGAGGATGAGCGGCGGCGAAGAGGCATAAGGGGATTGTAGACGAGGGGCGGTGGACAGAGAACGAAAGAAAGAGAGCGTTACGAGCACGCGAGATCAGCTGGTCAACAAGACTAAGGTTCAGCGGCCTACCTTGACTGGTTCCTCGGAAGGGGAGTACGTAAGCACCGTGCGTCCAGGAACGCCTGCCGGCAATCGCCGCAATTTGTAGATAAAGGGGCGCGGGGCTGGTCCACGAGAACATTCTTCTAGCCGGTAATAGCGGTCGTCCATGCGAACCACACGAGGCGGCGTCCACTCCTGCTTTTCCCGGCTCGCGCGAATTTCCAAAAATTCCTCGGAGGCGTTCTTTGCAACGCGGAGCTCGTCGGCGAGCTGCGAGGGCTTGGCCAGCACAACTTTATCGCGTATGGCGCCAACGTAGGAAGAGACGTTGCTCCGCGAAAAATTCGCGGCGTACGACGTCTTCGACTCACGCCTGCGAAAAACAGTCGCGTAAACTTTTTCCACGAGATACAAGGGGAAAATGCCCAAAACTGTATCGGCAAGGCCCGCGCAGGTGCGGACTATACCCTCAATGCCAAAAAAGACGATGGCCCACGTCAGTGGATGGGTGGACCAAATGAGAAGAGCGGCGGTCCCGAGATCATAATCCGTCGTTGTGGGAGCGACCTTGCCATGGAGCGCAAGATCCGAGAGATGCGAAAGCGTGGTGGACATCGAGTAGTAATACCAAATCATGAGCACGGTCAGCGCGCTCAGGCATTCCGCCAAGCCGCTGAGGATGGCGGCGGGACGCCAACGCACGGCTTTGGAGAATGGTGTAGAAGTACGCAAGCGCCGTGGAAGCAGCGCAAGAAAAGGCCCAAGTAGATAGGTCCACATAACCTGCCCCACGCCTATTATAGAAGGGATAAGAACTTCGCAAGGCATCTAAGCCATTCGATCTTCCAAAAAGTAATCGGTGAAGAAATCTGAAGGCGTCAACTAGGCGGGTTTGGCCACGAGGCGGTATACCTGAGCGTCAAGAAAGAGGCGGAACAGGTCGGAATCGATCTCCTCATCCCGAACGCAAAGTTTCAGAATCTCGAGGGCGCGATCGGTCGGCACGGCGCGCTTGTAGGGGCGGTCGGACGCGGAGAGTGCATCGAAAATGTCGCAGATGGTCATGATTTTGGCTTGCACGGGAATTTCTGAAGCGACCAAACCCGCCGGATAGCCGCGGCCGTTGAGTTTCTCATGGTGGGCGCGCGCAATTTCCGGAATGCTGCGATATTGCGGTGTCCAGGGAATTTGAGCCAGGAAATTAAAACTGTGCGTAACGTGCGATTCGATTTGCCGCCGCTCGTTCGAATCGAGGCTGCCTCGCGGAATCGAGAGGTACCGGACTTCCTCCGAAGTGAGAAAGGGGCGTTCGGCGCCGCGCGGGTCGCGGTAGGTTTTTTGGGAAATTTCCGTCAGCAAGTCGAACTCGCTCGATGGAAGGATCGTCGGCTCATTGGCCCGCACGATGAAATCGACGTAGCGGCCCAATTCGGCGATTGACCGGCTGGCCTCGGCATCGAGCAGCTTTAGGCGCACGCGTGCTTCCGCTTCCCTGCGGAAATGTCCAAGCAAGATCTCAACTTTTTGCTCGGCAATGCGCGCTTCAATGTCGCGCCGGATGTAATCAAAACGATCGAGCAACCGCGAAAACTGAAGCGGGTAGAGCTTTTTCGCCTTCACGAGGACTTCCTCGCGGACGCCGACCTTTCCGAAATCGTGAAGCAAAGTGGCGTAGCGCAGCTCCTTCATCTGTTCGCGCGAAAAGCGCAATTCCGCATACGGCCCTTGTTCTTCGCGGTCCACGGCTTCCGCAAGCGCGAGCGTCATCTGGCAAACGCGCTGCGAGTGGCCGGAAGTGGTGGGATCACGCTGCTCGATGGCTTTCACCGAGGCGTTCACAAAACCGTCAAAAAGATTCTCGATATCGCGATAAAGTTGCGAGTTCTCATAAGCCATCGCAGCCTGCGATGCCAGCGACAGACCAAGCCGCACCGCGCGCTCGGGAAAAGGATGAACATGGCAGCGAACCGCATCTGCACCCGTGAGGCGCGCTTTCGGATGACGTTTGCAGTTGATGAGCTGAAGCACTCCGAGAACTTCGCCCTTGCCGTTTTTCATCGGCAGCGTGATGAGCGAGCGCGTGCGATAGCCAGCCTGTTCGTCGAACGAAGAATTGAAACGAAAGGGCCGTGATTTGGGAATGCGATAGGCATCCGCCAGTTCGATGACTTCGCCATGCAGCGCGCAATACCCCGCCATCGAAGATTCCGTGATTGGCAGCGTGTGTTCAGCGTAAGGGAATTGCGCGCTATCGTTTTGCGTCAACCGGAATCGCATCTGTCGAGCCGGTTCCGCCCCGTTCGTCATATTGTGCGCGGAAACATCCGAATCATTAGCGGATTGCTCCACCAAATAGAGCGATCCCGCATCGGCCCCTGTGATCTCCCTCGCCTTATGCAAAATCAGCGTGAGAAGGCGTTCCACATCATGAATCCCGCTCAAGGCGATGCCGATGCTGTTAAGTTCCTCGAGCTCGCGGCTAGCCTGCGCTGCGGAGAGGCCCGTGCGCCGCGATGCGACGGTTCGCTTGCCTAACGGTTTCTTGGCTTTGGCCATCATGAGGGAAGCAGATCCGGCGTTCCTCGAAAAGTCGGCCGCCGCGAGGCAGATTATAGCGGAAGCGGACCTGACCGGCGAGGTAAGGGATGTCCCGGAACCTGCCAGAAAGAAGACCCAGATCAGCCGGTTTGGTTGTACCCTCGGGAAGGCCGGGACGGCGAATGACGCTAAAAACCAAGTAATCAGTAGGCGTCACAGCCTTTCGCGGCCGGAAAGGGTCTGCTAGCGTGAGAACAGGGTTGCCGGGTACGGGTGTGGACAAAGGTTCCTACTGCCTGCGGCACGGGGAGAATTTGTGCGGATTGTAAGCGGCGGCGTAACCGATCTAGGCCGTGTGCGCACGAACAACGAAGATTGCTTCCGCATCGTCGAGCCGCTGAGCCTCTTTGTGTTATCAGACGGTATGGGCGGTGAAGCGCACGGCGAAGTGGCCAGCGAAATGGCCGTCGAGACCATCGTCAAGTATTGCATGGACGGAAATGCGGATCCTGCGACCACTCAAATGGGCGTCTCCGAGCCAACCTGGAGCGAGAAAACCAAGAGACTAACGAATGCCGTGCATCTGGCCAACAGAAAGATTTATGACTCCGCGGAAGCACACCCTGAACAGCACGGCATGGGGGCAACGCTGACTGCGGCCTGGCTCGATGGCTCGAGGTTGAGCATTGCGCATGTCGGTGATTCGCGGGCTTATTTGCTGAGGAGCGGCACTTTGCAGCAGCTCACCAGCGATCATTCACTGGTGGCGGAGCAGGTTCGCCGCGGCATTTTGACGGCGGCGGAAGCGGAAGAGAGCGAAATGCAAAGCGTCCTACTGCGCGCACTGGGAGCTGTGCCGGACGTCGAAGTCGATACCGACGAGCACATGATATTTGCCCGGGACATTTTGATGCTTTGTTGCGACGGACTGACGCGCATGGTCACGGAACCGGAAATTGCGGGCACCTTGCAGGCGGAAACGGATCCCACGAGGGCCGCGGAGAAGTTAGTGGCATTAGCCAACGAGCGCGGCGGCGTGGACAACATCACCGTCATTGTGGTTCGCGTTGGCACGAAATCCAGAAGTTGGTTTTCATGGCTGCGCCGGGGGGCGCGGGGAAAAGCGGCCGGAAACGGCGCCACAGGAGGACGTTGAGATGGCGAAGCTCAGCCTGATGTTTGAAGAGAAGACGGTCAAAGAAGTGCCGGTAGGCAGCCGGCCCGTAAGCATCGGACGCTCTCCGGACAACGACTTACCGGTGGACAATCTGGCGGTCTCGAACTATCACGCGCGCGTCTACTTTGAAGGCGGGCGTCTCGTCGTCGAAGATCTCGATAGCCTCAATGGCACTTTTGTGAACGATTTGCGCATTGAGCGCGCCACGCTCCACGATGGAGACTCGATCTGGATCGGCAAGCATCACATCAAAGTCGATGCTTCCGGTGACGCTCCCGTGCCGTGGGACACCGGTCGCAAAGCCAGCGCTCCGCGCATCAATGAAACCATGGTTCTGGACACAAAAGAACGCCGCAGTATGCTTCAGCAAGCTGCGGCCACGGGCGAGCGCGTGCAGTTTGCTTCCGGGCGGCTCAAAGTTCCCACGCTCATTGTGCTTGGCGGGCGGACCGACCAGAAAGAGTACATGCTCACCAACAAGCTGACGGTCATCGGCAAATCGGGCATGGCCACGGTGAAACTCAAGGGCTGGTTCAAGCCGCCCATGGCCGCACAAATAAACCAGCGCGATGACGGATACTACATCGGCCCCGGCGACAAAATGCCGTTAGTGAACGGCAAGCCGATCACCGGACCTGTGCGCCTGAATGACGGAGACGTCATCGAGGTGGGCGGAGCCCGCATGAATTTCGTCTACCGCGAGTAACGCGCGTATCGCAATGGCAGCTCCGTCAGGCGCATGGTGGCAGGGGCGGGGCGGCTTCGTCCTCTACGAACTTCTCCAGTCGTGGTGGCGGCACCGCGTCTCCTTCATCATCAGTTTGGTTATCACGCTTCTCGCCCTCGGCATTTATTACGTCACCTTCCTTGGCGAGAGATCAACGCCGATTTTCGTTTTCCTGCAGCGCCTTGAATACGACTCTTTGGATACAAGGTTTCGTTACCGTTCTGCGGACGCAACGCGTGCCGATCCCCGCATCGTCATCGTGGATATCGACCAGCACTCTCAGGAGGTTCTCGGAAAATGGCCGTTCTCCAGAACGTATTTCGCCAAGATGCTGGACGTCCTGGGGCAAGACGGTGCAAAAGTAGTCGCTTTTGACATCACTTTTGACAAACCCGACCAGACCGTCGCGATGCTGCGGAAAATCTGGATGGATCTCGAGACGAGAAAGAAAAACGGAGACCCGGTCGACCCCAAATATGAGACATGGTTGCAACAGCTCGTCGCGGAAAACAATGCTGACGTGCAGTTTGGCAAGGCGATAGACCGTTTTGGACCCGTGGTCCTCGGCAGCTTCTTCCTGAAGAAAGAGGAGCTGACGGGCATCGACAATGCGACTCTGGATCAGTATGCCGATTTGATCGACTGGTATTCGCTTACAAGGACTGCTCTGGATCCCGCATCCGGAAAACAGGACTTTGCCGAACTGGTGCGGAAATACGACCAAGAAGGAGACTTATTTTCCGCAACGATTGCGAACATCCCAATCCTGGCGAATCCAGAGAATCCAGAAAAAACTTCCATGGGATTTTTCAACATTGCCTCCGATCCGGACGGCGTTTTGCGGCGGACCATGCTGGTGCTTCCATTTGGGCGATCCAAGGATATTAATGACTGGCAGATGTTCGGCTCGCTGGAAGTACAGGCAGTAAGACTTTATCTCGGCGTACCGACCACTCAGTTGTCGGTGAATTTCAATCAAATCGGTGTTGTTAGCATAAACTTTGGCGATAAGTTGAAAATTGAGCCGGACTACACGGGCCACATGCAGATTAATTATCGGGGCCCGAGAGACAGCTATCCCTACCGTTCGATAGCCGACGTGGTGAACGGAAAAGTTTCGCCGGAATTTTTCAGAGGCAAAATCGTCCTCGTCGGAGCATCAGCAACTGGAATCGGCGATCTACGGACAACGCCATACGGCGGAATCAACTACCCCGGCGTGGAGGTGCACGCCAACGTGATCGACAACATGCTCAATCACGGTTTCCTGGTGCGAGGCGCCACACAAGCGTTGTGGGATTTCTTGGCGATTCTGTTTCTGGGCATTCCGCTGGGCATCTGGATGGCTCTGGTGCAGCCGCGCTGGATGTGGTTCGGGGCAGGATTGATAATTCCACTCGTCGCCGTCGATTACGGCGCGTTTCGGCACGGCTGGTGGCTGAACTTCACTGTCCCGGCCATGACACTCACTGGCAACGTGCTGCTCGTTTCGCTCTATCGCGCGCTCGTCGAGGAACGGGAAAAGCGCAAGGTGCGCACGGCGTTCGGCCAGTACCTCAGCCCAGAGGTGATTCGCCGGTTGCTTTTCAATCCGCGCCTCGTAGACCCCAAGAAAACCGACATCACCGTAATGTTCAGCGACATTCGTGGATTCACGAGTATCTCGGAAAAACTGGACGCTCAGGAGCTCGCTCTCTTTCTGAATCAATATCTTTCGGACATGACGCGCATTGTCTTCCACCATCACGGGACACTCGACAAATATATTGGCGACGCGGTCATGGCCTTCTGGGGCGCGCCCTTCGAGGAACAGGGACACGCAGCGAGGGCGTGCACCGCTGCTCTTGAAATGATGAAGCGCGTCCGCGAGTTGCAAAAGCAGTGGGAAGAGCAAGGCAAGCCGAGCCTCGAAATCGGTATTGGGCTCAACACGGGAGTCGCCAGCGTCGGCAACATGGGCTCCTCGCTTCGTTACGGCTACACGGCGCTGGGCGATGCCGTAAATCTCTCTTCGCGTCTCGAAGGACTGAACAAGGATTACGGTACGCATATCATCGCGAACGAAACGACCTATCAAGCCGCGAAAAACGACGGCTTTGTTTTCCGCGAGCTGGATTTGATGCGCGTCAAAGGTAAGCTGCAACCCGTCACCATTTATCAATTAATGGGACGACAAGCGGATTTCGACGCCGGGGGTTCGACGGAAGCCGTGCGCTTACAAGTGGAGATGTTCGCGCTCGCCCGCGAACTCTACCGCACTCGGCAGTGGAATGCCGCGAAGAATGCTTTCCAGGAAATCCTCGATAAATGGCCGAAAGACGGCCCATCCGGCGTTTACGTGGAACGATGCCAGGAATATATCGCTGCCGAACCGCCCGCAAATTGGGACGGCGTCTTCGTCATGACCCACAAGTAACATCTCGGCCAACCAGTTTGGTCTGCGTTCGCTACTGCTTTTCCACCTCGATCAAATTGTCCGCTGGGTCGCGGTCAATCAGTTTGTTATACGGGTCAATGCCCGCAAATGTGGGTTTCTCGTCCACGACAAATTCAAATGTCGCATTCGGCCGCGTGATCCACTCTTTGTGAAGATTCAGCCGCTTCAAGTGTTCCTTTGTTCCGCTGAACACGCCAACGTCGATCAGGTCGTGGAGCGTCATGGGCGTTTCGTTACCGGAACCGTCCGCGCTTTTCTTCTGCGCGCTCACCTTCAGCGTTACCTTGTATTTTTTGTCCGGCGTTTGCAGGTACGTTGCTGAAACGGCCTTGTTCTCATAGAGCACAATGGATTCAAACATATCGGTGATCACGTATTGCAGCTCGGGCGGCGTCTGTTCGCGCAGCGCGGCGACGAATCCGCGCGTATCCGGAAACGGCCCGGTCGCATAGCGGTTTTTTTCCAGGAAGTTGCGAAGAGCAAGATTCACTTTGTCATCGCCGATATAATCCGCGAGCGCGAACATGACCATCGAGCCTTTCTGATACCAAACGTACGGTTCGCGCTGCACCAGAACGAGCGGCGGCTCGTGCCGCGTCTCTCCCGCGCGGCCTCTTAAATACCCGTCGAGTTCATAGCGCAGGAATTTCCGCGTCATGTCCTCGCCATACTTCTTCTGCATCACTTTCAGCGCCGAATATTCCGCAAGAGATTCGGCCATCATGTTCGAACCTTGTGTCTGGCTCCCGAGCAACTGGTGGCCCCACCATTGGTGCGCCAGTTCATGCGCCGTCACGAAATACAACAGATCGATATCGTCCGGTTTCTTCAGTCGCTCGATGAAACCAATGTCTTCGGAAAATGGCACGGTGCTGGGAAAAGACTGTGCAAACTGCCGGTAGCGCGGGAATTCCAGCACGCGGAACTGGTTGAACTGATATTTCCCAAAATTCGTTTCGTAGTAGTCCAGACCGGCTTTCGAGGCGTCCATCATCTTGTCCAAATTGAACTCATGGCCGGGCTGGTAATAAATTTCAAGTTTAACGTTTTTCCATTGATCGCTCTTTACGCTGTAGCGAGCCGAGATGAACGAGAAAAAATTATTGATTCGCGTGTCTCCCATACTGTAATCAAAATAGCGGCGCCCGTTCTCCGTCCACTCCCGCGTTAAGTAGCCGGGAGCAATCGCGATCTGGTCCGCGGAAGTGCTGACCA
>JBARCY010000472.1:0-23915 GCA_049794595.1 Candidatus Acidiferrum sp.
GTCCATAGCCGAATTATAGAGCGCGCTGCGCTCCACCGATCTCAACGGATATTTCTATCTGGCGGCGCCTCGGCTGCTTTCTTTCTGTATTCTCTCCAAAAACGGTAACGCCCTTTCCGCATTGATGGGGGCAAGTGCGGAAAGGGCGTACCGTCTTCAGGAGAGAAGATCGTTGTTTTTCCGGCGCCGGAATCAACAGCGGCTTCCGGGGCGCGCGTTTCGCTTCTCAGTTATCTTCCGACGGAGGCGGAGGCGGCGTCGCACCGCGGAGGGCACGACCTCGTCCGCCCGTTTGCACGGTGTAATCCGACGGCACTGTAAACAGCGCGGCAGGGGGTTCCGTCCTCTGGATGCTGGTCACGGTGTACGTGGTGGTTCCAAACCGTGGATCGGACCGCGTACTTTTCATGACGATTTGCAGATCCGACGAATACCAGCGTTCGGAAACAATCTGCAGCGACTTGTCGTTGCCGATTTGGCCTGCCGGGATGATGTGCGTGATGCGCGTGCCTTCCACCACAACGCCATTCATGGTCTGGGTTCCGAGCGATTCCTTTTTCAGCAGGCCGGCCGCTTCTTCTTTCTCCTCCCGGGCTTGCATCTTCGCTGCGAAGGACGATGAAGATTGGGCATTCGCACTCGAAGCACCGCCGCGCGCGTGGAAGGCCATGCTGTGTGCTATTTTCTGCTGCGTATCCAGCATAATGTGCACACCTGCAACGGGGTTGGAAATAGTGACCATTGTTTTTGAAGTTCCCGATGCTGCAAGCGGTCCAAAGCCGGTAAACGCCGCCTCGTGACGCGACCTGCCCTGGCTATCGCGGTACATGGTTACTTGGGAGGTCCGGTGGATCACGGAGCCATCCTGCAGCGTTTGCGTCGTTTCCGACGTCGCTGTGGCGGAGAACGGGGCACCTGTCACTGTTTTTCCGCCGTGCATTCCTTCGAAGCCCATCAGCTCCATGGGGGCTCCGAAAGGAAGTCCGCCACCGGGCCCGCGGTGTTGGGCTTGCACCGCCATGGCGCTCAAGACCAGCGCTCCGCCTAATGCCAAGTACGTTTTGATTTTCAAGTTCATTATTCCCTCTCCTCTTCTCTCCGGTGCTGCGATGTTTTGTTCATCGCCGGAATCTCGTTTTAGTTCTCTTCTTGCGCCAGCCGCACAGCTTCCGGCAGTCCATCGTTGCCAACCAGGAAATCCACCTGGATCCAGTCGCCCGCGCGCTGTTCATTCACGGGCAAGCCGAGCGCGCCGAGCGAGCCGCGCTGCATTCTCACGCGCAATATCTCAGACTGTTGCGTCAAGTCTGGAGCCGCACCGGGCAGCGGCGTAAAATCACTCAAATCATCCGCACTGGAGAGTTCGGCGGAGAGAGGCTCGGGCTCGGCGGTCTGCGTGGTTGTGGATTCGCTCACTGGCGAGGCAGTTGGCGCGGCCAGCGTTTGTTTTGCAACATCAGCACGGCGCGATTGCTCCCAATTTCTCCAACCGACTACCCCAACAACCAGAGCCGCCGCACCCAGGGCCCAGGCCGCCACCATAGCTCCGCGCCGGATGGCCATTGTGCGATGCTTCGTGCGAAACTCCTGCCGCAGCCGCATCTCGACGCGCGCTGGGGTCACAGCCTCCAAGGTCTCTTCGCTCAGAGCCCACAGCTCTTGCTTCGCTACTTGCCAGGAGTCCTGCAAGGCCGCGCAATGCGAGCAATGGCTCACATGCGCCAGGGCGGCCGCTCTTTCGAGCGGGTCCAGCGAGTCGTCGCGATCCAGGTCCAGAACGATGGCTTCCACTTGTTCGCAGTTCATTTGCTGTTTCCCAAACGTTTCCAAGATTCTTTTACCTTGCCACTTTCATACGACGGGGCACGTCCCGTAACATTTCCAACTTGGCCAGCAACAGAGCGCGCCCGCGGTGCAAGCGGGAACGGATCGTTCCAATTGGGCAGCCGGTCATCTGGGCCGCTTCCTCATAGCTCATCTCTTCCAGTTCGCACATCACCACGGCTTCGCGAAATTCAGCCGGCAAATCCAGCACCGCGGCTCTTACTTGATGCATGCGTTCCCGGGTTTCCACCCACTTTGCCGGAGTGAAGTTATCCTGCAACACAATTCCGGCTCCGCTGCCGTCCTCATTTTTCTCTTCCAGCGGAACCTCTCGAGGGATCCGCTCCAAATGCTTCATTACGCGGTTGCGCGCAATTCCAAACAGCAGAGCGCCCACCGATCCGCGCGCCGGATCATACTTTTTCGGCGCACGGATCAAGGTCATGAACACGTCCTGCACAATCTCTTCCGCTCCCCAAGCACTGCCGGTCATTCGCAGAGCAAACCTGTAGAGCGCGCCCTGATGCCGCCGGTAAAGAAGAGCAAAGGCCTCCTCATCACCCTTCGCGGCACGCCGCAACAGAAGGTCGTCTCTATCGTGAACTACGATCCTCGTCTCCCCTGCTACGGCGTCTGCGGCTGTTCGAGGTGCGTCTTCTGCTTTCTCTCTTATTTCCCGGCCTACCCCCAAAAAGTTCCCAAGAGGGAGGGGCATCCGATCCAGTTCGTTGGCAAGTTTAGGCTTCACAGTGGTTTAGACGTGCCTGGAGCTCGGCACGTGTCGGCCAAGAGTACCCCCGAGTAGGAGCGCGGCTCAATAGGCGATGAACGGATGCACCTCGGCGGTGATGAGCGAGAGTTTGGCGGTTCCGATGCTGGTTCAGGGGAACTATTGAGCCTCGCTAAATATAGGGACGAGCGTGTCGCTGAAAAAAGCGGCAGCAGGGCTGCCGCACTCCAAATCGCTGCTTCGCAAAACTATCCGGGACTTAGTAGGAGGGCTTATGAGGTTTGAACATGCGCGCTGCAATGCGTGCTACAAAACGCCGGGAGACAAGTCTCTGCCCGAGGACTCCGAGATAGTTTCCGAGCCCCGAAATCACATAACTCTTGCTGGCGGCGAGGGCGCGCAAGCCGGTTCGCGCGACTTTCTCGGCGGTCTCTCGATTCGTCCTCGTGGCGGAGATATGCGACTGCCCGGCAACTTCGGAGAATTCCGACTCCGTGGAGCCGGGACATAACGCGCAGACACGCACGCCATGGGGCTTCATCTCTTCCGCGAGCCCTTCGGCAAAAAGCAGGTCAAAGGCTTTTGTGGCGGCGTACGTCGAAATGTAGGGAACGCTTTGAAACGACGCGGTGGACGCAAGAATCAATACATCGCCGTGGCCCCGCGCTACCATTTCAGGAAGATAGAGCCACGTTAGATGGACCACGGCGGCGCAATTCACCTGTACCATGTCCGTGAGTTTCTGTAGCTCCACTTTAGAAAATTCGCCGTAGGCGCCAAAGCCAGCGTTATTGATCAGAAGTTCGACTTCAATTTCTTGTTCTTTCGTGAAATGAAAGATTTTTTCCGGAGCATGCGCTTCCGTCAGGTCTGCCACGAGGATCTTTGTTTGGACTTTGTACGCCGCCGCAAGGTTCTGCGCCAGTTGTTCCAAGCGCTCGCGTCGCCGCGCCGTCAGAACGAGATTCGTCCCGCCGCGGGCCAGCTCTTCGGCCAGAGCTTTGCCGATTCCGGCGCTCGCACCCGTTACCAGCGCCCATTTTCCGGACCAGGGTGTCATCGTATGACTCTCAGAGGAGTCCTTCAGCGTATCACGGACTTCTTTATGAATTGTTCTTGGGCAGAAATCGTTGGCAGCCGTGGAACGCGACTACTGAATGGTAAAACTACTACCGGAAGCGGCGAGTTGCGCGAAAACGTTTTGGACCACTCGGTCGCAGCGGACACCCATGAAAGGAAACGCATCCTTGGCGTTGGAGCCCACGCGGGCGAGAAGCCATGCGCGCACCATTCCGTGGCCGCGATGCAGACGCACCTTCACATTCTCTTCCGTGAGGCTCAGAGCATCCGCGGTCTCCGCAGTGCTCAACTCTTCGACGTCACGCAGCATGAGCACCGCGCGATATTGTTCGGGGAGATCGAGAATGGCCTCCTCCAAAAGCTGACGGAGTTCTGCGCGAGTGGTTATCTGTTCGGGATCGGGAGAAGTTTCAACCATGTTTGCTCCAGGGCCATAGCTAGTCTCGGAATCCTCCAATTGATCGAGCCGGCCCCGTTTGCGAAGGCGGAACAGAGCCTCATTCACCGCGATTCGGGTGAGCCATGCCGCGAACGGTGCCCGGCCCTCAAATTGACCAAGGTGCTCGTAGGCGTGGATATAAGCGGATTGCATGACGTCTTCCGCTTCGCTGTCATCGCGGACTATGGCCCGTGCGACGCGATAGAGGCGCTGGTTGTAGCGGCGCATGATGATTTCGTACAAGGCGGTCTCTCCCGCCCGCACTCGCTCAACGACCTCTTCGTCAGTCCACCCCTCGACTCTGGCTTTTTCGAGGATTCCAGTGCGTTCCATGGTTCTCCTCCTTTAGAGCGGCCGGGAAGCTTAAGGTTACAAGCTATGTTCCCCTGGAGCAAATGCAGGACCACCATCGAGCTCGAATCCGATTGACGGGCGGGCGCCGAGGAGAAAGTTTGTAACCGAACACCGGCATTAAGGCTCACTTAGGTGGGGGCCAATGATGGAAGATTTCGATAGCCGGCTCAATGCCAGTTGGTGGGCGCTGAGAATCGGTGTGGGACTAGGGCCGATCATCGCGGGCGTGGACAAATACTTCAATAAACTGACCGATTGGGGCATGTACCTCAGCCCACTCGCCACAAAAATCATCCCGGTCAGCGACAAAACGTTCATGCACGGTGTTGGGATTATCGAAATCATCGCTGGCCTGATTGTCTTGAGCAAGTGGACGAAGATCGGCAGTTACATCGTGATGCTGTGGCTGCTCGGCATTGCTGTGAACCTGCTCACCACGGGGATGTTTTACGATCTTGCCCTGCGGGACGTAGAGATTGCCGTTGGAGCTTTCGCACTGTCGCAACTTACGGCCGTGCGAGAGGGCCAAGTCAAGACAACCATTGGGGGAAAGCAGCAGGAGGTTAGCAGTTCGCTTTAAGGGCACTCGAACATTCAAGCTAAGATTCAAACGGAGGAAATCATGAGGAAAATCAGCTATCTCGCATTACTGGGGCTTCTTGCCTTGCCGGCAATGGCCTCCGCAGAAACCTACAAGGACGTTCCAGTTGTGGACGCGAATTGTTCAGCGAAAGTGGCTGCCGCCCCTGACTCACATACGCGCGCATGCGCCCTGAAGTGTGAAGCCAGCGGTTTTGGCATCATCACCGCAGACAAGAAGTTCATCAAATTCGACGCAGCGGGAAACAAGGAGATCACGGCAGCCCTTAGAGCTTCCGACAAGAAAGATCACCTTCGTGTGGACGTTAGCGGAGACGTGGAGGGAGACACGCTGAAAGTTACGTCCATCAAGCTGTTGTAAGCTGCCCTGAAGCAGGCATCGCGCGCAGCGCGTTCGGTCACACCGCCGCGCGCGAGGTCTGCGACAAACCGGCGTCCTCGGCGGCTACGCGGCCGATGACGGACCAGTCCTTATCCTGATTTCCGCGGGCCATCGCGGTGATAAAGCGGTCGCGAACCACACTTGCGATGGGCATGGGCACGTTTACGGCTTCCGCGGCTTGCAGCACCAGGCGCACATCCTTCAGTCCGAGCGGAAGCAAAAACCCCGCAGGCTCATGCTCTCCCTGTACGATCAATTCGCCGTAGGTCTTATACACGGGCGCGTTGAAGAGTGTGCTGGTCAGAAAATCCATGAGCGCGCCCGCATCAACGCCGGATTTTCTAGCGAACGCCAAGGCCTCCGAAAGCGATTCGAGCACCGAGGCGATCAGAAAATTCCCGGAAAGCTTCACGACATTGGCCGCGGACGGGCGCTCGCCGGCGACGTACAACTTTGGCCCCATGGCTTCAAGCAGAGGCTTACATTTCTGAACAAGATTTTGCGGGCCGGCAACCACGACAGCGAGACGGGCCGCCTCCGCAGCGTCGGGCCGGCCGAAAACTGGCGCCGCCAAATAGCCTTGTCCGGCCTGTGCATGAGCGGCAGTCAGCCTGTCGCTCAGAGCCACGCCGATGGTGCTGAGCGAGACATGCACCGCGCCGCGCGCGAGCGAGCCCAGGATTCCGCGTTCACCGAATACCAAGCCTTCCAGAGCCGCGTCATCCGCAACCATTGTAAATACCACTTCGCTGCGGCACGCCTCGGCTACTGAGCCCGCGACGATCGCGCCATCGGTCCGCAGCGCTTCTGCTCGTTCGCGCGTGCGGTTGTAGACAGTAACGCGGTGCCCGCCGCGCAAGAGACTCCTGGCGATGCCAGCGCCCATTTTCCCCAGGCCGATCAGTGCGGCGTCCATGTCGATTGCCTCCGCAGTTCGAGATTCAAGTCACGAGGTTTGCATTCTGGCGTTCACGTCTTCGCCGCTTCGTTGGATTCGGCGGAATCCTTGGCGGGCGCATTTTTCGTGGAGGGCCAGACTACCTGACGCACTCTTTCGCCCTGTCTCTTGATGCGGTCCATTAACCGCTTGGCCCAGACGAATTCCGCGGCCAGCAAACCTAACCCGAGGAGTATAACGAGCCAGCCCGGCCCCGGAGTGACCAGCATGACGATGCCGATCAGCAAAAGCGTGAAGCCGCCAACGATGCGGGAGAGACGGCGGACTTGCTCGACGGTGCGGAGGATCATAGGAGCTCTTGGAACGCAGCTTTCCGGGTAGAAGGGGGTCTAATCACCGTCGAGCTTCCTCTTAATGTTGAACTTCCCACGAGCTTCGCGCAAGAGCGGCGGAGCGTCAGCATCATTAGACGCAAACAGGGGAAATTTGGGGCTGAAAGGAGGGGTCGGCTTTAACGCACCGTAAAGCGCACGGGCGCGACCGTGGCATTGGCCTCGGGATTGTAGTCGTCGTAGACGACGGAGGGCACGGTCATGGCTTCGATGCGGTAGCGCGTACGGAAATCGAAGGCGAAGCTTGTACCTCCTGCACTGGGCCACAAATAGAAAACCACCTTGTCGGGCTGAACTTCGTAGCCAGAGACTCCTGGAGAAATTCGGAACGATACGAATTGCAAAGTAGAGAGGAAAAAGTGCAGAGGTCTTGTCGAAAAATGGCGGAGAGGGTGGGATTCGAACCCACGGTAGGGGTTAACCTACACACGCTTTCCAAGCGTGCGCCTTAAACCGCTCGGCCACCTCTCCCGCGATGGACGCAACCTTATCAATTTAGCAGAAACTCGTGCCGCGCGCACAATTCAACTGATTCGTGGAATCAGGAGGACACGTTGTCACAGCTTGCGGGTCTCAAACGCCTAAGTCCAAAGAGCGGGGTGGACAGCCAGCTTCGCACATTCTTTGGCCTCTGCTAAACTATCGGGAACGGTTCCGGGATCGTCTAATCGGTAGGACATCAGCCTTTGAAGCTGAGTATCGTGGTTCGAGTCCACGTCCCGGAACCAAAATTTTTCTGTTGCCGAGTAGTGTCCATCCCCCCCTCAAATTGTTAGGGCAGCGCGTGCTTAAGACATACCAGTGTGGCGGCGATTCTGGACGATTACTGAGGAAGTGCAGCGCTCCTAATGATCGTCCGGATGAAGTCCGCTTCCTCTGGGCTATACGGTTGGCCGTTGGTGCGGAAAATTTCGTGGAACCAAACGGCTGGTTCGCGATCCGTATAGGGATGCTTCCAGGAGTCCCACGGCAAGTAAGTCTGCGTTTTTCCGGCGACGAGTCCCCAATTGATGGCGGCGACATGATATTTCTTGGCGATAGGCAGCGTGCCTTGAAACGTGCTGCCATTTCCACGGGCCATGTACTCCGTGCAAAAAATGGGCCGTTGATACTGCTGCAACGATAGCACGCGCTTTTCAAAGACGTCCGGCTTCTCGTAGCTGTGGAAGGAGATAACGTCGGAGGAGCCCAGTTGAATTTTCCCCATCGGTCCGAGAGCTTCCGGATTCGACCAATTCCCATTCCATACGCCGCTCGTGAGCGGCTGCGTCGCGCCTGCTTCGCGTGCCCATTCAAACACTCTCGGCAAAAGCGCGAGCACTAGCTCAACTTTATTCGGCGGCTCTTCGCTGGAGTAACTGCCGTCATTCGTATTGTCCGGTTCATTCCAAACGTCCCAGGCGAGAATTCTCTTGTCGCTGGCAAAGGCGCCGACCACGCCTGTGACATAGGCCTCGAGCCGCGGATATTCGGCGGGATCCGTGAGCGCTTCCGCTCCCGGGCTTTGCAGCCAGCCGGAATTATGAACTCCTGGCCGCGGAGCACGCTGTTTTCCGAGCTTGGGGTTTGGATCCCAGCAGGAATCGAAAAGCACAAAAATGGGCCTGATTTTGTGTTTTTGGGCGATGTTCAGAAAAATATTGATGCGTTTTTTGAATCCTTCCGGATCCTGTTTCCAAAGCAAGTCATGCAAAAAGACGCGCATGGTGTTCAAGCCCAGCGATTGCGCCCAACCGAGTTCGACGTCAATGCGCTTAGGATCGAAAGTATCCGCTTGCCACATTTCGAGTTCGTTGATGGCCGTCGAGGGAATATAGTTGCTCCCCACAAGCCACGGTTGCTGGGCGTACCAGTCGTTCGCCTGTTTCTCCGTCCAACGGGAGGTCGCTGCATCACAAGACAGCGCGCCTCCTAGGCTAATTAGCAACGCCAGTGCAACGAGAAATTTCTTCATTTCAGAGCGCTCCCGCCTTTTGCAAGTCAGCTTTCATCCCGGCCCAGCTCTGCCTGCTGGACTCCTCAGCCGTGCCAGCGCCGCGCCAATGCGTCTCCAGGCTGACGGCAAGATGGTAGCCGTCGCGCTTGAGCGCGGCAAATTGGCCGGTCCAATCGATAAAGCCACGGCCCATCGCGGCCCATTCGAATCCTTTGCCGTCCGGCCGTTTTGCGACGTCTTTGCAATGGCAGTGGCCAATGCGTTCCTTTGGCAGCAACGAGTATCCATCCGGGTAGGCAACCTCTCCTCGCGAAGCGGCGTTTCCAGGATCCCAGTTCAACATCAGCGAAGGAGATTTCACTTGGCCGAGAGTCTTGGCTGCTTCCGCCCCCGTCGCGGTGTTGCAGGCAGGTTCATTTTCGAGCAGCAAAATCACGCCCTTCTTCCCTGCTACGCCCGCCGCCGAGAGTAACTTCTCATTCATCGCGACCCGATAGGGCTCTTGATTTTCGAGCCGCCAAAAATCGAAACAGCGCACGCGATCGGTCTGGAACGCCTTAGCCAACTCGATGCTGCGTTCGAGGACCTCGTCCTGCTGCGCATAGGTGAAATCTGCGCCGAACTGCGCGCCTTTGGGACTGAATTCGGATTTCGGCGCACCTGGCCAATCCACTTTGAAAAGCGGGCTGGCAATATCCGTCACACGCAATTTGTATTTTTCGAGAATGCGGCGCGATTCCGCGACTTCTTTTGCATCGAGCTTGAGGATGTTCTTGTTCCACATGGCGCGGAGCTCGATCCATTCGAGACCGAACTCGCGCGAAATAACTTCGCAGGCCCGCCCAAAATCTTGGCTGACTTCATCGTTGATCACTGCAATGCGAAAGGGAGAACTCATACTCTCAGCCCCAGCTTTTCTTCGATGTATTTCTTATTGATGATCGCGGATTCCTTTGGCGTTCGCGCCTTGTCCGGTACGGCGTCCAGCTCAACGATGCCCCATCCGCGAAAATCTATTTCGCGAAGAGCATCAATGACCGCCGGAAGATTGACCAGGCCTCGTCCAAGTTCCACGAAACGATAGGATTGTTTGCTATCCGCGCCCTCTGGAAGATGCTCGACGTCCTTCAAGTGCAAAAAAAGCAGCCGGTCACGATATTTCTCGATGGCTTTGGCTGGGTCGCCGCCTCCCTGAAAATAGTGCGCCACATCCAGTTCGAGCTTTGCATACCGCGGATCGACGGCGGCCATGATTTGATCGAGTCCTTCGGGAGTCTGTCCCATGGCTCCCATGTGATTGTGATAGCCGAGTTGCAGGCCGAGGTCGGCGACGCGCTTGCCCAATTCCGTCAAGAGACCGCCCAGGCGTTTGTAATCGGCCGCGACGATCTCGCGGCCTTTGGGCCGTTGATCAATGATCTGCAGATATGAGCCCCCCGCTTCGTGTACGAATGTTGCGTTGGCCACGTGCCTGGCGATCTCCGACGATTCGATAGCGGGATCGATGCTAATGTCTCCGCTGGAAAAAGCGATCATGTTTAGGTGATATTTTTCCAACACTTCGTGCAAGGCCGCTCCGCTGCCGAACTCCTGAACGGCGTTGGAACGTATTTGAATCGCCGGATATCCCACGGCGGCAATATCTTCCATGGCCTGACGATCGTGGCCGCCCCAAGTGATGGCTGCATAGCCGATGTGCAATTCGAAGGACGCCGGAGCAATCGGCGTGTCGAAGTACGACAAATCGGCCGGTGGATAGAGCCGCTCTCGCGCAGACAGCACGACTTCGGGAAAAGAGGCTGCGGCCGCCAAAGCGCCCAGACCTGCGAGAAATTCACGGCGAGGCTTACGAGACTTCATTGACGCTCCTCTCTATACTTTGTATGCGGACAAGATACCGCAAGCGGTTGCATCTGGACAGCATTCTCGGCGGAAAAATGGAAGCTTGGCAACGGCGGCGGGACGAGGATTTGCCAGCGCCTCGATCAGACCGTATGATTTTAGTGAAACAGGGCTGAACGTTTCAAAACGAGCGGCTTGAGGTCTAGATGTCCGAGGAAACGACTCAAAATCCGCAGCATATCAACCCCTGGATCATCGCCATCGCCGTCATGCTCAGCACTTTCATGGAAGTGCTGGACACCACGGTCGTAAATGTTTCGCTCCCGCACATCGCCGGGAGCCTCTCCGCAACGGTCGAGGAAGCTACCTGGACGCTGACTTCTTACCTCGTTGCGAACGCCATCATATTGCCGCTCACCGGCTGGCTTTCCAATTTTTTCGGTCGCAAGCGAATGCTGATGCTCTCCGTGACCGGCTTCACGATTGCGTCTTTCTTATGCGGCCTCGCTCCCAGTCTTCCCTTCCTGATTGTCTGCCGAGTCATTCAGGGGGCGTGCGGCGGCGGTTTGCAGCCCATCTCGCAGGCCATCCTGCTGGAATCGTTCAAGCCGGAAGACCGCGGCAAAGCTATGGGCTTCTGGGGGCTCGGCATCGTCGTCGCGCCGATGCTCGGCCCGGTCCTCGGCGGCTGGCTTACCGATAGCTACTCATGGCGATGGGTCTTCTACATCAACATTCCTATTGGCATCGCATCCATCGTCATGACCCAACTTTTCATCTTTGACCCCTCTTATATCCGGCGCGCTTCGCAAAAAATCGACTATTGGGGCATCGGCATGCTTGCCGTCGGAATCGCCACGCTGCAGATCGTTCTCGATAAGGGGCAGGAAAAGGATTGGTTCGGCACCGAGTGGATCACTATCCTCGCGGTGATCTCGGGCGTCGTCCTTCTTGTATTTCTTATTTATGAGCTGAAGGTTAAAGATCCCGTAGTCAATCTTCGCGTCTTTACAAACCGCACCTATTCGACGGGTGTGTTTCTCATGGCCCTGCTCGGCGTCGGCCTCTATGGCACGACCGTGCTTATTCCGCTCGTCCTGCAGACGCTTCTCGGCTACCCTGCCTTGCAAGCCGGATTTGCGATGGCACCTCGAGGCCTCGGTTCTTTCATTGGCATGCCGCTTGTCGGCATCATGATGGCGAAGTTCGACCCGCGCAAGATGCTGACCGTGGGCATGGTCGTGTGCGGAATAACCCTCTGGCAACTTTCGCGCCTGAATCTCGATGCCGGTTTCTGGGATTTTTGCTGGCCGCAGTTCTATATGGGGCTTGCGCTCGGTCTTATTTTCGTGCCGCTTACCACCGTCAGCATGGCTCCCATCCGCAAGGAAAACATGGGCAACGCCACCAGCCTATTCAATCTTGTCCGCAATTTGGGGGGCAGCATCGGGATTTCCGCCGTCAGCACCATGCAGACTCGATTTGAACAGAGGAACGTCAGCTCACTCGGCGCGCACGTCAATCCGTACAGCCTTAGCGCCAGAACCACTATGAATTCACTCCAACACATGTTTATGTCCAAAGGATCGGACGTCGTCACCGCGGCCCACCAGGCACGCGCGGCGATGTTTGGGATGGTCGAACAGCAAGCCAGCATGCTCGCCTATAACAGCATCTTCCTGATCCTGGCGGGATTATTTGTTTTGATGCTTCCGTTTATTTTTCTGATGCGCCGCCCGCAAATGAAGGGAGGACCGCTCGCGCTGCACTGAGGCGTTGCCACGCTCTTGCATCAAGCAAGCCTCTCCCCGCGCACGTCTCGGGAAGTTTCATTGGATTCGCCTTGGATGGAAGCAAAGCGCTGCTGGACGCCGGGCTTCGGTGGGTTCCCGTTACTGCTCTGGATCAAACGGCACGGGTCCGGTCAGAGGTTCCATAATCTCTTCGGTGACGTTTCCCGATTCCTTCTCCGCAGTCTTATCCAGCTTGCGCTGCACGCGCCGCTCTTCCTTCATCTTTCTTTTTTCCATGCGCTTCATTTCTTTTTGCCGCTTTTGAAAAGTCGTAGTCATAGCGTCTCCTCGCAAACGCTGCCCGGCGCGCTCTGCGCCGTCACTGCCAACCTGTTTCGCTTGCCGTTACCAGCGCGGTTCGCGCGGCTGGCGCGCTGATTCGCGGTAGTCCTCGTTCGAAAAACGGTCGCGTCCACCGCCTCCGCCTTTGCCTCGGCCCCCGCCGCCTCCGCTCCCTCCACCGCCTGGCCTTCCATAACTCTTTGGCCCGCGTGGCGCACCGCCTTCGCCTTTGGGACGCGCTTCATTCACTTTCAAATTGCGCCCGCCCAATTCCTTGCCATCGAGCCCAGCCATGGCCTTGGCCGCTTCCTCGTCGTTGGGCATCTCCACGAACGCAAATCCTCGCGCGCGGCCGGTCTCCCGATCCATGGCCATGTGCACACGCGTAACCTGCCCAAACGGGGCGAAAAGATCGCGCAGCTCGCTCTCCGTGGTCTGAAAACTCATATTGCCGACAAACAAACTCTTCATCTTGATTCTCCCTGTACCCTTCGAAGCACCATGAGTGCGGGGTCTCGACGAGCTACCGCTTCCGAGACACTACGATACGCTGGCCTAAAATTGGCTGAAGCCAGTGGAGGGAAGGCCGCAAAGCGCGCCCTTCAAGGAGTTCAGGCAACCCTACTTCGGGAGTCTACACGAAGACAATAGCACATTTGGCGGCGATTCCTTCACGCTCATTTTGTCGCGGAAGAGCTTGCGCCAAAGAAGCGTTCGCTCCGCTGGGGCGCTCTAGCTTTTCAAAACCTCGCCCACAGCGCGCCACGCCTGATCGATAGCCTCATTCGTGTACGCGTTAGCTCCCGCGTCTGAATTCGCGATCGCAATCTTGCCAAATGGTTTTCGCCCAATCACCCAGGGCTTCTCCTCCTCTTTCCAATCCGGATCGAAAAGCGGGTTCGGCGTGTACGCGTATCCGTGAGCCCAGCGATTTACCGTAATGCCTTCGATGTCCTGCGCGGGATCGAATCCCGCCCCGCCGAGCATCTTCCCAAGCTGTCCCCTTATGTTGCGCTCGAATTCTGAGAAAGGCGTGGCCATCAATTCCATGCGGCCGGCGCGAAACTGATCGCGCATCGACAGCCCCGCCCTGCACGGGGTGCGCAGCATGAAAAGCACCATCGGCTCTTCAGGCTTGCTGGGGAACGCGTATTCGCCAATGCTCACCGGAAAATCAAGCGCCGTATAGGTGTGATAGGCGCCCGGCGCCACGATTTGATGCACGCCCAGCTTTGCAAACGAAGTCCAATTCCGAAGCGCAACGTGCGTGTACACCAGCGGTGTCTTCACCAGATACGACAGCGCTTCCCGCTGCTTCTCCGGCAGCTCCGGACAAATATACGGAATCATCATGTTGTAGCAAGCCAGCACGCAATGCTGTGCTTGCACCGATTGCAGCTTCATCCCACGCATATAGGCAACATCCACTGTCTTCGAATCCTCGCCATTTCCCGAATGTTGCACGTGCATCGTCGTGGTGTTGAGCCGGATGCGCACCGGTGCGTCCTCCAAGTCGAGCTTGCTGTAATCCGCCCGTGCCGTCACCACGTCTTCCATCGTGTGTCCCGGCATCGCCTCCGGAATCAGCGCCCGCACCAACAGCCGCGCAATCGACGCGTTGCCATCCGGAAAATGAAAAATGTAAGGCTCTTCTTTTTCGTGTTCGTCAATTCCTAAGCCGTCGAAACCCGGATAAGTGAAGGAATTGTAGTCGTCCCCTGATTCGAAACACCCCAGCGCGGGAACCGCATCGATTCCGACTCCATACAAATCGTGCGGAAACGTCTGAAAAAATGGCAGCGCGTCGGGAGTTACCTTGCAGATCTTCGTCAAATAATCCGCATAGCTGATTTTCGCCAGCCTCGCGAGCTTCTCCTCTTTCGAGAGTCCCGCAAAGTAGTCCACTTTCTCCGTGTAAACCCTCGCGATGTCTCGCTTCGCCGCGTCCGTCAAAGGCGCCCGCACCAAAAACTCCGGCCAGGGCGTCTTGTTCATGCCCGTGATCAGCAAATCTTCGCCGAAGCTCTCTTTGTCAAAAAATGCCGCCGTCCCCATCGAGGCGTAAAGCTTCTGGTCGTAATCCTTATAAAATCTCTCGGTCTTGACTCCGATTTCCTCAATCAGCCCTCTCGCGACTACACTGTATTTCCCCGGGCTCTCAATGGATTGCGTTCCTCCGTAACTCAGCACCATCCTGTTTCCCGCGCGAAACTCGTTGCGCTTGGCATGCCCGCCAAAATCGTCGTGATTATCCAGAATCAAAATTCGAGCTTGCTTTCCCACACTCTTCCGATAGAAATACGCCGCCGCAAGTCCGCTAATCCCTCCGCCCACCACCACTAAGTCATAAATCTCGCCCGTGTTCGCGGGCGACCCGGAGGCATTCCACTTCTCTCCATCGCGCAAGCCATGCGCGTATGTATAGGTGCCTTCGTGATTCCCGCGCATCCCCGTCAGCGCCGGGGGATAGTAATTCGCCACTTTTTCCGGCGCGTACTCGTCCAACGCCCCCGCGGCCAACAGCGTATCCGTGCCAAGCGCGCCGCCCGCCAGTGTTCCGCCGACACCAATCGCCACACCATTCAAGAAATCGCGCCGCGTAATCGGGCAGTGCATCCCCAACTCGCGGTCTTTTTTGTCCACGCCCATGCTCAAGCCTCTCCAGCAACACGAACGGACAGAATTATAGCTCGCCGCGAAGTTCCCCGCGCGCGAACCCGGTCAAGCTGGCACAGTTTTCAGAAAAGGAGGAGTGAAGTTATTAGAGTTCCCGCAAGGCCGTGGCAATGGGCCGCTGCGCAGCGCGCACTGCCGGCGGCAATCCCCCGAGCACGCCCATAACCAGCGCGAATATCAAGCCGCTCAAAAGCAGTATCGGCGTTATCTTGAAAGCAAACTCCATGTGCGCGAACGTCTGCCAGTTCATCGCACCGGTAGTCAGCCCATTCAGAGGCAACACCGCGACGGCGCCCAGCGCTCCGCCCACGAACGAAATCAGAAGCGCCTCGATCACAAACGAAATAACCACCGCTGCGGCGCCGAAACCCAGCGCCCGCATGGTGGCGATTTCCCGGCCGCGCTCGGCCACCGCGGAGTACATGGTATTCAGCGCGCCAAAGATCGCTCCAATCGCCATCACTCCCGCGACCAATCCGCCAAGAATGCTGATGAGTTGCGTCATGCGCGTCGATTGCTTCGCGTAATAGTCGATCTCCCGCGCGACTTCCACGTTTAGCCGCGGGTCGGCGGTCACGTAGTCCTTGAATTGCTGAAACGCGTCCGCCGAAGTGAGGTGAACCGTGACGGACTGAAAAGTGTCCGCCGGGCGCTTGAAAGCTCCGTTCAACAGGTGGACGTCACACCATACCTCGGAATCGAACGCGCTCCCGCCGGCATCGAAAACTCCAACGACATTCCAGCTTTGCCCGCCCATGGTCATCGTGCTTCCAACGGTCAAGCCCTGATAAGCGGTATTCGCATTCTTGCCGACAACGACTTCGGCAAGCCCGGAATGAAACATCCGCCCCTGAACGATCTTGATGTTCTTGCGAATATCAAACACGTTGGGCGATACGCCTCGAACCTGCACGTTGGCGTCGGTGCCTGTCGAGAGGAGCGGAATCGGCGTGACCAGCACCGCTTCGGTGGTAACCAGGGGGCCATCGGCGCCGCGCGCCACACCTGGAGCGTCTTGGACAATCCGCGCGCTCTCCAGCGAAACCGCCCCCGTCATTTCCGACGTCGAGCCCGCGCGCATGATGAGCGCGTTGTCCGGCGAGCCCGAGGACACCAGTGTCGCCCTAAAACCTCGCGCCAGCGATAGCATCGCGATGAAAACTCCCACTGTGCCCGCGATACCCAGCACCGCAACAATGGCCGAGGTCCAACGCGCCTTCACACTCCGAAAATTGTAAATAACCGGAATAGCCATTTCACACCCTCCGCAACGCGTTCACCACGCGCATGCGCATCGCGCCGATTCCAGGGATAATCCCGCTCACCGCTCCTACCAGCACCGCCACCAAAAGCCCCAGCGACAGGATCGCCGGCGATAAAATAAGCGACGGCAGCAATCCGTTCAGCGCCTGGCCCAATACCGGAATTGCCAACATGGCCAGGCCAAGTCCCAGAAGTCCACCCAGGATCGCGATCGCCAGAGATTCCGCCAGCACAAAAAACAGCACCGTTCGATCGCCGTAGCCGATGGCCTTCAGCACTGCCAACTCGCTAATGCGCTCGCGCACCGAAGTCGCCATCGTGTTGCCAGTCACCAGAAGCAGCGTGAAGAACACCACCATGCCGATCATCTCGATCAGCAACTCGATATTGCCAAACTGCTTGATAAATCCGGCGGCGAATGCCGATTCGGTTTCCGTCTTCGTTTCAAAGGAAGAATTGGCGAACATTGTGTCGATGGCCTTGGACACGCGCGCGGCGTCATCGGGGTTATCCAGTTTCAGTACGTACCACCCAGCCGTGCCCTTGGCAAAATCGGGAACATTTTCATCGAAATATTTATATTGAATCCAAAACTGAGTCTCGTCGCCCCCGGGGCGATCGTTGTGATAAATCCCGTCGAGATTGAATTCCCAGGTCTTGGTGGGGCCGTAGAGAGAGTCAATGATGGGGATGCGGTCGCCGATTTTCCAGCCGAAGCGCTGCGCGGTCTTCGCGCCAACGATGGCCCCCTGCCGATCCTTCAGGAAATTCTCCCATTCTTCGGGAGGCACCTTGAATTCCGTCATGACCTTTAGCATGTTGTCCGGGTCGATCACGAACTGCACGAAGAAATTCTTTTCGTCCTGGTAGACCCCTCCGAACCAGTGGTTTTGCGTCACCGCCTTTACTCCCGGGATGGTCAGGATTTTGTCTTGGTAGGAAATCGGCAGCGTTTCAATCAGTCCAATCCGGTTGGTTACCACCAAGCGGTCTGCCCCAGCTACTTCAGCCCCTCGGCTAAAAGCGCTCTTTACCACCGCAAGAAACGCAAAAAGAAACAGCGCCACGGCAAAGGAGCCAATCGTCAATAGCAGACGGATTTTCTTCCGAAAAAGATTCGCGAAGATTAGCCCGCGGAATTTCACGCCACACCTCCCGCGGCCACTTCCTGCCGCGCTCCCCCTTCAACCAAGAGTCCCTTCTCGAGGTGCAGTGTTAGATCTGCCTGCTTCGCTACCACCGGATCGTGCGTGACCATCAGGACCGTCTTGCCGTATTCCTTCACCAGCCGGTGAATCAAGTCCATAATCTCATCAGCGCTTTTGCGGTCCAAGTCCCCCGTGGGCTCGTCGCATAGCAGAAACGTCGGGTCGGCCACGATCGCTCGCGCAATCGCCACACGCTGCTCTTGTCCCCCAGAAAGTTGCCTTGGATAGTGGTTCATGCGGTCAGACAGGCCTACGACGCTCAGCGCCGTTTCCACGTGTTTACGCCTCTCGGACTTCGAAAGCTTGGTCAGAAGCAGCGGGAGCTCCACGTTCTGGAACGCCGTCAGCACCGGAATCAGGTTGTACATCTGAAAAATGAATCCCACATGCCGCGCTCGCCACTTTGTCAACTTGCTTCCGGACATGTGCGTGATCTCATCACCGGCTACGGTTATGCTTCCGTGTGTCGGCACATCGAGCCCGCCCAGCAAATTCAACAGCGTCGTTTTCCCGGAGCCGCTGGGCCCCATGAATCCCACAAAATCGCCCTTATCCACATCCAAGTTCAGCCGCTGCAGCACTTGAATCTCTTCTCCGCCGCGCCGGTAGGTTTTATCCAATCCGCGCACTCGAATCAGGCTGTTTCCGTTTCCTTGGCCATCTACTCGAATCATCTTCGGCGCTCCTATTTCTTAATCTTCACAGCCTGACCGTCCTGCAGATTGGCAGGCCCTCCCACCACTACAGAATCTCCCGCCACGAGCCCGGACAAAATCTCCGTTTCCGTGCCCTGCGTATTCCCCACGGCCACCGCTCGCCGCTCGAGGTGATCGTTCTTCACCAGAAACACAATCTTTTTGCCGTTGTCGTCCCGCAGCGCCCCCGTCGGAAGGAGCGCCGCCACAGCCGGGGCCTTCGCATCGCCCTTCTTCTTGGGCGCATCCTCAAGAAATGTCACTTTCACGCCCATATCCGGCAAAATCCTCGGATCCAGCTTGTCAAACGAGATGCGTACCTTGACGGTCGCCTTCTGGCGGTCTGCTGTCGGTATCACCGTCCGCACATGGCTTGGAATCTGCCAGTTCGGATATGCGTCCAGCACCGCCGTCACCGGCTGCCGGTCCTTCACACGCGCGATGTACGCCTCGTTGACGTCCACCTCAATCTCATTCGAGTTCATGTCCACGATCGTGGCGATGCCCGTGCGCGTAAATCCTCCGCCTGCGGAGATCGGCGACACCATCTCGCCCACTTGCGCGTCCTTCGAGACCACAATTCCGTCATACGGCGCGGTGATCACGCAATTGTCCACCGCTTGCTGCGCTTCGCGAATTCGCGCGTCAGACGCCAGCACCTGCTCTTTTGCCAACGAGATCTTGGCTTTCAAGCTGTCCGCCGCAGCGCTCGAGGTATCCAATTGTTCTTGGGACTGCACGCCGGCCGCGCGCAATTCCTGAGCGCGCCGCAGCTCGATCTCCGCCAGCCGGAGCTGCACCTGCAGATCCGCGATGGCGGCCTGCGAAGCATTCCGGTCCGCCACTGCCGAATCCAGGGCCCGCTTCGTATCCGACTCATCCAGCGTGGCCAGCAACTGTCCCGCGTGAACGTGTGTTCCTTCGTCGAAGAACACGCCTGTAACACGTCCCGTAATCTTGGCCGCAATCGTAGCCCTCCGCCGCGGCGTCACATAGCCGCTCGCGTTCAAAATTGCTTCCCGGCCTCCCGCCTGCGGCTGTTCGGCCGCGACGACTTCCACGACCGGCGTCTGATCGCGAAATGCAAACGCCAGCCCACCCAAGATAACAATCAGCCCGAGCGTCGCGGACACGTAGCCCAGCCGCTTTCCGGCCCCGCTGCTCGAGCGGTGGGTATCATGGATCCGGAGCGAATCCAGATCCGGTTTTGCATGAATTTCCGTCGCCGCCATCACTTCCCTTTTCTCCGCGCGAATGGCCCTACAAAGACACCTACGCACGTGCCGCTCGAAAGATTACAAATCAAAGAGGACTTGCTTTCCATTCTACCCTTCTTTATTGGCTTGGTCCTGGCCCCGCGGGAGGCTTCCTGTGTTTTTCCGTCCGTTTATGCTCGGGGAGCCGATTCTGCCTTCTGGCACTTTGCTGCGCCCCGCTCCTCGGGTATACTCTTTCCGTCGCTAATTATCTTAGTTTGTGAGATAATTAGATGTCAAGATAAAATGAGTCTTCCCACTTCGCCGCGCAAGCGCAAGGAATTGGTGAAACGAGTCGCTATGGATTTGGGCCGCGAACTCGGCACCGTCGCCGTCTTCCTTCATCAGGCCATTGCCAGCAAGCTCGGCCTCAACGTTACGGATACCAGATGCTTCGAGCTGATGTCCCGTTATGCGAAGCCGCCCCTCACCGCTGGAGACCTCGCTCGGGCCACGGGCCTGACCACCGGCGCCATCACCGGCATCCTGGACCGTCTAGAAAAAGCCGGCCTCGTCGAACGCTTTCGCAACTCGAGCGACCGACGAAAAGTTTTCATCCGCCCCCGTCCGGAAGCCCTCCAGCGCGTTGGCCGTCTGTACGAAGGCCTCGCCGCCGCCGCCATGAAGCTGGCCTCCAGTCTTTCAACCAGTGAACTCCAGATCATCAACGACTATCTCGAGCGTGTCATTCGGATCCTCCGCTCCCAGACCGGTAAGTTCACTTAATTCTTAGTTCCTCGATCATAAAAAGGCAGGTCGTCCTGACAGGAAGTGTTCGGGAGGCAGAGAGCCGGGATAGAAATTGGCGCCACAGAGCCCCGGTAAAAAGTCCCGTGCCGCAGCTCCCGGTTTCCTCCAGCTTTTTTGCCAGTTTTTCCTGCCTTGACAAGCGCTAGACACAAGCCAAAGACTGTTTTGGGCATTTCTGTATCGAAGTATGCCGAGCCAGCGTCCTGCTGGCTTTTCGTATTTTGGAACTCATTTGCGCGGCCTTGGTGTGCGGCCTGCAGCGCTCATAAGAGCTAGAGTCACAGTGTAAAAATTTGGTGCAGTCTAAGTTATTTAGAATCAACAGTTACAGAGCTGTAGCAAAACAAGCGACTTTAAGTATGTTTAGAATGAACATTTACACAAAACTGGGAGGGGGGCAGCCCGGGATGAACTCGACACCGTCTCGTTGAACTCCGCTTGTTCAGAACTGAGACGAGAAATCCCATAATCGAACAATTAAGCATCCCTCCCCGCTCTTGCCGCATTCCTAAGCGCTTCTCATTGAATGATTTAGGGGCATATACGCACAGGCATCCGGGATGCGTACCGTTCCCTAGATTTCTGCTTGGAGCTGCCCTAATGCTCAACCTCTGGAAAGACATCCGCTACGCCTTCCGAACCCTGTCGAAGAACCCAGGCTTCGCAATCATCGGCATCGTCACGCTCGCCTTGGGCATGGCCGTCAACACTGCCCTCTTTAGCGTCATTAATGGCTTTCTCCTCCGCCCCCTTCCCGTTCCCCACCCCGAACAAATTACCGTTCTCGCCCTGCATCAAGCCGCGGTTCCTGGAGCTACCCGGTTTTCGTATCCTGATTACGAGGACTTGCGGGACCAGACCGACTCCTTCAGTGATCTCTTCGCTTACAGGATCACTCTCGCCTCTGTGGCCGCCGATAACAGCGCCGATCACTGCATCATCAGCCGCGTTTCCAGCAATTATTTTTCAGCTCTCGGAATTCGCCCCGCCTATGGACGCCTGATTCTGCCGACCGAGGGCCGCACTCCTGGCGCCGATCCCATCATGGTTCTCGGGTATTCCTATTGGCGGAAAAGATTCGACGGCGATCCGAGCGTTGTCGGCAAGAAAGTGGAGCTCAATGGGCTGCCATTCACAGTGGTGGGCGTAGCTCCTCAAGACTTTCACGGCACATATTCAGTTCTTGATATGGACGCGTACATCCCGTTCAGTGCGGAGCCAAACGAAGATCCTGACGCTCCCATCCAGAAAATTTGGACCAGCCGTGGCTCTCGCACCCTGACCCTCATGGGCAGGCTCAAGCCAGGCGTGAGCTTGAAACAGGCCCAATCCAGCCTGACCGTCGTCGCCCAACGCATTGCCCAACAACATCCGGATTCGGAGAAAGGCATTTCCGTACAACTTTATCCGGAAAAAATGGCCAGGCCCGATCCCGACCCGGAGAATCCCGTTCCCATCGCGGCTGTCGCTTTCATGGCCATGGCAGGCCTCGTGCTTCTCGTCGCTTGCTTCAATATCGCCAATGTTCTGCTTGTACGCGCTACGGTCCGCCAGCGCGAGATGGCTATCCGCGCCGCTTTGGGCGCGGGGCGCGGGCATCTCGTGCGCCAATATCTCACCGAAAGTCTTTTGCTCGCATTTCTCGGTGGAGGAGCTGGCCTGCTCCTGGGTTCCTGGGCGGCAGGAATTCTCGGTTCGCTGCGGCTGGGGACCGATCTTCCGATTCATTTCGATTTTCATCCGGACACGAGCGTGTACCTGTTCGCCTTAGGCGTCGTTTTGCTGACCGGTTTGGTGGTGGGGATCATGCCTGCCCTTCGAGCCGCGCGTACCGATGTCATCACTGTTCTGCACGAAGGCGGCCGCGGCTCATCGTCCGGTCCGCGGCGACAGTTGGCGCGCAATAGTCTGGTCGCGGCGCAAGTGGCGGGCTCTCTCGTGTTGTTGATCGTCGCCGGGCTCTTTGTCCGCAGTTTGCAGAAGGCAGAAAAAATCAATCTCGGCTTCAATCCCGATCACCTTCTCAATCTTTCCGTGGACGTCGACCAAATCAGTTACAAGGAACCGCGCGGCCGCCAGGTTTTCAAGGAAATCGACACCCGCTTGCGCGCGCTTCCAGGCGTGGAATCCGTGGCGCAAGCTTTCATTGTTCCCATGGGCGTGGTCAGTTCCAATGATCGCGTCTGGATCGAAGATCATCCTCTCGAGCCCGGCCAGCAAGCCGCGGAACTCAACTACAACATGGTGACGCCCAGCTATTTCGACACTTTGCAGATTCCCCTGCTCCGCGGTCGCAGATTTACGGACGTGGACAGTGAAAAAGCTCCCGCCGTTGCCATCATCAACCAAAACATGGCCAACAAATTCTGGCCGAATGAAGACGCCCTTGGCAAACGCTTCAGCACTAAAGGGTCCACTGGTCCATTCATCGAAGTTGTCGGGATCGTCCAGGACGCCAAGTATCAGAACGTCACCGAAGATCCCCTGCCCTTCTTCTATTTGCCGATCGATCAAAGCTATGTGTCGATGCGCACCATTCAAGTGCGCACTTCCGTGCCCCCGGAAACTCTGGCTCTGCAAATCGAATCGCAAATCCACGAACTCGCTCCCAGCTTGCCGATTACGCAGGTGCAGACGATGAACGAATCCCTGCAGGGTGCGAACGGCTTTTTCTTCTTCCACTTTGGCGCGCAACTCACCGCTGTCATGGGACTGCTCGGGCTGATTCTCGCTGTTGTCGGAATCTATAGCATCGTTTCGTACGCCGCCGTTCAACGCACACAAGAGATCGGCATTCGCATGGCCATGGGAGCAGCTCCGCGCGACATTTTGAGAATGGTTTTGCGCCAGGGGCTCGGCGTGGTTAGCATCGGATTGGCCCTCGGCTTGGTTCTGGCGCTGGCAGGCACTCGCGTGATGGGCAGCCTGATTGTGGGCATCAAGCCAACGGACCCGCTCACATTTATCGTCGTGGTTTTATTGCTGACGGGAATTGCTCTCTTCGCCTGCTGGATTCCCGCATTTCGCGCCACGCGTATCGATCCGCTCGTTGCCCTAAGGTACGAATGATAAGGAGGCCGCCGTGCGCGCTCTTTTTCAGGATGTACGCTTCGCCATCCGGCTGCTTCTGAAAAATCCGGCCTTCGCCGCTGTCTCCATCATCACTCTCGCGCTGGGCATCGGCGCCAACACCGCCATCTTCAGCGTCATCAACGCGATTCTTCTGCGCCCGCTTCCCTACCCGCAAGCGGAGCGCCTTGTTCTCCTCAGTGAATTCTCGGAACAAGTTCCGAACATGAGCATCAGCATGGCCAACTTTGATGATTGGCGAAAGCAAAACACAGTCTTCGAAAGCATGATGCCCTACCAGAATGACGATGTGGTCCTTACGGGCCGCGGCGAGCCGGAACGCCTCCATCTGCGTCGAGTTACCGCAGGTATCACGCAAACTCTGAAGGTTCCGCTGATTCTGGGGCGCGCGCTCGCTCCGGAGGATGATAAGGTCGGCGCCGCGC
>JBARCY010000473.1:0-2827 GCA_049794595.1 Candidatus Acidiferrum sp.
TGGTCACCGAGTCCGCCGATCTGCGCAAGAAAATCGGCGCCATCGAAGAGGAGCTTGTCCAGGTAAATTCCAAAGCGAGCGAAGACCAAGCCAACTATCCGACGAAGCTCAACAGCAAGCTGGGCCATCTGCAAAGCCTCGTTGACAGCGCCGATACCGCTCCCACGCCCGCGGAAGACGCCGTTTTCGCCGAACTCGATCAGCGCCTCGAAACGCAACTGACAACGTGGCGCGAAGTCCTGGCCAAGGATCTTCCCGCGCTCAACGAATCCATGCACAAGGACAAAATTCCAGCCGTCGCCCCAGCGGCGACGCCCAGCCGCTAACTGGCGTTGTAGGGGCCCGATATATCGTGCCCCTACTCGGCACAATCGCAACCGCCAGTTTCCATTTTTTTCTGAGTTGGAAATTGTACTGAAGAATTTCCGCCAGGGCATTTCTATCGGCGAACCGCTACTGCCCAAACGCACTCCCAATTGTCTTTCCCCAATGCGAAAGGTGATTCAACGACGCCGTATCCGTCGCATCGAGGTGCAAAGGAGTCACCGACACCATGCCATCAAAAATCGCCGCGTAATCCGTATCCGGTTCGATGTCCTTGTCCAGTTTTTGTTCGTACAGCCAGAAATAAATCCGTCCCCGCGGATCTTTGCCTTCCCACAATTGATTCCGTGTAATCTTTTTCGATTGCCGCGTAAACTTCACGCCGCTTTTCCACGGCTCCGGCACATTCACGTTGAGCAAAACCTGATCGGGCAGTCCCTCTTTCAAAATTAATTCCGCCGCCGCTCGTGCAACTCGTGCCGCCGGTTCAAAGCTGACTTTCTCGCCCTTTGAACACAGCGACATCGCCAACGCCGGTATATGGTGCAGAGCCGCTTCCCGGGCCGCTCCCACTGTCCCCGAGTAATAAGCGTTCTCTCCCAAATTCGCGCCGTGATTGATTCCCGAAATCACCAAATCCACTTTCTCCGTCAACAATTTGTGCAACGCCACAATCACGCAATCCGCCGGCGTCCCGTCCACCGCCCACTCCCGCTCCGCCACTTCATGACATACAATCGGCTGCCGCAGCGTCAAAGATTGCGCCTTTCCGCTCTGCTCCGTGCTGGGCGCCACAATGCTCACGTCCGCGAATCCCGCAAACGCCGCCGCCAACACGCGCAATCCCTCCGCGTGAATTCCATCATCATTTGTCAGAAGTATATGCGGCATGGCTATTGATCCGTATTCCTTCCGAGCCGAGACTGTTCCAAATCTCCCTCCCAAGCGATCTTCCCGCGAAGTCGTCGAATTTTCGTCTGCCCGCGAAGCACGAGCAAGCGCATTCCAGCTTCAATCGCGGCTTTGCGCGTGCGATACCGGCCGCTGCGCATCGCTTCTCGCATCAACTTGTCATCAATTTCGATTTGCAATTTCATCGTGTCGCAGAAATTCTCAGATTTTTGATTAACAGCAAGCGAGGCGGCTTGGAAGGGAAAATGATCGGGCATCCCTCTCCATTTTGAACCAGAGTGCCCGACTTCGCGCTGCCCTTGTAAAAAACCCTAAACCTTGACTAACTGCTTGGGCTGCGCCAGATCGTTAGCTTTGTCGTCAAGATTTTTTCGCTGCTGCGTCTTGCCGTAGATGAAGACACCCGCAAGAGAAGCCAAGGCAGTGATGATGGCAGCAAGCCCGTACCCGTCCTTGCCCTTCAGGACAAGCTCAATGCCACCTATAACGGCGGTCATCGCAACAATGAATCCCAAGAACGGTCCAACTTTCTGAACAAAAGCATTTGAATCGATGACCGTTTTCTCAATCTGCTGACGGTGATTCGCTTGCTTCTCTGCCATCCCAATGATGCGGTCAGCTAACCCCGGCATGGATTGATTGTATTTCTCCAAAACTTCTGGCGGCGGGAGTGGTCCGGAGAAAGAGTATTGTTGGGCCACACGCATCATGGCCTGTTGCTGATACTGCGCCATCTGGAGTTGTTTGTTGCGTTTCTTGTGGTTGCTGTGGGTCACGTAAGAAATTATGCAGCGCGCCGCTTCAGTTCTTCAACTTGCTCTAGAGCGGCTTGGATGTCTTGGCCTACAACCGACCAGTCAGCGAACACGGCCATCGCGTCAGCTTGTGCTTCGGTAGGGCTGATGTTGTATGAATCGTAGAGGCCATAGAAGTCAAACAGCCGGGCAGCGCCAGACTGTAGCGACGGTGATGCGACTAAGAAATCGGATTTTACTTTGCGTCCCATTTTTTCCTTGACGATCCGAGAGTATCTATTCCTTGCGCGCTTCTCGTAAATCGGGTTTGTATGGTAGGAGTTCTTTCGGGCATTCTCAAGAGGAATGCCTGTCACTCACTATAGAAAGATGTCTGAGAACGTTCAACAGATACTTTAAATTGGTACCCAAGGAGTAAGGGTAGCACAGGCAGCCTTCGCTTTGCTTTCGCCGCTGTGACGGACAAAACTGTCATGTGTGCTGCGACACCCATTCGGCAAGTCTCGGCAGCTTCTCAATTTCGTCCCGCGTCAATCGCTTGCCTGATGTTTGCGTGCTAGTCGCCGTGCTTGATTCTTCGCGTCGGCATTCGCAATTGTGAATGTAGCCGAACACGGCTGTACGGAAGAATTTCGATTTGTGTCTAGCGGCTGTTTCTGGCTTGGCCCAGCGAAGCGTTACATACAATCGCAAAGCTAATCTGCGCTCGAGAGAAAATGGTCGGGACGACTGGATTTGAACCAGCGACCTCACCCACCCCAAGGGTGCGCGATACCAGGCTTCGCTACGTCCCGACCGATAGCAATGCGAAGTGGGCTTTACTGCTTTATCAGGCT
>JBARCY010000474.1:0-9053 GCA_049794595.1 Candidatus Acidiferrum sp.
CCGGCCCCCCAGGGTCTACCACCCGCGAAGGCGGCTTAACTTTCACCCAACGCGTCTTAAAAGCCGCCGCCGCCCACATGCTCGAATCCGCTCCTCAAGGAGCCGATACCACGAGCTGGCGCTACTAGCCATCCCCAAGCACTCCGACACCACTTCGTGACGCTACTGAACAATCCTCTCTACGGCTCCCAACTCAACCTGTCATTCCGAGCGCAGCGAGGAATCTGCTTTTGTCTTTGGCGTGTCCGTTGTAGGGGCACGATACATCGTGCCCTCTTTCTTTTCCCGTGTAGGTGCCGGGCTTCAGCCCGGCATCTAGCTTTGGCCATCCCCGAAATCACGGACGGCAGCAAAGCCGTCGTCGGCAAATTCTACCGCCCCATCAAAAGCTCCGTCACCCTCCGCCTCGACGCCGACGTCCTCGCCTGGCTCAAGCGCTCCGGCCCAGGCTACCAAACCCGCATCAACGCCCTCCTTCGCCAAGCCATGCACCGCCCCCGCCCCGCCTCCCAAAGACCCGCCAGCTCCCGCTCCAAAAAGTCCTGCTGATCCGGCCCGTCGCTACCCAACGCCGTCATATCAAACGAAGCAAGCCGACGCTATAAGGCGAAAACTAGACGAAAGTATAGCCAAGTGGTGTAGCATTGTATAGGCCAAGCGAACATAGAAAACACTTGACGCGGGGACGACTTGGCCCTATATTTTGGCCATGGCTATTCGTTTCAAACTGAGAACTGACGGAACCATCGAGTCCGTTGAAGTCGATTCAGTGGACGAGGCGATCGCGTATCAAGAACAGGTTAAGCACAGCGGCGCGCGCGCGACGAACTCCTATGCTGCTGCGCCGCCCGCGCCAACAGGCGCGTCCACAAAAGAAGACCTGGAGCCGCTTCCCACAGCCGCACACAGACTCGTGAAACTTCTGTTCGAGCAAAAGGACGGGTTGGACACGGCTCAGATCGGATCGGCACTCGGCGTCGAGTCGAAAGGCGTGGGCGGATCTGTGACTTCCCTCACGTCGTGGGGACGGCGATACGGCTTAGGAAAAAAACAACTCCTCACAAAGATGCGACGGACGAACGACCAGGGCCGCTCAGTGCGAAGGATCGCGCTCAGCTACAAGTTCAGGAAGATGATCGACGAGGGAATAGTAAATCTCGAATCAAAGGGCTGACCCCGTCGCGAAGTCCTGAACGTGCCGGCGCTATAGAGACCGGAAGTAGAAAATTCGGCGAGTACTGTGGGTTGAAGTACGAAAGCCCGCGGCGGTAACCGCGGGCCTAACGTAACCCCTTGCTTGCGGCAAGGAGCCTAACGTCCATGCTCTGACCTTAATTCCTGCCCTCACAAATGTCAACGCGCTTTGCCTAATTACGCAAACTGCCCACGCACGCACCGGCGCGCGCCTTTTTCTGGGCGTTGATGAACGTTTTTATCAAGAAAACAGGACTCAGGAGGGTCCACGAAGTGCCGTACTACAAACACAGCGTATTCACGAAGTTGGATTCACCAGCGTTCGACCATATCTATACTCCAGGCACGAAGACGCCATATTCAGGCATCTACCGCTGCACCGAATGCGGGTTCGAGGTCGTTTCGACAGAGGGTCATCCGTTGCCGCCGGAGCATAGCTGCTCGCAGCACAGCGCGAACTGGCGCTGCCGCCACGGCGTCGTCCGCTGGCAGCTCGTCTCGGCTCCAATCCACGTCAACAACAACTAGTATTCAACCGTTTGGGGCTGGTCTGCGATCCCGCGGGTAATCTCGGGCCAGCTACAAACGCCGACGGAAACCCGCCGGAAACTGGCCCCAATAACTGAAGGGAGTCCCGTAGTAAGCCAGAACGTCCTTGACTTTGGAATTCTTCGCCGGAGCAGCATCTCTCAATTTTAAACGCCGGACCACTCGACGAATCTGCTTCTCGCGATGGAGATCAAGAGCTTTCAGCTGCGACCGCACAATTTTTCGCCCGAGCAACCCACGGAGACCATTGGCCCAACACATCGGCATCGGCCCTTTGAACTCGCGTCCAAGTCGTACTCTGCCCACGGCCATTGAGATCAACCTCTGCCTCAGCCGGTGAATAATCTGTGCATTGCTTTTCCTCAAGCCTCGCGCGAACGCCGATAAACGCCGACCTTGTCGAGATCCTGGATTTAAAACCTTGAGGAGCTGGTCAGCTGCTTTCGTAACTTTGTCCCTGTGCTTTTTCAGCGTGCTCGGACGAATCCGCACCAAACCATCGAATCGCAACTGATACCCAACAAATTGGATCCAGGGAACGTTGTCAGAAGTTCCTCGTCTATCCCAAAGATAGGGTGCCTTCGACTTCGCATTCCAGAAGGAGGCATCATAGGAGACGAAAGACGCCGGTAAGTGAACAGGCAAGAGCTTCGACTCTAGAACTTCAGAATAAGCGTCATGCGCGGCCTTGCAAGTATCGAAGTCAGCCGCGAGCAAAATCATGTCGTCGCAATAACGCAAGTAGGTAAAAGCCTTGCCCCGTCGACGCTTCAGTCGCTCCAGCCTCTTGTCGGCAGCATGCAGCACCGCATTCGCAATAAAACACGAAAGCGCTCCCCCCTGCGGCACGCCAACATTATCCGGGGAAGCGACTCCATGAAATTTTACTAGATCAGCCATGGGCCACTTAAACTCACCCTTTTGATCTCGCGATCCCAGCAGCCCTTGTTCGCGCGATTTTACGATCCGGCGAAAAGAGTACGAGGCTAGATAACTTTCGTAGATTTCTCTTGCCCGAGGGTGTACTTGTAGCCCGGGCAATCTTCTTGCCCCATCCCTTAGCAAGTCTGCAAACGCTTCGCGAGCAACGGCGTGAGATACGCAATCGTAAAAGCTTTTTATGTCGCACTCAGCCACGAACAGACGAGTCTTAAAATGGCGCCTGTTCAGATTAAGCAATTTCTGGAGCGCATCGTGCGTCGTCGGAGGCTTTTTGGCTCCGTTGTTACAGCGAAAAGCGAGACAAGAAGGAAGAAGGGCATGATCGAGAAGCCTTCTCAGGTATCGAGCGGTCAGAGAGTCGATGATTTTATCATCGAGCGGGAAAGAAGCCAAAGGACGGTACTTGTGTGAGCCTCTTTCTTTCTCAATAGGGTGAATCTTAGGAGCGGTGAACTCAAACGCAGTAGGCGCAAACACTCGGCCACGTATAGCTCGAACACGCGCGTTGAGTAGCTGGACCCAAGTCTCCGAAGGCGAACAGCCCCTAAGATGACGTACGGCCCTAAACAAGGCCTCAACATTTAACTCGTACGAGGCTTTTCTTCCGCGAGTTCCAGACCGATAACGGTGCCATTTTCTACGATTCGGAAACATCTTCTGGAGATCGTCGTCGACCTTTGACGTGCGCGGCTCGTGCGGATGGTCTTTGCTTATTCGGTGGAGAAACTGGTTGTCATTTCGCTTTCTAGCGAGCTTCGCTCTCTCCTTACAAAGCTGTCGAATGACGCTGTCCTGGGAGAATACGGCGTAAAATAACTTCAGACTCATTTTGGACCGAAGCTGCGGTTCACGTTTGGCCAGAGGCCAATTTATTGGCATGACATTACACACCTAATTGGCGGGAGCTTGGGCCTCCATTAAGAAGGCCTTTCGCCACGGCTATGCGCCACCCCCAAGTAAAAACCTTGGGGCCGCTTCAATGGGACTCAGTTGCAATCCCTCACAACCCCGGTCCGTCCCTAATGGTCAAGTTATCGGACCTATATTGTCAATACCTGTGCAACCCAATCAGACGCACCTGTGTCGGGCGCTATACGGCTAACCACAAATCTCAACCACCCTTCTTGACTTTTCCACACATTTCCACAGTCTCACCAATCCGCCTCCATCTCGCCAACTCCCTCAAACCTCTCGACTTCCGCCGCTCCCCTTCCAATCCGCGCCTCCCCGTCCGAATCATCCATTGAGCAACCCCAGCCTGGCTCTGTATTACAAGTCGTGTTACACTCAAACTATCAAACAAGATCCTCCATCATGGCCTCCCCACTCACTCTTCGCCTTGACCCCAAAACGCGCCAGCGCATCGCCCGCCTGGCGCGTCGGAAACGCCTTTCCACTTCCGAAGTGATTCGCCAGGCCATCGCTGCATGGGCGGATCGTCAAGAGCCCCTCGCTTCTCCCTATGAAGCCATGATGGACCTCATCGGCGTCGTCCACGGCGGAAACCCGAAGCGCTCCGAACGATCCGGCCGCCAGTTCGTCGCACTCCTTAAGCGCCGCGGAAACAAGTCTTGATTCTCATCGATGCCGGCCCGCTCGTCGCCCTGGTCGACGCCGACGACCAGCACCACGCCAAATGCGTCGCCGCTCTCAAGTCCTTGCGCGAACCGCTGGCCACCGTCTGGCCTCCGCTCGTCGAAGCCATGTACCTCCTATCCGACCAACCCGCCGCGCAGGAAGCTCTCTGGGAAATGCTCGAGCGTGGCGCCGTCCTTCTGCTCCCCTTCGATGCCAACGACATCCCCCGAACCCGCGAACTTATGCGCAAATACTCCAACCGTCCCATGGACCTCGCCGACGCCGCGCTCATCCGCGTCGCCGAACGAGAGGGCCTCCGCAAAATATTCACCGTCGACCGCCGCGATTTCTCCGTCTACCGCCTCCACAACCGCACCCGCCCCATCCTTATTCCCTAGCGTTACCCAACTGCGGGCGCAACATCCTTTCCTCTCGCAGAAGATTTTGATTTTGTCTTTTCCGTAGGGTGCTCCATCCTTGCGGGTTGGGTTCCGCAAGGGTGGGTCCTTCGTTTCCTTTTTCTTCTATCCCATCACTTCCACCGACGCGCGGCAACTGCCCCAAGTCTCACCATGAGGCTTCTACCCACTCACGATTCACTACCCACTCTCTTTTCACACTTTTCCACATATTCCCACAGTCTCACCAAACCGTCTCAATCCCACGCAACTCCCTCAAACCTCTCGACTTCCGCCATTCCCCTTCGAATCCGCCCCTCTGCGTTCGAATGACCTATTCAGTAAACAGAAAATCTATTGACACTTAGTAACTTTCTATGCTACAATCCTCCATGTTCACCCCACCTGCCATCCCACCACCAGTCCCTCTGCCCGATTTCTTCCCCTTCTGCGCACTCTGTGTCTCTGTGTTCAGCCCCCCTTCCCCCAGTTGTCATCCCGAACGTAGTGAGGGATCTGCTTTTCTCTGTCGTCGGTCGCTTTCCGCCATGGATCATCACCTGACCTTCGCCACTATCCCCTTTAGAATCATATTCTTCGCACACCGCCACCACCTAACCCCCATCGAATCATATTCTTGCAAAAAACAGGGGGGTGGGGGCTCCGGGATTTCATTACCTCGCTACTTCTTTACCTCCTTTGTCACGCACAGCGACGCCCGCAACTCAAATCCCGTCATGCAATTGCGCACACTTTCCATCACACCCCGGGTAGGGGCACATCTATCAAACAAAGGGTTCCCGAATTTTCCCACGAGCTCCACGGATCACGAAACACGGATCACAACTCACGTCCGTCATTCACTGCTCACCATCCACTACCCCCTTTCTTTTCCCCGTATAATGTGCCCTCGACTCAAGGAGAGCACACCATGCACTACCGCCGCTTCGGCCGCACGGGATGGAACGTCAGCGAAATTGGTTACGGCATGTGGGGACTCGCCGGCTGGACCGGTTCGGAAGATACGGAATCGCTCGCGTCGCTTCAGCGCTCCGTCGATCTCGGCTGCAATTTTTTCGACACTGCTTGGGCTTACGGCGACGGTCACAGCGAGGAGCTTCTCGGGAAAATTTTGCGCGCCAACCAAAACACCGCGAACTCCGGGCCCGACAAAAAACTTTACATCGCCACAAAAGTCCCGCCGAAAAATCGCCGCTGGCCCAGCCGCCGCGAATTTTCTCTCGACGATTGTTTTCCGCCCGACTACATCGTCGAATACGTCGAAAAAAGTCTCGCCAACATCGGCGTCGACACACTCGATCTCATCCAGTTTCATACCTGGGAAGACAAGTGGCTCGACGACGAGCGCTTGCCACGCGCCATCGAAAATCTGCGCAGCAGCGGCAAAGTCCGCGCCGTTGGCATCAGCCTCAATCGCTGGGAACCGTGGAACGGCATTCGCGCCGTGCGCGCCGGACTCATCGACGCCGTGCAAGTCATCTACAACATCTTCGACCAGAATCCCGAGGACGAACTTTTTCCCGCGTGCCGCGAAAAAGATGTCGCCATCATCGCGCGCTGCCCGTTCGATGAAGGCTCGCTCGCCGGAATTCTCACCGTCGATAGCACCTGGCCCAAAGGCGATTGGCGCAACACCTATTTCGTCGCCGAAAATCTCAAGTCCAGCGTGGCCCACGCCGACGCTCTCAAGCCTCTTCTCAAAGACGGCATGACCATGCCCGAACTGGCGCTCCGCTTCATTCTCAACAACAAGGACGTCAGCACCATCATCCCAGGCATGCGCAAAATCCGTAACGTTGAATCCAACATCGCCGCCAGCGCCAAAGGCCCGCTTCCCGCCGCGCTCCACAGCGATCTCCGCCCCCACCGCTGGATCCGCACCCCCACCACCTGGAGCCAATGAGATGCGCGACGCCACCACTACTCCGTCATTTCGACCGAAGCAGGCCGACGCTTTTGCATTCACGTTCGCTCCGGCGAACGTGTCGGCTGTGCAGCGAGAAATCTCTCTTCGTTTTTCGAGGCGCGCAATTCTCGGCGAGAAATTCACACTTCGAGAGGAAAACTAAATCACGCGGTTTGTTTCAGGGCGCGCTCGACCAGCGTCAGGCAGCGCTCGGCTTGTTCGCGCATTAACTCTTCACGGTCGCCGCGGTCTTCCTGGGAGCTGTGGAGTTCGTCGGCGATGGCCAGCGCGGCCAGCACCGCAACCTTTTGCGTATCGACCGTCGCCGTGGCCGCCGCAATCGCATGCATTTTTTCGTCCACGTACTGCGCCAGCTTGTGGACATACGCTTCGTCCAGTTCGCCGCGAATGGCGTAGGTCTGGCCGAATATTTCGACTTTTATCGGTGCGCTCATAGAGCAATTTCTTGACTAGCCGAAGATACCACATCTCGCTTGTGGGGGCGCAGCATGCTGCGCCCCCACGGAGTAGGCTTAACCGTAGGGGCACGACACGTCGTGCCCGTCTTGCTTTGACCGGAATCTAGACGGAACGCCGCGCAGCGGATGCTAACTAGCGCGGAGCTGCGCGCCGAGCTGCTTTTCAAGCGCGGAAATAATTCTGGCGGAGAAGTCGCTGGTCTGCGCATCAGTAAGCGTGGCTCCCCTGCTCTGAAACGTCACGCGCACGAGCAGCGAATATTTTCCAGCGGGGACGTTTTTACCGCGGAACAAATCAGCCGCTTCGATCGATGTGATCTCGCTGATGTTGCGCGAGCGAATTGTTTTGACGACATCTGAAAACGGGGTGCCGTCAGCGAGTAGCAAAGAAAAATCTCTTTCAACCGCGGGAAAACGCGGAAGCGGCTCATAACGACGCGCCTCTTTCGCCGCTCGAATTTGCGCGTACAAAAGATCGACCTGAATTTCGGCGAGGAAAATGTCCTGGCGCAATTTAAATTTTTCCGCCACGCGCCGCGCAAGCTGTCCAGCAACACCGAGGGAAATTGAGTTCGCTGCTGCGTTCGCCGCGCCGAGCGAAGCTAAACGCGCAGGGGTGCTTGCGGCGTCAAGCGAAGAGAGATTTCTCGCTTCGCTCGAAATGACGGATTGCGCGTCGACGTTGTGTAAATCCGCGGATCGCAAACCGATCGCGCCGCAGCGGGCGGCGTGAGTCCACGCAGCGCCGCCTTGGCGCCATTCGAATCCGCCGGCTAGTGCGCCGATGGCGTCGAGGTCGCCTTTCAGATCGGCGAATTCGTATTCGCGCGGCGTTTCGTAGATGCCTTTTTCGCGGGCTACGCCTGTAGCGCCGATGGTGAGAATTGGCGTTTCGATGGAAACACTTCCGTCCAAGCGGTAGCTGCGGCCGATTTCGAAGAGGCGGACGTTGCGCTGGCCGTGGTTGAGATTCCATTCGAGAGCGGCGGCCATGGTGACGAGGCCATTCGAACGGAGGACGCTGGCTTCTTCGGAGAGCGGATTCGCGAGGCGCGCGGGTGCGATGCCTTCGGCGCGGAAAAGTGCGTCGCGTTCTTCGGCGACGTGAGGAATCGTAAGGATTTCGCGATAGCCGAGACCGATTAAGCGTTCGCGCGCGCGTAATTCCGGCTCGAATTTCGGAAGCCGCTGCGCGCCCTGACGGGCGGCGGGCAGGCGCGGCGGAAATTTATCGAGGCCATGGATGCGCGCGACTTCTTCGATGAGATCGATTTCGCGTTCGACTTCGGCGCGCCAACTTGGTTGCGTGCATTCCCACGCAGCAAGCAGGGAACCTTCCGCGCCGCGATTTTCGCCGACTCGAACGGGGGCGAAGCCTAGCGCGCTCAGAATGGCTTCAATTTCTTTGTCGGGAACGTCAGCACCCATGACGCGAAGAAGCTCCGTGCGGGTCAGTTGAATTTTTTTCGGCGAGCGTTTGCCGGGATAGACATCGACGCCGCCGGCGAGGAGTTCGCCGCCAGCGAGTTGCAAGATTAATTCGGCAGCGCGACGCGAGGCCAGCTCGGCGGTTTCGGGATCGGCACCGCGGCCAAAGCGGGTAGAGGCTTCGGTGTGAAGTTTTAGGAAGCGTGCGGCTTTGCGGACGGCGACTGGTTCGAACCAGGCGCATTCAATCAGGATGTTTTTTGTAGAGAAAGAGATTTCCGTGTCGGCGCCGCCCATGATGCCGCCGATGCCTACTGCGCGGGAGCCATCGCCATCGTAGACAACAGAGAGGGAGGAATCGAGCGTGCGTTCGAGACCGTCGAGAGTGCGGATTTTTTCGCCTGACTTTGCGCGACGGACACCGATGCGGTGATCGCGGACTTTGTCGTAGTCGTACGTGTGAAGCGGATGGCCGAGTTCGAGCATGACGTAGTTGGAGATATCGACGACGTTGCTGATGCTGGCGATGCCGCTGGCTTCGAGGCGGTCTTTCAGCCA
>JBARCY010000475.1:0-3631 GCA_049794595.1 Candidatus Acidiferrum sp.
ACAGTAATCCTGCGCCGCTCGAGCGGTTTAACTCTTCTCAAGACTGGGGGGCTCGTTATGCAGCTTCGAGCTCCGGGAGCACACTTGCCATCGGCAATTTTGACGGCATTCACCTCGGTCACCAAGCCATTCTCGGCGGCTGCATTGCTCGGGCCCGCGAAATCGGCGCCGTCTCCACGGTTTTGACTTTCGATCCGACTCCGCAAAAAGTTCTTCGCCCAGAGTCGGCTCCGTTGCGCATTTCCACCACGGAACAGCGTCTGCGCTGTTTTGCCGCGCTCGGCATGGACGCCGCTGTCGTGCTGCCTTTCACTCACGACCTCGCTAAACTGACGCCGCAGGAATTTGTCGAGCAAATCCTTGTCCGCGATCTTAAGGTGCGCGCCGTTTTTGTGGGCGAAGATTTTCGCTTCGGCCACAAGCAGTCCGGCAATGCCCGGCTCCTTCTTCTGCTTGGTTCCGAACGCGGCTTCGAGGTCATCATCCTTCCTCCGGTGATCCTCAAGGAAGAAATCGTTTCCAGCACGATTATTCGCCGCGAAATTGCGGCTGGCGACGTCGGCCCTGCCGCGCGGCTCCTTGGCCGCCCCTTCGTTCTCAGTGGCAACGTGGTCTCTGGCACAGGCACAGGCCGCCGCTTCACATTTCCAACTCTGAATCTCGCAGCGGAACAGGAACTGCTTCCCGCTCGCGGGGTGTACGTTACGCGCACGCGTCTTGAAGGCGAAACGCGCACACGCCGCTCGGTCACAAACGTCGGCGTCCGTCCGACGTTCAACGGCTCGGCGCTGAGCATCGAAACGCATATCCTCGAGCCTATCCCGGAGATTAGCCCCGCGCGCATCGAAGTCCACTTCTGGAAGCGGCTGCGGGAGGAAAAGAAGTTCGCCGGTCCCGAAGAGCTGCGTGCGCAAATTGCTCGCGATATCACCTCGGCCAGCAAATTCTTCGACCGGCTGCGCTCCTTCCGGTCCACCCGCAGCGCCGTCCCCACCCGCAACAGCTAACCGCGCCCCGCCGCCTGCCCTGGCCAGGCGATCTCAGAAGGCCACTGAAGAGCCGCTTTGCATCCAATGCCAGCAATGCTATCATTGCTGGCATGGCCACACTCACGATTCGGCAGCTGGACCAGAAAACCAAGACCCGCTTGAGGGTTCGCGCCGCCCACCACGGACGCTCGATGGAAGAAGAGGCACGCGAGATCTTGCGGTTTGCTTTGACCACTTCCTCTCGGACCAACGGAAACCTGGCGGAGGCGATTCGGCGGCGGTTTGCTCCATTGGGCGGGATCGAGCTTTCCTTGCCAAAGCGCGACGCCGTGCGCAAGGCCCCTGGATTCGAGGAATGATCGTCCTTGATACGAATGTGCTGTCGGAGCTCATGAGGCCAAAACCTTCCGCCCAGGTCGTGGCCTGGGCCGCCCTGCAACCGGCGGCAGAGCTGTTTACAACCGCGATCACGGAGGCGGAAATCTTTTACGGTATCGAATTGCTCGCCAAAGGCAAGCGGCGCGACAACCTGCTGGCTGCCGCGGAAGAAATGTTTACGGAAGACTTCGCCGGACGTATTCTCGGATTCGAAAGCGAAGCTGCCCGCCACTTTGCCGCGATTGCGGCACGCCGTCGGGCGCTCGGAAGGCCAATTAGTCACGCGGACGCCCAGATCGCGGCCACCACTCAGGCGCATGGAGCCAGGCTTGCAACAGGCAACGGCCCCGACTTTGCCGATTGCAACATTGTCGTTATCGATCCCTGGCGCACGCCGTAGGAGGCAGCCTGCGCACCCTCCGCTCCACCCGCAGCGCCGTCCCCACCCGCAACAGCTAGCCCCCGCCCGCCACGCGTTTTTAGATGCGCTGGGCTGAAGCCCGGCACTTTTTCTGTGCCGTCCGTTCAGTGTTAGCCTTTTGACATGCCCTTTTTTAAAAAACGCCTGCGACGTCCCGCGGAACACTACCGCGGTCGCCAGCATTATTTCGTGACCGTTGGGACCGAGAGGCGCGCGACTTTTTTCGCGGATAGGTCCATGGGGGAATGGCTGCTCCGTCATCTCGTGGAAACTGCCGCTCAACGGAATTTTTCCCTGCATGCCTATTGCGTCATGCCCGACCATGTTCATTTCCTTTGTGAAGGTCTCTCGGACACCTCCGATCTCGTGCAGTTGGTCGATGCCTTCAAACAGCGCACGGCCTATGAGTTCAAAAAAAACCATGGCGAGCGGCTCTGGCAAATGCGCTATTACGATCACATACTGCGGCCGAAGGAGGTGCCGGAGGATGTCGCCTGCTACATTTGGTGGAATCCCGTACGGAAGGGGCTTTGCGGCGACCCTCATCTTTATCCTTTGTCCGGCTCGCAAACCATCGATTGGATGAAGCACACTTCCGGGACAAACTGGACCCCTCCCTGGAAAGCAAACACGAATCTGTAGAGGCTGGGCTTTAGCCCAGCAACTGCCCGGTGACTTTGTAGAGGGCGGACTTTAGTCCAGTTCCTGGGCTTAGCTTCAGAAAACGCCGGGCTAAAGCCCGGCCCCTACAAAAGCCTGACGACAAGATTACCAAGCAATTGCACCATCAGAACCCAGCGGGCCGCAGTTTGCCGGCCGCGAGGGCTTTCAGGGCGAGGAGGCGGCCGTCGAGTTCGGCAGCGGTGAGCCGACCTTTACGGTAGAGAATCCGCAGAAAATCCGCGGCGGACCGGACGCATTTGCCCGTGTTGCATTCAATACAGCAGGACACCAGGTTCCGGTAGGAATTGCGCCCGTAGCGAACTCGCGGCACAACGTGGTCGAGGCACCGCACATTAGAGAGAGTCCGACGCAGGCAGTAGAAGCAAGTGCCGCGTTCGCGATCGTGAATGGCTTTGCGGAGCGCCCAGGTTTTCCAGAAGTCCCTGGTTTCGAGTTTCGACCCGGAATCCTTTTCAACGGCCCCAGCGGCTCGCCCGGCAGAGGACGCGCCATTTCCCCCCGATCGGATCGCACGGATATTTTTGGGCAGCCGCATCTCGGCGAGATGGCCGGTCTTGCCGCGTTCCAGCACGTGTAAAGCTCCCAACTCGTCCAGCCGCCGCACCGACTCGCGCGTCCGCCCGGCTGACATACCCAGAGTCCGGGCTAACGCAGTAACCGCAAAGTGCAGGCGCAGCTTGCCCACCACGAGAGTATGTCGCAACAAATAAGAGTAGACGGCGCGGTCCTTGACGGTCAGTCCGAGACCCGGCGCGAGAACATCTTCAAACTGGATCCAGAGCAGCTTCGGGCTGAGTTTTTTGTTTGCCATGGTTTGCGTCCTTAGAGCGAGTAGTGGGTGTGTAGGCGCCGGCCTTCAGGCCGGCCTCTAAGCCTCGGTGGTTACGAGCAGGAGCATTTGTAGGGGCCGACCTTCAGGTCGGCTCTTCTAAGCCCGGTCGTTTACGTGTCGAAAAGTAGAAAAGTGCGAGAGTCCGTGAACGACAGAAAGAGAGAAGCGGGATTTAACGCTTAGCGAATCTCGGAGGAAGTCCCAAAAATGCCGGGCTGAAGCCCGGCCCCTACACAAGCGAAGAGCAAGCGAGCCGTAGCGCCCTGAAAATAAAAACGCCCCAACCAGAGTCGGGGCGTAAATTTCTACGAGCACAGTGTACTACAA
>JBARCY010000476.1:0-1759 GCA_049794595.1 Candidatus Acidiferrum sp.
ACTCACCTCCGAGGCGTCACTTGCGAGGCCGATCCGCGATTCGCTGCGCCAATCCTACCATTTTCGCCGTTCCCCTTTCTGCCCCGCCGCAGTCCGCGAACAGGGTCCGCCCGCAAGCCGGCAAGATAAGGCAAGTTCAAAATCCTTTCCACGAGCTGAGCTTCTCTTACCCGCCAGAGATCAGAGCGCCCCGAATTGTGCACCAAGATTGCATCGCTGCTTCTAAACCACTTCGCATAAAAGGGAGAAACAAGATAATCCGTGAATCTATCGGATGGACAAAGGGGCCATTATGCTCTGTCACAGAAACATTGAAGTCTCATGCATGAATTAGCTAGAACCGGAAGGTTTAGGCTCGGGCCTGCGACTGGCCAAGGGCCTCTTTCTCCGCGGCGAAACAGGGCGTCGCGGATTCGCAGAGGGCACGTCGTGTGTGCCTTCGGGTTCATTTTGGGGAGGAGGAGTGGACTCGAAGTTGGGGTTGAAATGGACCAGCGTATTCATTTCGCTCAACGAGCCAGAAAGAGGTAGCGAGCTTGTGGTAAGAACTGTTTCACCATGAAGGCGTGCGATCGCCTTACGGAGCTGCTCATCGCGCCGTCTTTGAGTCCGGGCAATTTCGATTTCGCTGGCGATGTTTTGGACTAAGGGCGCGAGAGCCCGAACGATTTCTAGGGTGTCGGCAGCGATTTCATCCGGTGAGCATTTTGGGGGAATAGCTCCTGGTGGGCTCGGCAACGCGCTCAGTCTTTGTTCCAAGTCCGGCCACAGTTTGTCGAAAAGGTGATTCAGCCTGCCGTCAGCAACGGTTGCGTCTAGGATTTTGTTGATCGAGTGAATCAGTTTTCGCGTGTCCTCTTTATCCGCCGTTGTCGCCTGGAACATTGCTAGCGGATCTTTAACATGTTGGGGTTTTAAATCGGCTAAGAGGTAGGTCCAGACGCGCGTTTGATGGTCGCGGATCTCCGAAAGCGCGCCGGCCTCGAAAAGCAGCCACTCCGCTGTCAGATTTTCGGGGGTGAGGCAGATGATTCCGGCTTTCATTGTGTCCAGAGCCTCGGTGACTTCTTCACGCCATCGTGTTCCCTTTTCGATGTCGGTCGCTGACATCCAAGGTCGAGCGGTCTGAAGTATTGTTGGCAGCCAATCTTTGAGGGCCTCCGCCGCGCTCTTACTCCGTGGCCCTGACCAACTGATGAAAACGTTGTTCGTTTCTGCCAAAATGTACCAACCTTGCACCACTAACTCTAACCAATTGAAACAAAAGACGCAAAACGCGAGTCGCCATTGCGTCATCGGTTGCTCAGATCACCGTCAAAATGCGCATGCGAAAGAGATCGGAAAAGCATGTGTTTCGGCTCGGTCGAAGTTACCGAATTTGTATCCCGGTAGGGGTCAGCTCAATTATTCCGAAACTGTCGCCTGCGAAGCAATTGCTGACCGTAGCAAACGTCGCACCGTGAGAAGTATAGACTTGTTCGTCCTCACCAATATTAATCTGTTCCCCGCCCAAGCCGAAGAACTTGCCGAGTATCTTGATGGCATGCGCGTTCAAGAATTTTACATCCAGTATTTGCTCGCCCTGTGGATTGAACACGGTAAGAGAACTCCCCCCTACCCGCTGGATTCGAAACGAGTTTCGAGGATTGATAAAAAACTCGTTATCGATGATTTGGGCTTCCAGCTTCCCGTCGGGCCCTCTGACTACAGCGGAAATGCTTAGCCCAGAATCTGTATTTTGAAGCACTAAGACTTCTTC
>JBARCY010000477.1:0-7944 GCA_049794595.1 Candidatus Acidiferrum sp.
GTTTGAGGACGCGCTGGCACGCGGCAAGCCAGGAGCGGTTGAAATCGTGATTGGCGTCGGGACCATTGGATTTGTCCCAGGCGCCTTTGTTGACGGAGACCATTTTGCCGGCGTGGCAGGTGATGCCGCCGTTGGAGAGGAAGTAGGGCGGGTCGGCGAAGACGAGGTCGACGGAGGACGGCGGGATTTGGGCGAGGATGTCGAGGCAGTCGCCTTGGTAGATGCGGAGGTGGTGTTTTTCGTCGTTGAAGGCGGGGGCGGGGAGAGACATGATGATCGATCGGGATCGTTGATCAGGGAGACAACGGTGTCAAGTGGAGGGAGGACGTTTGAATTGAGCGGTCCCGAGAGGGTCGGGATGCCGACGCTTCGCCGCGTCGCCAGATCGGTTGATCAGATGGTGATAGGAGTCAAGTTGAAGGAAGTAGTGAGATAGGGAAGTAAGGAGGTAAAGATAAAGAGAAAAGAAGGAATTTTGCGCAAAGGGCGCCCCGAGCCGGTCGGGGTAAACGCCGACACAGAGCTCGCAGAGAAGAGAGGGACGGGCACGACGTGTCGTGCCCCCACGGAGACGGCGGCGCTCTCAATCGAGGGCGGCGCAGAATTCGACGATGCGCTCGCGAGCGGACTTTACGTGGACGGCGGACGGAAGAGCTGCCGCTTCATCGAGAAGCAGGATGACGCGATCGAGAGCGCCTTCGCCGGCGCGGCCGGTTAGCGCTAGACGGATCGGATGAAAAAGTTCGCGGCTGCCTAGGCCCACGCGGACTTTCAATGTGGCGATGATCTCTTTGAATCGCTCTGTGGTGACGGGCGCGCCGTCGAGCAGGAGAAGTGCGAGATGGCGGAGCACGTCGCGGGCAGCGTAGCGCGAGAGGACAGCGTGAGTCTCGATTTTGGCGAGGATTTCTTGCGCGTCGTAGTGAAAGACAATCTGCAACAGCTCGGAGAGTGAGCTGCGGTCCTGAACTTGGGGGCCGAGAATAGCGGCGGCACGCTCGCACCAGGCGGATTGCTGCGGAGAGGCATCTCCGGGGAGCCAGCCTTTTTCGCGCAGAATTTCGGCTACGTCGCGGGCTGTGAAAGTGTTCGTGGCAGCGACGGAAGAGGGATTCGGAGTTTCTGGAGGAGGCATCAGAGGAATTCTAGCGCACGTTAGGAGATGGGCTCGGGAGTAACGGCATGTCTATCGCTGAGAAAGCGTGGCGACGACGTGTGCGGCGATGGCTTCGCCGTGGCCGACAGCGTCGACGCCTTCGTTGGTCTTGGCCTTGAGAGAGATCTGATCGGTGGAAATGCCGAGGGAGCGAGCAAGAGCTTCGCGCATATTGGGAAAATGCGGCCCAAGCTTTGGTTTTTCCAGAATGACCACCGCATCGAGATACTCAATCACAAAGCTCTTCATGCCAAGCAATTTTCGCGTGTGTTCCAGGAAGAGCAAGCTGTTCGCGCCTTTCCATTCTGGATCCGTGTCTGGAAAAAGCTTGCCGATATCGCCGAGCCCAGCCGCGCCAAGCAGCGCATCGCACATGGCGTGAGCAAGAACGTCGCCGTCGGAATGGCCGACGGGACCTTTGTCGAAAGGAAGTTCGATCCCACCGACGATTAACTTGCGACCCTCTGCGAGTCGATGGAGATCGTAGCCAATGCCGCAGCGCACGCTCATGTTTTCTGGCGCTCTTGCTCGAGGTAGAAGCGGGCGAGGCTCATATCGGCGGGCTTGGTGATTTTGATGTTGCGCTCCGAGCCGAGGACGACGTGGACGTCGTGACCGATGCGCTCGACGAGGCCGGCTTCGTCGGAGGCGTTGACGCCGTCGGCTTGTGCGCGGGCGAACGCTTCCTTGATGAGCTTGGTTGAAAACGCCTGCGGCGTCTGCGCCAGCACAACGCGCTCGCGTGGAATCGTGCCGGTGATGAGCGCGACGTCTTCCGGCAGGCTGGCCCGCTTGACTTCCTTGACCGTGTCCATCGCGGGAATACCGAGAATCGCGGCCTGACAGCGGCGCGCTTCTTCGATGACGCGGACAATCTGGTCGCGGGTGACGAAGGGGCGGACGGCGTCATGCACGAGGACGATTTCCGTGTCGCCGGGAACTTCGTTGAGTGCGAGCGCGACGGAATCCTGGCGTGAATCGCCGCCGCGCACGACGCGGACGGATTGCATGAATCGCTCATCGCGAAGACGGTCCTCGAGCGATTCGACGACATCGGCGCGCGTGGCGACGATGATGTCCGTGATCAGCGGGCAAGAAGCGATGCGGCGCACGCTATGGATAACGATTGGCGTTCCTTCCAGCTCGAGAAATTGCTTCGGCGTGTCGGCGCCCATGCGCGTGCCGAGACCTGCGGCGGGGAGAATGGCGGCAATGCGGCTCATTTTAGGCGCGACCCGCCCGGACAGGATTGATGATGGGCCGCAAACTTCAGAGTGTACCTCAAGCTGGCGTGTCAGGCGAATGCACGAAGGCAAAAAATAGGCTGATTAGGCGGACGCTCACGACGAAGGGTATCGAAAGAACTTCTGAAAATTTCGCTTACAAACTTTGCTGGAGTACTGTGTTGTTCGGCGCGCGATTTTCAATCAGAGTCGGGGTCGGGGAAGACAGGCCTGTGGCCGCGCTCCAGTTGCGGCGGCTCCGAGAGACGCGAACCGGTTTCCACGCGAGACTGAAAATCCGAGCGGCTGTTGCTGGCGCTCTCGCCTCGGCCAGCGGCAGCGGCAGAAGCGGATTGGCGTGGCATGGAACTGGGCTGTCCGGGGCGTTCCTCGAGGCGGCCAAAAATCATTTTGCCGGCGGTCGTTTGATGAACGGAAGTGACCAGAATGTCGACGCTTTTGTTGATAAAGCGGCGGGCGCCGTCGACGACCACCATGGTGCCGTCATCGAGATACGCGACGCCCTGGTTGGGCTCCTTGCCTTCGCGGAGAATCAGAACGCGCATGGGCTCCCCGGGCAGAACGACGGGCTTCAAAGCGTTGGCGAGCTGATTGACATTCAGGACGGCGAGGCCTTGCACGGTGGCGACTTTGTTGAGATTGAAATCGTTGGTGACGATCTTCGCGCTGAGACGGCGAGCCAGCTCGACCAGTTTGTGATCGACGTCGGCTGATTGAGTGACATCGTGATCGAGGATGCGCACATCGACATGCGGCATCTTTTGCATGCGCTGGAGAACTTCGAGGCCGCGGCGGCCCCGCTGGCGTTTGAGGGAATCGGAAGAATCGGCGACGAGCTGAAGTTCGTGCAGGACGAATTGCGGCACGGCGATTACGCCATCGAGAAAATGGGATTCGCAAACGTCGGCGATGCGGCCATCGATCAGCACGCTGGTGTCGAGAAGTTTTATGGACTCGTGAGTATGGGGTGGCGCCGAGGGAATCGCGGCTGGAAAGAGGGCCTTCAGTTCAGAACCTCTTTCGGAACCAAGCATCAGACCGAGAAAGCCAAACGCAAAGAGTGAGGCGTATTCCAGGAAAGACTTCGTGGATTCCGCCTGCCCGGTACGGGAAATAATGAGCGTCACGATCAGTGCGGAAAGCATGCCCCAGACCGAGCCGAGCGCGCCGCCCAGTAATCCGCTGGTGCCAGCGCGGCGAAGGCGCAGTTCGGCCAGGAGAATCGCGAGAGCCGGGAGAAAGCCAACGCCAGCAGCAGAGAAACCGCGCAAGCCGAAGGGCTCGAGCTTGTAGCAAAGTTCGATCAGGCAAACCGCGAGAAACAGGCGCAAGAGCCAGAACTCGAAGCCGCGGCTTGCAGGGAGAATCGCTCTCGGCTGCCGAGCGTCGGGGGCGGGATGGGATTTGTGCGAGGGAACAGGGCCCGGCTGAGGCTGCACTTCAGGAACGGTTCGGCTCATACGACCTGACAGTAAAACGATCACTGCAAAATCGGTGCCGCAGTCCCGCAAGAGCGCGGGGAACTTAAGCTGGTGCGGAACGAGAACGCAGGATCACGTTCCCGCAGTGTATATACTCCGACAATAAGCAGGTGTCAATACGAGAAGGAAAGATTAATAAGACGAGTTCGAGTTATCACTTATTGAAAATAGAGGCGCGGCACGCGCTGGCTGATGGCGCAAAGGAGGTCGGAGGTCACGGTGCCGATGCTGCGCGCGATGACGTTGGCGGGATGGATGTGCTGGCCGTCGGTACCGTGGATGGTAACTACGTCGCCGATTTCGGCGGCCGGAATGTCGGTGACGTCGATCATGGTGACGTCCATCGAGATGATGCCGACAATGGGGGCTAACGCGCTGCGGAGAAGGACGGTGCCGCGATTGCCGAGCGAGCGATGGATGCCGTCGCCGTAGCCAGCGGCGAGGACGGCGATGCGCGAGGGTCGCTTGGCGATGAAAGTTTCGTTGTAGCCCACACCGGCGCCTGTGGGAATGTTGCGAATATTGATGATGCGCGAGCGCAGGCTGAGCACCGGTTTGACGGGGAGGCGCGCTTCGATTTGCGGGCGCTGGTCGACCGGGTCGTAGCCGGGATGATAGCCGTAAAGGATGGCGCCGGGACGAACCATGTCGGCCCAGGTTTCGGGGCGGGTGGCGATGGCAGCGCTGTTGGCGAGATGCACGATGCCGGGATCAATGCCGAGGGCGCGGAGGCGGTCGAGCGCGGCGTAAAAGCGCTCTTCTTGCTGGCGCGTTTGCTCGCCGGTGCGCGAGTTCGTGAGAACTTCGGAAGAGGCGAAGTGCGTGAAGACGCCGCCTAATTCGAGATGTTTACACTTCGCGAGCTGGCGCGCGAAACATTCGACATCGCTGGGAGCGATGCCGAGGCGGTTCATGCCCGTGTCCATTTTTAGATGGAACGAAACTTTTTTGCGGGATTTTTTCGCGCCTTTTTTGGCATAGATGCGAGCGGCGGCGCGATCGAGCTGCTGGAGTTGCTCGCAGCGGTGGATGACGGCAGTCAGATTGTGCTCGAGGAGGCGGGATTCTTCGCCGGGCCAGAAACTTGTCAGGACCAGAACCGGATTTCGGACGCCGGCTTTGCGCACGGCGATGCCTTCCTCGGTGCACGTAACGCCAAACCAATCGGAGCCGGCTTTTTCGAGGGCTTTGGCGACTTGCGGGCCACCGTGGCCGTAACCGTTTCCTTTGACGATGCTGAGAATTTTGCGCGGGGTCTTGCGGTTCTCTTCGGGAGGATTCACGAACTTGCGGATCGCGCGAAAATTCTCGGCCAGAGTGCCGAGGGAAACTTCAGCCCAGATGGGGCGGCTTTTTAAGTTTGCTGGATTCTGCTCTGCTCGTGACATTCGTCCACCGGAAAAGAAATAGTTTACGCCAATCGGTTGCCGCTGGCGGACAGCCACATGGGATGCCGCGAGAAAGATAACATCTGCTGACGGAGCAAGTGGAAGGCCTGTGCAGCGGCGCACGAAGGTGGAATACTCCCTCCCCTTGTTTTTTGTAAATATTGCAACTAAAGGAGTTACTTGTTTCGTAAGTCCTTTAGAATCAGTGTTTGCGAGCGGCCTGTAAATATTGATTCTACAGGGCTTAGAGGGGGCGCAGATTCCGGCGAACTCGGGGCCGTTTGAGGCCAGCTAGCCCTGCCGTGAGAGAGCTGTGTGGCGTTGCGTGGGGATTTTTACACAGAGGTCACGGAGAGCTTAGAGGTCACGGAGAGTTCGCAGACGGTGGGCGGAGCTTCGACGGAATCATCGAGTTGAGAAAGGAAAGAGCGGCAGGATGGCTGCCGCTCTCGCAAATTGAGACTTTGCCCAGGGAAGATTTTACCAAAGGATGTGGCGAAAGTGAAGGGCAATCGCTAAGATGCTGGCCATGGCAAGCCAACTGAATCGGCGAAGCTTTATTGTGACGACCGGGCTGACGGCGCTGGCGGCAACGCGAGTGCTGGGGACGAACGAGACGCTGCGCGTGGGAGTGATCGGCGCGGGCGGGCGAATGAATGATTTGCTCAACGCCGCCGACAAAGCCGGTAACTATCAGATCGTTGCGGTGAGCGACGTCTATGGGCCGCGCCGGGACGCCATCAAACAACGTTCCAACGGCATCGCGACCACGCATGTGGATTATCACGAGGTGCTCGAGCAACAGATTGATGCGGTGTTTATCGCAGCACCGGATCACTGGCATGTACGCATGGCGGTGGATGCGCTGGCGGCGGGTAAAGATGTGTATCTGGAGAAGCCGGTTACGCACACGATCGAAGAGGGGGCAGTACTGACGAAGGCGGTGCGCTCTGGGAAACAGATTTTGCAATGCGGGATGCAGCAGCGGAGCTGGAGCCACTTTCGGGACGCGGTGGATCTGATTCAGGGAGGGAGTCTCGGGCGGGTGCCGCAGGTGAGGACGTATTGGTGGCAGAACTATTTGGGAGATAGGGGACGCAAGCCGATCGATACGCAGGCGCTGGACTGGAAGCAATGGCTCGGCGGGGCGCCGGATCAGCCGTTCAGCGAAGAAAAGTTTTATCGCTGGCGTTGGTTCTGGAATTTTGGCGGCGGGGCCATGACCGATTTATTCACGCACTGGATCGACGTGGCGCATTGGGCGATGAAAACGGACACGCCAAGAGAAGCACAGATGTTGGGCGATAAATACGTTTTCGAGCAGTGGGATTGTCCGGACACGATTCAGGCGGCGTTGCGCTATCCGGGATTCGATGTGATTTACGAGGGCATGATGGCGTCCTCGATTGACGATGGTGGGCTGGAGTTTCGCGGTACGGAGGGGACGCTAAAGATTAACCGGGGCGGATTCGGCGTTTATCATGAAGGCGTATCGGAAAGAGAGAATCCGGTGGTAAGGGCGGGGAGTTTCCAGGACGGAACGATTTCGCACATGCAGAATTTTTTTGAGTGCATCAGGTCGCGGCAGGAACCGAACGCGCCGGTAGAGACGGGAGTTTCAGCGGCTCGGGCTGGGCACATTGCGAATTTGGCTTATCATCGTGGCGGGCAAATCGCGTGGCCGGCGAAAGCGACTGCCTGAGAGTTGCCGCGCTGCTCCAGAAGTGAAAAACAAAAAGACATGACCGAAATTCGGCCGCGAAGTATCTTATGAGGGTTAGCCGGTAGTGGGCTGAGAGTTGGACGCGAAAGTGTGGGTCTTGAAACTTCGGAGGACTTCCATGGATTGGTTCCGCAGGAATAAACCGTTTCTAGCTTTTGTTGCTGTGATTGGGGCGTTGTGCATTTCTGGCGCTCTCGTGCCGGGTCGAAGCGAGCCCAAGGGCGGAATGGCGGCGGCAAGCGAAGCATGTCCGAACGACGACAGCGGGCTGAAGCTGCCGGCGGGTTTTTGCGCGACGGTGTTTGCGGATGGAATAGGCCACGCTCGCCATTTGGTGGCGGCGGCGAACGGGGTGCTGTACGTGAACACCTGGTCCGGGCGGTATTACGGCAACGACACGCCGCATGCGGGCGGATTCCTTGTGGCGCTGCAAGATAAGACGGGAGAGGGAAAGGCGGATGTGGACGAGAGGTTTGGCGAAACGGCGCAGAGCGGCGGGCATGGCGGGGTGGGAATCGGCCTGTACAAGGATTTTATCTATGCGGAGAGCAGCGACCGGATTGTGCGGTATGCGTTGACGGGAGGATCGATTCTGCCGAGCGGAGCGGCGGAGACGGTTGTTTCGGGATTGCCGCTCGGCGGCGATCATCCCATGCACCCCTTCCTCATCGATAAGAATGGCGAGATGTACGTGGACATGGGAACCGCGACGAATTCCTGCCAGGTGAAGAATCGGACCCTGCATTCGCCGGGAATCAATCCCTGCACGGAGCGGGAGACGCGCGGCGGGACGTGGCGCTTTGACGCGAACAAACTGGATCAGAAATTTTCTCCGGCGGAACGATACGCCACGGGAATCCGCAATGGAGAAGGGTATGCGTTCGACGATGCGGGCCGGCTGTTTGTGACGCAGCACGGACGCGACCAATTACATGCGAATTGGCCGGAGTTC
>JBARCY010000478.1:0-8192 GCA_049794595.1 Candidatus Acidiferrum sp.
ACGTGAGACACATCCGCGCAATGCTCATGCGAATCTTCGCGCTTTTCAACAAGAAGCGACGTGACCAAGAATTCTCCGCCGAACTCGAATCACACGTCCAACTCCATATCCAAGAAAATCTTTGCGCCGGCATGACCCCGGACCAAGCTCGCCGCGATGCGCTCATGAAGCTCGGCGGCGTGGAACAAACCAAAGAGAATTACCGAGATCGCCGCGGCCTCCCGTTTCTTGAAACCCTTCTTCAAGATTTACGTTATGGTTTCCGCGCTCTCCGCAAGTCTCCCGGGTTCTATGCAACCGCTGTGGTCACACTTGCTCTCGGCATTGGCGTCAACACAGCCATCTTCAGCATCGTGGATTCCGTGTTCCTCCGCCCGCTGCCCGTGAAAGATCCGGGCCAGCTCACGGTCCTTGCCTTCCGCCAAGGGAGCGGTCCTCTGCTGACTCTATTTTCCATCGCTGACTTTCGCGATATCCGCTCTCAAACCACCGGTGCTTTTTCCGACATGCTCGGCTACCAAATCGGTTTTGATGGTCTCAGCCTCGAAGGCAAAGCCGATCGTGCTTTGACGAACTACGTCACCGGGAATTTTTTTGAGATGCTCGGCGTCAAGCCCTATCTCGGCCGCTTGATTCTTCCGTCGGAGGGCCAGACTCGCGGCGCCGACCCCGTTCTCGTGCTTTCCTACTCCTACTGGAAAACACGATTCGCGGGTAATACCGCCATTGTTGGCAAGAGAGTCCTCGTGAATGGGAATCCCGCCACCGTGATCGGAGTTTCGCCGCCGGGATTTTACGGCCTGTCTGCCTTTTCCAGCGTTCAGGCCTACCTGCCTGTCGCCATGCTCGACACTTACGAGTCAGGTTGGCCGCACGACTTCATGGTCAACCGCATCCTGCAAAATCTCTACGTCCTAGCCCGGTTAAAACCGCGGCTGAGTATTCCCGCGGCCACAGCAGAGCTCAGCGTGGTCGCTCGCCGCCTCGCCGCGCAATATCCGGACACGGACAAAGACATGACACTGAGTGCTTACCCAGAACGCCTGGCTCGTCCTGATCCCGACACGGGCAGAATGATGATCAAGGCATCCGGGCTCTTCCTCGTGCTAGTGGTACTCGTGCTCTTCCTGGCATGCGCCAACGTCGCAAATATACTTCTCGTTCGCGCCACAACTCGCGAACGCGAACTCGCGGTTCGCGCAGCGCTGGGCGCCGGACGCGGTCGATTGCTTCGCCAACTTCTTACCGAAAGTGTCTTGCTGGCGTTTTTAGGTGGCATCGCGGGAATGCTGCTCGGGGTGGGGGGCAGCAAGGCGATTCAATCAATCCAGTTGCATGCGGGCGCTCCCGTTCACCTGGATTTCACCTTTGACTGGCGCGTTTTCGCCTACGCCTTCGCGGTGGCCCTCTTTGCTGGAGTTCTTGTCGGTCTCTTTCCCGCCCTTCGCGCCTCGCAAACATCCCTCAACACGGTTCTGCGCGAATCAGGGCGCAGCGTCGCCCCCGGCAAGAATCGCCTTCGCACTGGCCTTGCCGTGCTGCAGGTTGCGGGATCTTTGACTCTGCTCGTCATCGCCGGCCTGTTCACCAAAAGCCTCGCCAACCTTCAGCATGCCGACCTCGGCTTTGATCCCCACAACGTCGTCGACTTCACCATGGACCCGAGCGAGATCGGCTACTCTGAAACGCAAGGGCTCGCCTTTTACAAATCTCTTCTCGAGCGCCTGCGCGCGCTTCCCGGAGTGAAATCCGTTTCTCTCGCCGCATGGGTCCCGATGACCATGGTTTCCTACAATGACTATCTGAAAGTCTCCGGTTATGAGACTCCGCCTGGCGAGGGCCCGCCGCTGGTCTACTACAACGTCGTGTCTGCTGGATATCTGGACTCCATGCGTATTCCGATTCTTCGCGGACGCGGCTTTACGGAAGCCGACGCAAGCGGCGCGCCTTTCGTTGCCATCGTAAGCGAGGCTTTCGCCAAACATTTTTGGCCAGGCGAAGATCCTCTTGGCAAACACTTCGCCAAGGTCAGCGGCATCACCAACCCAACCTACGAAGTGATCGGCATCGCCAAAGATAGCCGCTTTGTGGCTCTGACCGGCCCAATCGACTCGTATTTCTATCTTCCCCTTGCGCAGAACTACGACCTCGCACCCGCCGAGACGCTCCATGTGCGCAGCGCTGAGGCACCTGAAGCTACGATTCGCGATGTCCAGGCAGATATCCGCGCACTCGCGCCAGGCTTGCCGGTATTCAACGTCGAGACCATGATGGAAAGTCTCGACACTCTCACTGGCTTTCTGCTCTTTCAGATTGGCGCAGGTTTCGCCGCAGTCCTCGGGCTTCTCGGCTTGTTTCTTGCGTTGGTTGGCGTCTATAGCGTCATCTCCTATTCGGTCAGTCAGCGCACGCACGAAATTGGCATCCGCGTCGCTCTGGGTGGACAAACCGGCGAAACCCTCAAACTGATTTTGCGTCAAGGCTTCTTCATCGTCGTTGCGGGAATAGCTCTCGGCTGTGCCTGCGCTTTTGCCGGCGCCCATCTCATTTCCAGCCTTCTCGCGGGCGTCAGCCCCAGCGATCCAGCAATCTATGTTGTTGTGACGATCGCTCTTGCCCTCGTTGCCTTGCTCGCCTGCTATATTCCTGCGCGCCGCGCCACGCGCATCGATCCCATCGTGGCACTTCGCTACGAATAAGTTCTGGACGACCCTTCGTTGGGATGAGAAATTATCCGCAGAAGAGTCCCTATGCGAGTGCAGGCCGCTCTCAACATTCTGTTCGAAGATTTCCACATTGGAGCGCGAACGTTGCGTAAGAATCCGGGCTTCGCGTCGCTCGTCGTGCTCACACTGGCTATCGGAATCGGAGCGAACACCGCGATTTTCGGCCTTGCGAATGCCGCGTTCTTTCGCCCGTTTCCCTACCCGAACGCGGAACGGCTTGCATTTCTTTGGCAGAACAATCAGCGCACTGGAGAAGCCGAAGGTCTCGTCTCGTATCCGAATTTCGCGGACTGGCGCTCGCAGAACCACAGTTTCGCGGACATGGCGTTTTTCATGAGCGGCAAATCTATCCTTCCCAAGGCGGGCGGTGATCCGGAATTCATACCGGGCGCTCTGGTGTCCATCAATTTCTTCTCCGTGTTCGGTGTGAATCCCGCCATTGGACGCAGTTTTTCTCCCGATGAACAAATTCCTGGCCACGCGAACGTCTCCGTCATCAGCTACCACTTGTGGCGCACAAGATTTGGCGGCGATCCGCAAGTGCTCGGACGAAGCCTCATGTCAGCAAACGGAGACCAACATACCGTTATCGGCGTCATGCCGCCGGGTTTCTCGTTTCCGGACAAAACGGACGTCTGGACGCCGCGTGAGGTCGGCGACTTTTTCAAAATGAAGGCCCGGCAATACCCGAACCAGCAAGTAATCGGCCGCCTTCATCCGGGAGTGAGCTGGACACAAGCGCAAGCCGAACTCGACACGATTGCATCGCGGCTCGCGGCAGAATATCCGGCGATTGATGGGGGAGTCGGCGTGCGCATCGTGCCGTTGCGCCAGCAACTCGCGCGAAAGGTCAGTCAGGGTTTGGTGCTTCTCTGGGCCGCAATTGCCGGGGTGCTCCTCATCGCCTGTTTGAACGCGGCCAATCTCATTCTGGCGCGAACCGCTGGGCGGGCAAAAGAGATTTCCATTCGCTATTCGCTGGGCGCGACGCGCGGCAGAATCATCAAACAGTTTTTGTGCGAGAGTCTTCTGCTTGCTTCCATCGCAGCCGCTGCAGGCATCCCTCTTGCCGTTTGGATTTTGAGTCTCGTTTCAAAACTCAATCCCGATCTCGCGAAGCTCGGCGGGGCCGTTTTCGATCCCCGCGTCCTGGGCTACACCATTGGGATCACCGCATTCACTTCGCTGGTTTGCGGATTGGTTCCCGTTCTTTCCGCGCCGGACGTGGATTTGAACCGCGCATTGCGCGAAACGGCCTCCGGCCAAGCCGCTCTGGGCGCGCACGCGCTCCGAAAATTGTTTATTGTCACGCAGATTTCGCTCGCGTTCGTTCTGCTCGTCGGCTCGGGTTTGCTTGTGCGCAGCCTGTGGCGGATTTTTGCCGTACCTCCGGGCTTCGATGCCGAGCACGTGCTCACACTTCACGTCTATTGGCCGGGCGCTCCCGCAAATTCCACCGACGAGAAAAACAGGAATTCTCTGTACATGGATTTACTGGCACGGCTCCGTGCGTTGCCTGGAGTTACTTCCGTCGGCTCAACTTCAAATGTTCTGTTTCCCAGCGAGATGTACAAAGTACCTTTTGTGATCGAAGGCCAGCCCTCGGAACCCTCCGGTCAGCGCCCGTTTCTTCCGAACGGTGAAGCGACGCCCGATTATTTTCGGGTGATGGGCATTCCCCTCATGCACGGCCGCGTGTTCATCGAGGCCGACACCATCGAAAACGCGCCGCCGGTCATCATCATCGATGAGACGATGGCTCAGCGCTATTGGCCGAACGAAGATCCCATCGGCAAGCGCATAAAGTTCGACGACCCCAATTTCAAGAGTCCATGGTTCGCCATCATCGGCGTTGTTGGCGACGCTCGGCAGGAAGGTCTGGAACAGCCCGCCGGTCTTATGTCGTATGTGCCATCCGACGGCGAGTGGACCGACGATCTCGTGCTTCGCAGTAGGAACGATCCGCGCACTCTCGTTGCCGCGGTGCGAGAACAGGTTCGTTCGATCGACCGGAATCTCGCGGTCGCTAATGTCGGCGTGCTAAGCGATCTCCTATCACTGCGTGAATCGCAGAGAAAATTCAATGCGCTCTTGCTTGGCTCACTGGCGTTCGTGGCTTTGTTGCTCGCGGCCATCGGTGTTTACGGCACGGCCTCTTACTGGGTAAAGCAGCGCACTGCGGAAATCGGGATCCGCATGGCGCTCGGCGCGGACCAACAAAACATCTTCCGGCTGGTCGTTGCGCGCGGCATGATTTTAATCTTGGCCGGCCTCGCTCTTGGAATTACTGGAGCCGTGGCAGGCACTCGCCTCATCGCCAGCCTGCTCTTCGGCGTGACGGTGTACGACCCGGCGACGTTTTGTGCGATCGCGATCTTGCTGCTGTTCGCGTCTCTCGCGGCGTGCTGGATTCCCGCACGACGTGCCACGCGCGTCGATCCTCTCGTCGCTTTACGGCACGAATAGTGCAGGGAAAATCCTCCACCGATATTGAAGGGAGTCCATTGCTGCCGCGCCGCGCTCGGCCCTCAGGTGTACAACGCGCTCCGCTTATTGCTGCGGCTTTTTCTTTTTGAAGAGGCCGCCGAGGCTTTTTACGGCATCGGTAGGAGCTTTACTGGCGTCCTTCGCGCCTGTCTCACCGAGTCCACCCGCACACCCGAGCTGCGATTTGAGCATGCCCGCGGCTAGTCCGCCGACATCGGGAATAAACTTCGGATCCGCGGTCGTTCCGTGTATGAGGAAAGGAACGGTTGTGCCGCTCTTGCAGCCGCCGCCCCCTGACGCTTTGCCGAGAAGGCCGCCAAGGTCAGAAACAGGGCTTCCGACGGCGCCGAGCGTGCTCGTGAGCGTGGCAGCCATCTTGAAATCAAGATTGTTTTTGGAATCGACCGTGCCTGCACCAGCAAGGTTGCCAACCAAAGGAATCACGGCGAGGAAATTTTCCGTCTGGAGGCCATTGGGTGCCATACGGAGATTGGTGGTAAGTTTTTCGATGTCCAGATCCTTGCCGCTCTTGATCCCCGCGAGCGAAGCAATCGAACTCATCCTTGAGCCGAGGTCGAAGCCCGCAAGCTTTCCGTTGAACAGACCGACGTCTCCAGTAGTAATTAGCTTGTTCAACGGGCCAGCTAGATTTAGATCGGCATTTAGCGTGCCAGCCTGAAGAGAAGTTCCCTTTGGAAGGATGATTCCGAGTGCGGGGAGAAAAGCTTCTAGATCTTTCGCGGGCATGTCCTTAGCGTCGAGCTTGATGTTGACGACGGTGGTTTCCCCCACCGTGTCATAGGTGCCACTCAGATGCGCGGCAGCACCCCCAATCTTGAGCGTCGAGGGGCCGAGGACCCCGGTGCTCTTGCGCAGATCGTATTTGGTATCGAAATCGACAGTCACGGGCACGCCGGCGGCAGCGCCCCCGGCAATGAACAGAGCCTTGGAGATCTTGACGTTGCCTTTGGTTTCCGCTTCGCCATTTTGCGAGGAGAAATCGGCGGTGAGATCGAGAAGACCGCCGAGGCCAGCGGAAGAATCTACGAAGCCAGTGGAGGCGAGATTGAGAGAAGTGATGTCAAGCTTGGCAGTGATGGGAGTGAGCGAAGCGTCTTCCTGGTCAATGGGGCCAGCAGTTCCGTCAAGCTTGAATTTTCCGCCCGAAGGGAGATCGGCCGTGACCGTGACAGAAAATTTGGAGGTCATGGAAAAATTGGAGGCGACGATATTCACGTGGTCGGAAGTGCTGCGTTTCGATGAACTCGTGGAACCGACAATGATGCGACCGTCCTGGAGCGAGAATTTCTGCACGGAAAGATCGGCGTGCGCGGTTGCCGTGGTGGACCTCGATGCAGACGACTTTTGCGCAGACTTCTCAGCGCTGCCGCCAAGCGAAGAATAATTCCATTGGCCAGCGGGATTGTGAAGCAGTGTGACTTGAGGATTTTCAATCGTGATGCCGGTGATGTTCAGGGTCTTGCTAAAGATGAGAGGAAAGATCTCGACACCGACCTTGAGCGATTTCGCCGTCAGAAACGGCGAGGCACTGAATTTGGCGTCGTCGCCAATCGAAAGATTTTCGGCGGATAGTGAGCCGCTAATCAAAGAAAGGCGCAAACTTCCAAACTGAACCTGGCGCCCGAGCGCCTGCGATGCTTTTTGTTCGATGGTGGGACGGAATTTGTCCACTGGAATCAGAGGCGGAACAACCACAAGGAGAACAATCAAAACGGCGACAATGATGGCAACGATGCGAAGGGGGCGCTTCATGATTCTCTCCTGTTCGGCTGAGTAGGACGAAGAATTGGGAGCGTTACGGAATAATAGCACGCCGAACCGTGTTTGGTTTGCGCGGGAATAGGGGAAGCTGCTTCTCTCTCGAGCGTCAGTTCAGGCGACGGTGCATTCCGAGGTATGGCAGCGGCGTATCCGAGCCCGGGCTTCGAGCCAGGCCAAGCGCTTGCCTAATCAACCTACTATATTATTTCGGTAGTACAGTATCTGAAACTAAAGCAGCCGCGTACAATCTCTCCCGGAATACCAGGAATACCCGAGAGTGCGTGACCTGCGGCGCGTGCTAAGATTTCCAATGGTGAACATGCGGCCCCAGGTGCTGTTGGCAACGGCGTTGTTGCTTTTTGTCGGCCGGGAAACGCTTGCCCAGCAGAAACCAGAACGCGCGGATCTGCCCGACACGCCAGCGCCCAAGCAATCCGAGAATGGCGCTGCGCAGAAGCAAGAGAAAAGTGTTTGGCAAGATTCGTTGGGTCTTATAACGAGAAAGTCCTACTTCTATCCTGACCTGGCGACTTCCCCGGGACCACTGACCGCTGCGCAAAAATTCAAATTGTTTCTCAGCACGAGCACTGCGCCTCCGCAGATACTGAGTTCGATTGCCGGGGCGGGAATTAGCGAAGCGCGCGGGACGCTTCCCGGCTATGGGCAGGGCGGCGAGGGTTTCGGCGATCGTTTCGGATCGTCGATGGCCAGCGGCGCTTCGAGCCATTTTTTCGGAACCTTCTTATTGCCGGCGCTGCTGCACGAAGATCCGAGATACTTTGTGAGCGTGAAAGGAGGGTTTCGCACGAAAGCTGGACATGCCCTGCGGCGAGTGCTGTGGATTCGAACGGATGCAGGCGGCAAGGCTTTCAACTTGCCGGGCACCTTGGGGCCGCTGGCAGCGGAATGTTTGGCAAACCTTTATCTTCCGCAAACGGAACGAACAGCAGCGAAAACCTTTGAACGATACGGCATTCGAATCAGTTTTGGCGCGGCAAATACTTTGCTGAAGGAATATTGGCCGACGATTTCCAAAGGCTTGCGGATTTCAAAGCTGGCGCCGGGCTTGCACCCATAGCGGTGGATACGGAGAACTTCGTGGCAGAGTAGCGCAAGGCTTGAACCCAAAGAGCGCCGAACGTAATACAATGCCAAAGAGCGGGGCTGTAGCTCAGATGGATAGAGCAACGGTTTCCT
>JBARCY010000479.1:0-2046 GCA_049794595.1 Candidatus Acidiferrum sp.
TGGTATGAGCGCGCTCTGCGCATTCCGGGCATTGAGCCGGAAAGCATCCTCGCATTGCGGTATGATTTGGGCGTTGCCCAGGAATCCGCGGGTGAGCCGGAAGCAGCCCTGAAGAGTTTTTCCCAGGTCTATGCGATGAACATCGACTATCGCGACGTCGCTGATCGCATCGCTGCTCTCCAAAAACCCATCCGTTGAGTTCGGGCATTCACTAAAACAGGGGCTCCCTCTTACTCATGAACCGCGTTCTGCGCGCATTGGTGGTCGTCGTTTGTTTTGAAATGGGAGCCTTGCTCCTCTATCTCCCGTGGTCCGGCTTCTGGGAACAAAACTTCTTTCTTCTCCATTTTCCTGCGCTCATTCCCGTGCTGCTCCATCCTTCGTTTCGCGGCGCTGTAAGCGGCCTCGGCGTTTTGGACATCGTCCTGGCCCTCAGCTTCATCGGTTCTCGTCCAGGTCCTACCCGTGTCCCTCCTCAATAACCCCATTCACGACTCCAAGCTGCGCCCACGCGCCGTGCCAATCTTCTGCTACCTCACGGATCGCAGGAGTTTGCAAGGCGAACCGCAAACAAGCTTGATCGAAGCTATTCTCGCAAAGATCGAGAGAGTAGCCGCGGCTGGGGTCGATTGGATTCAGCTTCGCGAGAAGGATTTAACGGGTAGGGATCTTGCCTCGCTCACGCGCGAAGCGGTAGTCCGCATTTCGAACCAGGCCCTTCACAAGAACGCTGTGACACGCCCTCCTGCCCGCATTCTGGTGAATGACCGTCTGGATGTGGCACTTGCCGAACGCGCCGGCGGCGTCCACTTAGGCGAAAGCTCTTTGCCGCCAGGAGAAGCGAAGCGTCTGCTGGCCTCCCCCGCCGCAAAAGTCCCCCCCCCCGATTTTCTTGTCGGCGTTTCCTGTCATTCCCTGAAAGCGGCCCAGTTGGCCGCTTTTGCTGGAGCCGATTACATTTTCTTCGGCCCGGTCTTCGCAACGCCCTCAAAAGCCGCCTACGGTGTGCCCCAGGGACTTGATCGCCTCGCTGAAGTCTGCCATGCCGCATCGATTCCCGTCCTCGCTATCGGCGGAGTTACTCTGGAAAACGCCGCTTCCTGTTTTTCCGCAGGCGCCTCCGGCATCGCCGCCATCCGCCTTTTTCAGGATTCGCCCGACCCCGCTGAACTCCTTCGCAAACTTCGGCGGCAGACCTCCTAAGTTGTCTCTCGCAGGTGCGGAACCTCAACGCTCCATCAAGCGGCGCAGCAGACGAATCTGTCCCGCGTGATAAACATCATGTAATGCCACGCCGTAGATGTGCCGGAGAAATTTCGTTCCTCGCGAAGTGCTCGCAACTTTTTCAATCGACTTTCGTAACGCGCCGTGTTCCCGTTCCAGCAATTCCCGGTCCGCGCGCCACGAAGCCTCATCTGCCTTGCCCTTCTCGGGACGCGGGAAAAAATTACTTCCCTTCAACGCAAACGATCCCTTTTTCCCGCCTTCCACCCGCCTGCGCGCCTCCCACTTCCAATACGCGGCGTGCAGCGTCTCTTCCCAAATGTTGTGGCGCCCTTTGCCCGGCCTCCACGCGGCCTCCTTTGCGCTCACTCCCCGAATCGCTTTTTTCAGATTTGGTCCGTGCCAAGCTTTCTTTTCGTACGCTTCATCGAGCAACGCCAATATTAGTTCCCTGTTCTTAACGGTGGCCTCCCTTCAGCAGAAGATTACCGTCCACACTTCCGCCAATCCGCTTCGCACCCACACCACGCCGGTCTGGCGTAATCGTCCTCGATTGTAAGTGAAATTCCAGGATTGGCTGCATCTGGCAGACGGCGTTTAAACCAGTCACCAGTTTGTCCCAACCTTGTCGGGGTCACGAGTCACAGGTCAGCCCTGCTGTGTCAACCTCAACTGTGCCATTCCGATTTGGCCTGCCCGACGGCCACATTCCGGATTCGTCCTGTTTTCTTCCGGCCATAGAGTTGCCGGTCGGCGGCCTCAAGCAGTTCGTGCGTCGTTCGTCCATCCTCGGGATACACCGCCATGCCGATGCTCACGCTA
>JBARCY010000480.1:0-4237 GCA_049794595.1 Candidatus Acidiferrum sp.
AGTCGTTAAAAAGTAACGCGCAGCGATGCCACACTTTTCATCGAGGCACTAATTGACGCAAGATAGAGAATCGCCAAGTCAGTTTTGGTGGGGACGTTAGGCCTATTCGATGGCGGGGTGTGGAACCCCCGGCCCCCGTCATATTGAGCCTCAACCGTGTTTGACGAAAACTTCGACTCGATGTGGGCCTCCCGCGTCCCCTAAATGGGGGCCAAGCCCCGGTTAACACCGGCGGTGCTTCCGGGCCGGATCATGGGAGCCTGAATCGCAGTTTTCTGCGTCCGCCATCGCCACATACGCGCGATAGGCCCCGCACGGTCGCCCAGAGGTGGCCAACGAATCAGCCCGAAAACCTGTTTGACAGATACACAGGCCGCGTGGGAAACAACGACGCCCGCAGTATAGGGCCGCAGAATATTGGCCTCAATTACATAAGGGGGTATTACGCATTGAGGGGAAAATGCTACACCCCGGGGCGCAGGGAACGCAGGTCTGCCCAGAAAGCGGGTTTCCGATTAGCGCGTTATACGTCCAATTCCCTCGATTGTGACGATCATTCTGGACTGAAGGCTGCCAGTATCCCAAAGACACCTAGTTTTTCAACGAGCGCTGTTCATTGAGGCCAACTACAGGATATTCTTAAGACGATTTGCGATCGAATGGAGTTAACAGTGTCGTGTGTTCTTCGCGCAAGAGGCTCTAGCTTCGCCGTCGATGAGTTTTTGGCCGCGTCATCGTTGCAGCCGATTACGGTCTTCCATCGGGGAGAGAAACAATCATCAAAGTCGCGACCTATGACTGCCGCAGGATTTCATGCGGTTGTTAGCGCGGCGGATTTTGCCAACCTCCAGGGTCAAATCGCAGACGCTGTCCAATTTGTCCAACAGAATCAGGACGAACTTGCGCGTCTAGTCGGTTTCCCGGGCGTCGAAAACGTCTCGGTCGACTTCGGAATTGAAGAGCGCGATGTCGCGGCCCAGAGCGAACGATTCCCGCCAAATCTCTTAGGGATGCTAGGCAGTCTTGGCATCAGCCTCGAATTCACATTGTACCCGTGCGAACAACCAGCCGGACATGGGGACACGTCACGAGACGAGACTGTACGTTAGCGTGCCCTGAATTCGCCAGCCGCTTACGATGTGCTGGACGGATTACGGCCTATAAATCCTCTTGTGACCAGTAATCGGCCTCGGCAGCGGCGAATCTGCTCGGGCTAACTTCATAAATCCGTGGAGAGGTAGATTGTGAACATCGTGAAAGTACTGGGGGTCGCACTTCTCGGCATCGTTTCCCTCCTCGTCCTGTTAGCGGTGGTTCTTCCTGCCGTGAGTCTTCTGTTAGGGCTCGGCGTCGATATTCCGAGTAGTCTGCCACGCGCCGGGAAGGCTCTCTTCTTCGATGCGCATCCGTGGCTGTCCCTGCTTGTTGGCGCACTATTCCTTGCCCTTCTTGGCTGGGGCGCGTGGAAGCTCTTGAAGGGTGATTAAGACAATTTCGCTCTGGTACCTGATAGGGATAGCGTGTTCATCACGAGTGGACGTGTAGTCGCCTTACCGGAGATTTGCTATCCGGCGGGGGGTGTAGCCGAATTTTTTCCGAACCATACTACCCCGTCGCTTCCTTGACGGGGTAGGCTTATACCACGGGGAAAACTGCTACACCCTTAAGGTGCAAACGGGGCAGTAGACACTTCTACGCCGAACGGACGAGGATTCGCCCAAAAGCTCAAAGGTCACGCCGCTGCTCCACCGTCATCTTGCGCGGGTCGAAATGGAACTTGAGAGTCGCGAGTTCTGTTTTGCAAACGAGGTTCAAACCCGTTTCGCCTGCGGGGACCGTCGGTTTCCCGTCCGCCACTTCTGGAAAGCTGACAATGATGGCCGTCACCGCCTTCCCATCAGGGGCGCGGAGAAGTTTGATGGATCCGGGAGCAAGTGCTGCCTTCGACCCGTCGAGCTGGAGGAAAGTTGCCTTGGCCAGGGCAGCTTCGTCGAGTTTGGCGAACGGGGCCATGTCGGGACCGAAAACATCAATCTGATATTCGGCAGGAGCCTCTGAGACGAATTGCTCTGCGCCAGCTTGGGTCATCTTTCCGGCGAGCAGCAGTTGACGCGCCAGCGCCTCACGCATGGTCCGCGCCGATATCCACCGGGCTTCGAACGGCACCTGCGGTGCCACTGCGGAAGGTGGCGGGCCCGTAGGTACGGCACCGGCCTGGAGTGCGGGGACCTCCGATCGCGGCACCATAGTAGTCACCGTTCTGGTAGTCGTTCTGATTTGCATCCCCCAGGTTTGCGGCACGCTGATCATCTCCGACCAGGGTGAGTGGTCCAGCACCCTCTCAACGTCCTTATGGTCCCACTTCTGGTAAGGTTTGCCTTTCCACGGCTCGCCAGCCCAAGCCAGTGCGCTCACTAACAGAACTGCCATAGATACTTTCCCCAATCCCCGCACGGTTCCTCCTTTCGCCAGATTCTTGGCATGTCTCAAGCTTCCTAGCAACTAGCGACCGATTAACACGTTCCAAGGCAACGCCTCGAAATTAGGGTTTAATTTTCGGAACTTCGATCAACTCCTTCTTGTCCCAATCATACCGATACACAGCGCCGGATGCGCTATCAAGAAAAAACACTCCGCGATCATAAAAATTCATCGCCGCTTCTGGGCGAGACAACGTGTAACGACCATTGTCAACCGTGTCGCCATGCACGCGAGCCTGGGTTGTTGCTCTTCCGAGAGCAAACCCCGCAACTAATGAAAGCACAAAAACGACTAGGTTCCTCATTTCAGCCTCCGGGCCGACGGTATCGGCTTTCTAAAGTTTATAACGGCGGGATAGGCCCTCAAGCCAAACAATTCCTGATTTACCAGATTTACTCCAAGGGGGATTTGCTTCGCAGTATAGTCAGCGTGAAGGAATACTATTAAATCGATTGCGATGAAACGACTCACAGTAGCTTTTCTCAGCGGGTTTATAGCATTCTGCGTTGTTGCACCAAACGCATTGGCGCAAAGCGGCGAAGCGCACACGATACCTCTGGTCGTTATGAACCAGAACGGGCAAATCGTTGAGGGCCTCACACCTCAAAATGTGCGCATTAAATCGGCCACAGCGTCGGTTCAAAGCATTGCTCTCGATATCAGGCCGCGCCGGATCGTTCTGCTCGTCGATATGAGCGGAAGCATGAGCGCGATATTTGGCGAGGACAAACACGTAACCGCTTTGGATTACACCAAGGATATGGCGAATGTGTTTCTACAAACTCTACTCCGCCAGGACTCCGTAGCTCTCGACATATTTGGGGACAAGGAAAAACAGATCGTGCCCTTCACGCATGATTTCGCGTCGATTAAAGCAGCCATCAATGCTCTTCCTCAGCCGCGGGGAACCACGCTCGCCGGTGACGCGTTGCAGGCGGCTTTGCGCGATCTTGGTCCTACTCCGGGATTCGGTGACTCAATAGTGTTCTTCTCCGACGGGCAATTCGAGCTGGACACGAGCGACAAGTCGATTGAGTCTCAGCGTGCAGACCTAGGCCGATGCGCTGTACGGATATTCCTCGTTTTGCCAGTGACGTCGCATCTTCATTTGCCTCTGAGTGAGCTTATGCCAGTAATCGAGAACGAGATGAACTTCATGGATGAGACGGGAGGCTTTGCGTTTACGCCTAGCGGATTCCCTGGGTACTGGCCGACGTTAGAAATTCGGTCTGACCCAATCCACGGCATCGCAGCTCTTACCAATGCGATCCATGGAACCTACCGCGTTGAATTGCAATTCACACACCCGATTCGCAAAAAGCAGAAATTGCAGGTGGAGATTGTCGACAACAAAGGGAAAAACATGCGCAATGTTTATGTTCTTTATCCGCACGCTCTTTATCAGTGATTCGAGACTCCGATGCATGCGTACACGGTTCGCAGCTCCTCTTTGTTCGACTTTCCTTGTTCATACTCTTCGAGCGCGTTCAGACATTTGGCGAATTTGATCGCCCGCACCGGTTCCCGCCTGCAGATTTTCTCCAGTGTGTGCTGGTTGATTCGACGGCGCATGAATTCCCGCTTGGGAACCTTTGCAATACGCGCCAATTGTTCTTCCGTGGCGACAGCATTTCCTTTTCGTTTGTATTGTATGGCTTTGAATTCCAGTAGACTCAAATCTTCGGCTTCTTCCCAATGCCGGTCAGATTCTTTTCCGATGTAAACGGGCGGCCAGTTCGCAATAATGTGGGCCCGC
>JBARCY010000481.1:0-16501 GCA_049794595.1 Candidatus Acidiferrum sp.
CGGAAAAGTCGAGGCCAAGCCGCTCGACGGCGGCAAAGCCTCGTACACGACGAACGGCATCACCTTTCTTCTCCGCGCCGGGCCGCAAGGAGTAAAATGACCGCGTTGGAACACTCCCATGGGCGCCTACTTTCTACGAATTTCCTGCCTCGTCCTCGCCGGATCTTTCCTATTGCTCCCCTCGGCTCTCGCCTCGCAGAAAAAACACAAGCGTCCGAAAAAGGATGACATCAAGATTGAGAATTACTACGGCGGCGTCTATCTCGTTGGCGATGGCGGCATCCCCAGCGGCCCGTGCTTCCGCATCAACGGCCGCGTCACCTCCGGAAATTTCTTTGACCAACTGAAATCCTACGACGACGAGGAGGATGGAACGATTTTTCGCCTCGGCGCGGCCGTCGTCACCCAATTCCCCGACAGAGTCGTCCTCGACCTGCTCATCCACGATGAGCCTTGTTCCTATGGCCTGCAGCCGGTCGGCACCGGCGCACACCTCACCAAAGAGGCGATGAGTTCTCTAAGGCTTTCACTCTATTGGAAGCACGGCGTGGACATGCGCCCCGCAGGAAGCGTAACCATGGTGCATTTCTCCGTGGATCCCATGCAAACGTACACGGACACCGCCGCGAGGGATTTGCCAAAGCGCTATTTGTGGTCGTACGAATTTGGAATTCCCAGCGAGGACGTGCCGCTCACGGACAGCCTCGTGCTCATTTTCCGCACGACGGACGGCCACATGGCGGCTCGCGTGGCGGCGCGTCTGTAATGTTTCTCTTCGAAAGACTTAGCACAACCTAATAAATGAAATTAGTTTTTTCAGCCCATTGAGCTGACTTTTTCCGGCTCGATTTTGTAGAGGACGCGGACTTCGCCCGGCTGCCGAAAAGGGTAAACGGGCTTGCCCAAATATTTTTGGGAAAGTTTGTTGATGTGATCGTCCGCGCCGTTTTGCGTGATTTCGACGACGCGTCCGCGGATTTCGAGATAGCGATAGGGATTCGCAGGATCCTGCAGCGAAATCGAGACGCGCGGATCGCGCCGGATGTTTTTGTCTTTCACGCGCCCCAGCGCGGAATTAACGCGGACGTACTTGCCGTCATAGTCCACCCATACGGGTGTCACTTGCGGGCTGCCGTCTTTCATCAGGGTGCCCAGATTGCCGAACGCCGGTTTCTCCAAAAGGTCCGCGTATTTTTCGGGAATATTTTCCGCCATGACTGCCTCCAATGCATTCAGATTCGCGCCGCAGAACTTCCAAACTCTACCACGCGCGGGCCGCAACGCGCAGCTTGCCCGCTAACGAGAGCCGCGGAGAATCCGCGAGCGTACTCAGAGCAATTGCATTTCCGGAGCGGGGCCGAGCGACATTAGCGGTGCGCCCGTCAACTTCCGCACTTCTTCGATGGTCCATCCAGGCGCGATCTCGCGCAAGATCAGTCCTTCCGGCTTGACGTCGATCACCGCCAAATCCGTAACAATCGTGTCGACGCAGGCCAACGCCGTCAGCGGATACGTGCACTGGCGCACGATTTTCGGCGTGCCTTCCTTGGTGGTATGCTCCATGCAGACGATTAACCTTTTCGCGCCCGTCGCGATGTCCATCGCGCCGCCGATTCCGCCGGGGTTTTTTGCGCCGGGAATCTTCCAGTTCGCGAGGTCGCCCTTTTCCGAAACCTGAAACCCGCCCAACACACCGACATCGATGTGACCGCCGCGCGTCATGAGATGCGCATCTGCCTGATGGAAAAAAGACGCGCCGGGCATCAGGGTCACCGGCACTTTCATCGCGTCCACCAGGTCATAGTCTTCCTCGCCGGGCAGCGCGCGCCGGCCCATGCCGAGAATCCCGTTCTCGCTATGAAAATGGAGCTCGACGTTTTTCGGTAAATGGCCCGCGATGAGATTTGGAATTCCCCAGCCAAGATTCACGTAGGCGCCGTCCGGCAATTCAAGCACGGCGCGCCGCGCGATCTGTTCCCGCCGCAGCCGCGGCTTTTCAGTCATAGCGGACTCCTTTTGCCTGCACGACGCGATGCACAAAAATTGCCGGCGTCACAACATGTTCCGGCTGGATCGAGCCCACCGGAACGATTTCATCGACCTCAACGATGGTCGTCGTCGCGGCCATGGCCATGATCGGATTAAAATTCCGCGCCGCCAAGCGGTACGTCAGATTGCCCAGCTCATCGGCTTTTTCCGCTTTGATGAAAGCGTAATCCGCGTGAATGGGCAGCTCCAGAATGCAGTGTTTTCCTTCGAGGACGCGCTCTTCTTTTCCCGCCGCGACTTCCGTGCCCACACCCACCGTCGTATAAAACCCCTGCAGGCCCGCGGCAGCAGCGCGCATACGCTCGCAGAGAATTCCTTGCGGCACCAACTCGAGGGTCACCTGTTTTGCGGCGAACTGCTCTTGAAAATAATAGGAATGCGGCCCCGGAAACGCCGCGATCACGTGCCGGATCTGGCCGTTCTTGAATAGCAACCCCAATTCGCCGTCGCGGGTACCGCAGTTGTTGCTGATGGCGGTGATCTCTTTCGTGCCCTGGCGGAAGAGCGCTTGAATCAAATTGTTAGGGAACCCGGCGCCGCCGAATCCGCCGAACATGATACGCGCGCCGTCTCGAATATCGGCCACCGCGGAATCCAGATTCGAATAGATCTTGCTTCTCATAGCTCGCCGTATCCTACCAGAGGCGATGCCACTCTGCAGGTGCAAGTCCGCGGCGGGAATGTTGGCGGATGAATCGAGGTTGAAAAACGCGGACTAGCAACGCGTGGCCCGCGTCGTCTAACATGGAGCCACGGCCATGAAACGCGGAACTCTCATCCTGCTCGTTCTCGTGCTCGTTGCGGGATTCGTGGTTCTTGTGATTGCTTCGATTTTTCACCATGGCCTCAGCGCGCGTGCCACGCCAACGGTTATCGAGAGAATGATGGCTCGGGAGGCGCGGCATCTGGCCATTGCTGCTTCTGCGCAAGGGCTCAAGAATCCCATCCCGGCCACCGCGGAAAATCTTCGCGAAGCCCGCATGCATTTCGCGGACCACTGCGCCGTTTGCCATGGCAATGAAGGCAACGGCGATACGATGCTCGGCCGAGGACTCTATCCGAAGCCGCCTGATCTGCGGGAGCCCGAAACGCAGAAGCTTTCTGACGGTGAGCTTTTCTGGGTGATTGAAAATGGGGTGCGTTTCACGGGCATGCCCGCGTTCTCGAGCCCCGGCATGCAAGACGAAAGCTGGAAACTCGTCCATTTCATTCGCCATCTTTCGCAATTGACAGAAGACGAGCGCATGGAGATGGAAGCGAATAATCCGAAGAGCCCAGCGGACCGGCAAGAAGAAAAGCAGGAAGACGATTTCTTGAACGGTGCTGCGCCAGCATCCAAGCCGGACCCTCATCATCATTAGGAATGGGAGCGCGGATCACGCGCGGAGTCCGAGCAATCTTCCACGGGATCTGCGCCCGCTCCTATGAGAGAGCGTTGTGGAATAATACAGGCGCTGGGTTGTTCCGGTCTTGGGTCGTTTGGAGATAAAAATGAAATTGCGCTCTTTGGCCCTTCTCTTTTCTCTTACTTTCCTCGCTGCCGCGGCTTTGGCCCACGGCGAGTTCAAACATGTGATTGGGACGGTCGAAAAAACAAGCGCCGATTCGGTCACGGTGAAAACCGCCAATGGCAGCTCCGTCGAGGTCAAGCTTGTTGCCACCACCACCTTTGTGATGCACAACGGAGGCGTGGACAAGCCCGCGAAGCTCTCCGATTTAGCGGTGGGTGACCGGGTCGTGATTCACGCCAAGCCCAAAGGCGACACGCTTGAGGCCGCGGAAGTGAGATTTTCCGGGCCGGCAGCTGCGGCGCCCGCCGTGAGCAAACCGAAATCCTGAGGCATTGTCAGTCTTGGAGTGACGTTGGTTCACTCCTCGACGAAATGACATGAGTGCGTTTTCAGCACCAGCCACACGCGTCGTCCTTCCGAAAGATCCAAGGCCCTCGCGGCACCCGGAGTCAGATGCACGATAAATTCCACGCCGCAATCCACACGCGCGCGCACCAGAGTGCCGCGCGGTTCCATTTCGAGAATGCGCCCTTCGATAACGTTGCGTGCGCTCAGATTTTCCGGCTTCGCCGTTGCCAGCAAAATGTCGCCCGCGCGAATGGCGATGCACACGCGGTCTCCGGCCGCCGCGTAGCCCAGTGGAACTTCGATTTCGCAAGCGCTCTCACCGAGGCGTACGCGCATCACGCCATCCTCCACTCGTAAGTCCACAACAGTTCCGCTGAGCACATTTTCAAAACCGGCGGACTGCGCCAGCCGCACGCGCCGCGGCGCCTCGAGCACCTCCATGGGGGTCCCCTCGCTCACCACGCGTCCCTGATCGATCGCGATGACGCGCTCGCCCAGCGCGTCCACCTCCTCGCGGCTGTGCGTCACGTACACAATCGGGATCCGATGCGCCGCGTTCCAGGCGCGCAGGTCATCAACAATCGCCGCTTTCAGGGGAGCGTCCAGTCCCGCCAAGGGCTCATCGAGAAGCAGGACACGCGGCTGCGTCACGAGCGACCGCGCCAGTGCAACCCTTTGGCGTTCACCGCCGGAGATTTCCGCCGGCTTGCGCGCGTGGAGTTTATCGATGCGGAAAAGCTTCAAGATCTCTTGCACGCGGTCGGAGCGCAACTTCTGCGGCAATGCGTCCAGTCCGTAAACAACGTTCTGCTCCGCAGTCATGTGCGGAAAAAGCGCCAGCGTTTGAAATACATAAGCGACGTGGCGCGATTGGGGCGGAGAGTTCACGCCCGCCTCCGAATCGAACAGCACTCCTTCGCCGGCGGCGATGCGGCCCGCATCAGGGCGCGCCAATCCCGCGATGCAATCCAACACGGTGGATTTTCCGGCGGCGGAAGGCCCGAAAAGAATGGTGATGCCAGATGGAATTGTTATCGTAACGTCCAAAAGGAAGGGAGGAGAGCCCGCCCGCGAACGCGCCAGCTTCACGCGGGCGGTCAGTATCGCTGCGTTTACTTCGCCGCCCACGTTGTCCACAAACGGCCGGTGATCCGGCGGCCTACTCCCCGATTGACGGCGTACACCACCGCTAAGACGCTGAAGGATATGGCGAGCAGCGCCAACGCCATCCGATTCGCCTCCGCGTAATCGAGCGCCTGCACGTTGTCGTAAATAGCGATCGAAACGGTGCGCGTTACCCCGGCCAAGTTGCCGCCGACCATCAGGACAACGCCGAACTCGCCCATCGTGTGAGCAAAACTCAAAACGAACGCGGTAACGACCCCGGGAACCGAGAGCGGAAGGATGACGCGCCAAAATGTTCTTAGCTTCCCCGCGCCTAGCACCGCGGAAGCGTCGAGCAGTTTGCGGTCCACGGATTCAAACGATGTGATGAGGGGCTGCACCGCGAACGGCAAACTGTAGAGCACGGAAGCGAGGACGAGTCCCTCAAAGGTGAATGCCAGGCCGTGGCCGAAAAACATTTCCCACAACTTGCCGAGTGGGCCGCGCGGGCCCATCGCGAGAAGTACGTAAAATCCCAGAACGGTTGGCGGCAGAACCAAGGGCATCGCTACCATGGCTTCCAGCAAGAATTTGCCCCGCCAATTCGAATACGCCAGCCAGTACGCGAGCGGCAGTCCGCCTGCGAGAAGAATTGCGGAAACGCACAGAGCGAGTCGAAGGGAAAGGAGCAGCGGACCCATGATTATTTCTTCCCCAAATTAGCTGGCGGATCGACGGCAGCCGGAAACGTGAATCCGTACTTTGCGAGCGTTGCGCGCCCGGCCGAGGTTCTTACAAATTCCAGGAATGCCCGCGCTCCGGCCCGGTTCCGCACGCTTTTCAGCAGAATCGCGGCTTGCTCGATCGGTGGATGCATGTTCGCCGGAATCTCCCACCGCTTGCCGCTTTTCATTCCTGGAGAGAGCGCAAGCGACATCGCCACAATGCCGGCTTGCGCATTTCCAGATTGCGCAAACTGGGCTGCTTGCGAAATGTTCTCGCCGTATACCAACCTGGATTTCACTTTTTCGTAGAGCCCGGCCTTCTGCAGAGCCGCTACAGCTGCGCGGCCGTACGGCGCGTGCTCCGGATTGGCGATCGCAATTTTTTGCACGCTCGGGTCCAGCAAGGCATTCCATCCCATGCGAATGAGATCCACCTTCGCGTCCGTAGGCATCCAGATGGCGATTCGCCCCACCGCGTACTCGTAAAGTGTGCCGGGCTCAGCAAACCCCGCTGCTTCCAGTTTTTTTGGATACTCGATGTCCGCTGAAAAAAACAGATCGAACGGCGCGCCATTTTGCAATTGCGCAAAGAAGTTTCCGCTCGAACCGTAGCTGACGTCCACTTTTGTTCCGGTATTTTTTTCGAATTGAGCCGCGAGATCCTGCATCGCGAATCGCAAATCGGCCGCCGCCGCGATGGAGATTCCCTGGTTCGCAGGGCTCGCGCTATTTTGCGCGAGAAAAAAAACCAGAAGCGTCGCAACGAGAAACGGTTTGAGCCAGTACTTTTTTCGATAATTCGCGTGCCGCCAGCCACGCATCACTTCGCTTCTCATACCCGCAAAATCATCACTTCCGTGGATTTAATCAGCGCTGCGGCCCTCTCTCCCGGCTTGAGTCGCATCTCTTTCGCCGCATCCGCCGTGATGATCGCCGTGATGTGCTGTTCCCCGATGGCCATCGTCACTTGCGCCAGCAGTCCGCTGTATTTCACGGCAATCACGCGCCCCATAAGCTGATTGCGTCCGCTAATCTTCCGGAAATTGCCACGCCGCATAACCACGTCGCCGCGGTCCAACGATTTAGGAATCATGCGGTCGATTTCGCTCTCCGGCACGCGATGATGACCTCCCGGCGTCTTAACTGTTTTGAGCTTCCCGCGGTAGATCCACTGCTTCAACGTTGGATAGCTAATCCCCAGAATTCTGGCGGCTTCCCGCGGCGGCAATAGTGCGGCTCGGCGCATCTCGTCTCCTCAACGACGCCATTCCATTTCGGCTGGGTCGGAACCGCTATTATAGTACGGATTTATGCATTTCTATTCGCTATTCGGCGATGGAAGCTGGAGGGCTGGCTCGTAATTCCTTCGGCAACTATTTTGTGCCTGACGCTTTGCAGCCCGGCGCTTTCGCGTAAAGTAATCAGTACGAGAACAGGCAATTCCACATGGGAGCCTCTCATGTCCTCTGTTGAAACGAAACTGACAGTTGACGAAGTCCGGAAGGCCATCGAGTTTTTTTGGGCCGCCTTTCTGGCAAAGTCCGAACAGGAATTGAATGATTTTTATGCCGCGGGCAGCACGGTATTCCAAATAGCAATGGGGCGGAGCGAGCCGGGCAGGCTTGGAGCCATGCGCCGTTCCCGCGAGTATTTCAATCCGGATACCCGCATGGACCTGAAGTTGAGCCCCATCGACATCGTTCTATGCGGGAGCGACGCCGCCGTGGCTAGTTACACATTTCAATTCCAGGCCACGGGCCGCGACGTCGGCGGCAAACGCATCGCGGAGAAACTGGAGACCGTGCGGGCCACTCACGTAATGCACCGCGACGCCTCCGGCAAACTTCGCATCGCGCACGAACACTTTTCAGTGCCAGTGGCTTAGTCTCTTGAGTCCGTGAAACACAGCGCAGATTGTCCTTTTAATTTCTCAACGGCTTGCCCGTCTTCAAAGTATGCGCGATGCGTTCCTGGGTCTTCTTTTCGCCGCACAAAGAAACGAAGGCTTCACGCTCCAGGTCCAGAACATACTGCTCGCTCACGAATTGCGGCGAGCTCAGCGGCCCGCCCGCCAGGATGTTTGCGAGCTTGCGGCCGACGTGCGAGTCGTAGTCCGAAATGTAGCCGCCCCGCTGCATCATGTGAATCACGAGTTTGGCGCCCGCTAAGAATTGTTCGCCGAGCACCTTGATCTGCGTGGTCTGCGCGCCTTCCCGCCAGCTCGCCGCTGGCGGCTTGTACCCGCCGCGCACCAGCGCCAGCGCGGCTTCTTTCGCATCGCCCACCAGGCGGTCGCGATTCATCGAGACGCCATCCTCGCGCCGCAAAAATCCCAGGCTGCGGCATTCTTCCGCGCTCGTCCCCACTTTCGCCATGGCAATCGTTTCGAACACCGGCTTCATCGCGTGAAACAAATCCAAATCTTCGCCGCCCGCCGCGTGTTCATTCGCGCGGATGAGCATCTCCTTCGTTCCGCCACCGCCCGGAATTAAACCGACGCCCGCCTCGACTAGCCCGATATACGCTTCCGCCGCCGCCTGAATTTTCGCGGCGTGCAAACTGATTTCGCATCCTCCGCCGAGCGCCATTCCCTGCGGAGCCGCCACTACGGGCTTCGGCGCATATTTCAGGGCGAGATTTATATTCTGAAATTGCTTCACGGCCAGATGCAGCTCGTCCCACTCCTGCTCTTGCGCCGCGACGAGCATGAGCATCAAGTTTGCGCCAACGGAAAAATTCACGGCCTGATTGGCGATGACCATCGCGTCAAAATCCGAGTCCAGCCGCTTCAGTCCTTTGTGAAGCATCGCGATTAAATCCGCGCCGATGGCGTTCATCTTCGCGTGAAATTCGCAGCACACCACGCCATCGCCGAGATCGATCAGGCTCGCGCCGGAATTGCGCTCGATTTCGCGGCCCGCCTCTTTCTGGGACTTCAAAATAATCACGCCAGGCGGCGTTTCCAGCGCCTTCGCACCACCGCTCGTAACATCGAACACGGTTGTCTTGCCCTCTTCCGACTCGTAAAATCCCTTCCTGCCGCTCGACAATACTTTTTCCAGCAGCGGCGGAATCGCGCGCCCTTGTTTCTGCACTTGCGCGGCAAATGCCTTTACGCCAATCGCGTCCATCATTTCAAAAGGGCCCATCTCCCACGCGAATCCCCACTGCATCGCGTGGTCCACATCCACAATGTTCTCCGAGATTTCCGGCACGCGCCGCGCCGCATACAAGCACATCTCCGAAAGCCCGCCCCAAATGAACTGCCGCGCCTTGTCGCCCTCCTGCCCTTCGAGAATCGGCCCGACCAGCGCGCGCAGCCGCTCTCGCGTATCGTCAATCCCTTTTCCCATTTCCAGCGAAGCAAATTTCGCTTTCTGCCGCGGCCGGTACTCCATCGTGTTCAAGTCCAGCGCCAAAATTTCCTTCTCGCCTTCGCCCCTCACTTTTTTATAAAAGCCTTGCCCAGTTTTGTCGCCCAGCCAGCCGCGCCTGATCATCTCCTCCACCGGCGCCGGCACTTTGTACATTTCGTGCGACTCATCGTTCGGAGCGGTCTCGTAAATGTTTTTCACCACGTGCGCCAGCACATCCAGGCCAACTAGATCGGCCGTGCGAAACGTCGCCGATTTCGGCCAGCCCACCGCTGGCCCGGTGCACGCGTCCACCTCTTCAATCGTCATCCCCAGTTTGTACATTAGCCGAATCGCGTTCAGCATCGAAAATGTTCCAATGCGGTTGGCGATGAAATTCGAGGTGTCCTTAGCGATTACCACCCCTTTGCCGAGCCGCCGGTCGCAAAATTCGCTCAGCGTCTCCATCACCTCGCTCGATGTTTTCGGCCCAGGAATGACTTCCACCAGCTTCATATAGCGCGGCGGATTAAAAAAATGAGTCCCCGCCCAATGCTGTTGAAACTCTTCGCTCATCGCTTCCGCGATCAAATGCACCGGCAATCCGGAAGTGTTCGTCGTAACAATCGCGCCCGGCTTGCGGAATTGCGCCACGCGCGATAACAAATTTCGCTTGATCTCGATGTTCTCCGTCACAACTTCGATAATCCAGTCCGCTTCCGCGCAGCGCGCCAGATCATCCTCGAAATTTCCAATGGAAACCTTTTCCGCCAGCGCCGGAACAAAAAACGCCGCGGGCTTCGATTTTTTCGCCGCTTCCAGCCCCGCGCGCACAATTTTGTTGCGGTCCCCAGCCGTCGCACCAGCCTTCAAATCCGGCGGAACAATATCCAGCAATATGCACGGCAGCCCCGCATTCGCCAGGTGCGCCGCGATACGCGAACCCATGGTTCCCGCGCCCAGTACCGCTGCCTTTTCGATTCGACGTCTCATGGCCTGCCTTTTCCGAAACATTCTCGCGTATTGAGGCGAATGGACAGGTTACAAAACCGCTATCCCCTGGTCAAACGAACTATGGCTCCAGCGCGAAGCGCGGGTTAAAGTAAGGCAAGGATGAGCACTCGCAAGGTGAAAGACGACATCGGCTGGCTCCAATCCGCCAGAGAAAAACTGCGCTCTCTTACACAGCCTGAAGAGGGCAAACCGAAGGAGCGCCCCCGCGTCGGTCTCGCGCTGGCAGGCGGATTCGCGCGCGGCATCGCTCACATCGGTGTTTTGCGTATCCTGCGCGAAGCCGGCGTTCCCGTCGACGTGGTCGCTGGCACCAGTGTCGGCGCTTTAATAGGCGCGGCTTATTGCGCGGGCACGCCTCTTGATGAAATGGAGCGCATTGGCGCGACCACCAGCTTCACCCATTTCGGCCGCTGGACGCCCTCCTGGCTCGGCCTCGCTACCAACCAACGCCTGGAAAAATTCCTTGCTCAGTTTACACCGGTGAAAACTTTCGAAGAACTCTCCACTCCCCTCGCCATCGCCACGACCGACATTAACGCCGGCGTTTCCGTCTACTACACGCGCGGCCCCCTCGGCTTGCCGCTGCGTGCCTCGTGCGCCTATCCAGGGCTCTTCGTGCCCATTCAATATGAGGGGCGCACCTTAGTGGATGGATTTCTCACTGCGCCCGTTCCCCTGGAAGGCGCGCTCCTTCTGGGCGCGGACATTGTGATCGCCGTCTATCTCGAAGCCGGCAACATCGAGCAGCCTCGCACCTTCACCGATGTACTCAGCCGCTCTTTCACCATCATCCAGCGTCACACGGACCTCACTTGGCGGCAACAGGCGGACGTCATCATCGAGCCCGACGTAACTCCGTTTGTTTGGGATGACTTCACCAGGACGCCCGAGATGGTCGCGGCAGGCGCAGCCGCCGCCCTTGCCGCGCTCCCTGCCATCCGCGCCGCCATCAGCGGCGAAAAGCGTGATTCCGCCGCCTAACGACTTCAATCTTTCAGCCCATCCCTCGTGTGATCCAGATATCCCTCAAAAACCGCCCTATTTCCGCGTCACCCGCACGACAACCGGCCCACCCTCGCCTTTGCCCCGTTGCGTCAGCCAGGCTCCCAAGCCCTCCGCAAAACGCTCCGGCGTCAACCGAAAACTCGCTTCCACAGCGCCGTCAGCAACGGGCAACGTGTCATCAAAATCCGCTGAATTCGTGAAATTGCGCATGCAAAATTGATCGAGCCATTCGAGCGGGCAAGCACGGCTCGCTCCGCGAATCACGACATCCACTTTTAACTTTTGTGCGTACACTCGACCATCATAACATTGCGCCGAGTGTGTTTTTGGCGAGACGAAACTAACAGACCGTTACGAAATGCGCGGCCGCTTCACGCTATGGGCCAACCCCATGCGTTCCAGCATCCAAATGAAGTACCAACCGATATCCGTTTGCCACCAGCGCAGCCCGAGCCGCGCCGAGCCCGCGTGCGAATGATGATTCGCGTGCCAATTTTCTCCCCAAGCCGTGATTTGGAATGGACCCAGCCACCACACGTTCATACTCGAGTCCTCGACGCCTTCTTTCGCGTGCCCGAGATGCGTTAGGCTGTTGACGAAGCACTGCATGTGCAGCGTATAGACCAGCCGAATCGCCCCAATCCAAAAGAATCCCATCCAGCCCAGTCCCAGCAGCAACCCCGAAAAAATGGAAAGAATAATCACCGGCGTTTCCAGCTTGCCCCACGCCGTATACATCCCCCGCGTCAGCTCCGGCGCCCAGCGCTTTTTATCTGCGGGCTGCGTTTGATAAAGCCAGCGCAAGTGCGCCCACCAGAATCCCCCCTGCTTGGGGCTCGAAATATCCTCCGGCGTATCCGTGACCGAATGATGCAGCCGGTGGTAAGCAACCCAGCTCGCGGGATGGCCCGACCCATTGAATACCGCCCAAAAGATCAGAGCTTGCTCCACAAACCTGTTGGTCTTCAGCGTCTTATGCGCCAGCATCCGGTGATAACAAACCGTTGTGCCGAGCCCGCCGAAAGCGATGAACAAAACCGCCAACCCCAGAACTTTCAAACTCGGTACCGGAAAAAGGATCAATCCAACCACCGCAAGCACATGAATGAGAACGAGATACGCGAACACGCCTTCCTTGCCACGCACGGGTTTCCAAAATGGGCGTTCCCAGGGACGCGCTTCCTGTGTGGCGGCTAGTTCCATGATCTCTCCGTCGATCTGCTTATTTGAGTGCGTGAGTGCCTGGAATGATGATCCTGCTTGGCAAGCACAACATTACCATTCCTCGAGGGAGGGTAGCCTATATCCGTGAGGAAAGGGACGCTAAATGTGTAATAGTTTTGTCGCGGGTTCGTAGCTGAACCGCGCGCAGCCCCCCTCGCGCCGGTTCATTGCATGAGCTGAAGGGAGCTCGACCCTAGTTCTGGCCCGATGTAGGGCACAAATGCAAAACTGGAGGGTGCTCTTGCTTGAGGCAAAGTAAAAAAGGCGGAAAGTTGGTAATTCGTGCTGCCGTTCGGACACGATAAACCGACAGATTAGTCGAGCCTATCTCTGCAGCTCCCGCAGCGCATCATTCAGTTCGGCAAGTTCCGAGTTGAGTCTGTAATAGCCGGGGCGCCACGTCCCGTTCGTTTCTGCCGCGGCCACACTCAGCACGGCGAAATCGTTCGCCCCGGCCTGCCCATCGCCCAAGGTGGGAAAGCTTTCTCCGAAGAACGTGGCCGCATGTTTGCTGACCACTTGATCGCATTCGTTCACGGAGAGCACCGCTCTCAACATCCCCTGATTTTTCGCGTGTGGTTGGCAAAAGTAGAGGTTTGGCATACGTGCGTATCATCGGCAGTTCAGCGAAAAAGCTTAATAGTACGAAGGTTCTTTTCTTTGTGTAAAAAATACCTAGAAAGCTCTCTTGCCATCCTAATTGGCCACTTTCTCCCCTGTTTTCGCCCCGTTTTTTGCATATTTTTTTCGGGTCCACATTTTGCTTAGTCGCGGTAGAATCCCGCAACTGCCATCCGAGGTGAATTCGTGGAAGATGAGCGCCGACGAACTCCCAGGTATCCCTTCGCCGCGACAGCCGAATTGATACTAAAGGACGCCAAGACTGGCATTTCCGCCAAAATTACCGAGCTGAGCCTTTACGGTTGCTTCGTGGAAATGCCCGATCCCCTCGAAAAAGGTACAGCAATCTTTCTCAAAGTCTATTCGAATGGAAAATTCTTCGAATCCCATGGGGTCGTCGTCTATGCTCACCCTGCTCAGGGCATCGGCGTCTGCTTTCAAAACATTAATCCACATTATTTGACCGTTTTGAAGCAGTGGCTCATCGAAGCCGCTCACTTGAGATTTGGAAAGAAGGACTAAACTCCGCGGTGCAATCGAACTTTGGCGATTCTCAGCTACCGCTCAGTCTTTGCCACGGAGGCTTATGGAGTAGGCTATGAAATTCGCGAAAATTGTTTTTTGGATTGCCGGCGTCTGGGGCTTGCTCATCATCACGCCGCTCTATTTTATGTTTGATCTCATCGGTCAGAAAGATCCGCCTCCCATCACGCATCCCGGCTTCTATTACGGCTTCGTAGGCTGCGCCCTCGCCTGGCAGGTCGCCTTCTGCTTCATCGCCACCAATCCCGTCCGCTATCGCCCGCTGATGATCCCCTCCATCCTCGAAAAAGCCACCTACGCCGTAGCCGTCATCGCCCTGGTCTCGCAAGGCCGCATGAACCACTCCGACCTCGTCTTCGCCGCCACCGATTCTCTCCTCGGCCTCCTCTTCGTCGTCGCCTACTTCAAAACGACGCCTGGCTGACCGACGCTCTGCTATTTTGCGGTAGGCATCTAGTTTGCAGCTACCGCCAGAGAAACCCCAAGCGTCCCGGCATTATGCGCATTTAGATCGTAGACGCCGGTGCGCAGATACACCTCGCCATTGGGAACATCGATCTCGCTGTGCACCTGAAGGCCTTCCTGCAAGGCATCCTCGTAGTCCCGCGGTGGAAGGGCTACTCCGTATCTCGCTTTGGTCAAATTCAGCGGCTTGCCGTCGCGACCGTATGCGACAACCATGACCTCGATGTGGCCGCGACGGACTCCATCAGGCGCAGCCTCGAGCCGTAGATTCTGCGCGGCGATTCCGAAATCCACTGCATAGCGAGTAACTGGCCCTGTCAAGCCCGCGTTGCTGCCCGCCCGCGCCGCGCTCGGCCCCGGCTGCGTGTTTGCAGGCTGCACCCTCATCTTATAGAAAATTTGCGCAAAATCAGGCATCCCGAAGGTCATGAGCGGGAGCAGCGGATCGCCCTCGGGCGTTTGATCCGCCAAAAGCTCTGTTTTGACGTCACCGGCATAATACCCTCGACGGTAGTCCAGCTTGTACTTGCCACCAGCGATTTTCACTTCGATGCGCCGGTATTTTCCATCCATCTTCATGTTCGCCGGCGTGTACGTCAGAGTGTAGTAGTGCGACCCGTCCTCAATGGCGTGGTTCACAGCGTCCGCCAATCCATTGGTGTCGTAAAACGCATGGCCGCCGGTATCCTTCGCCAGCGCCTCCATGGCGATTTGGTCGGCGATCCCGCTCGAGTTCGCCCCTCGAGGGTCCACTCTCTGCGACCGCCTGGTGGATCCCATCGTCGGGTCGAACGCCGCTTCGCCGACAAGGCCCACTGCTGCCACCGGGTAAACGGCCACTTGATCTGCGGTGAATGCGTCCGCGGTCTGTTCAGTCTCCCTCTGATACTGACGGGGCATGTCCGCATCCGGAAAAATACTCACGGGAAAAGATCCAGAGAACCAGATCACGTTTTTTCGGCCTGGAATTGGGGAAAGAAATCGCGCGAGCTGCTGCAACGCGCGCAACGTAATTTTGATCCTCGCATCAATCTGAGAACCCGTCGAGGCCGCCATCTCCTGCCTCACGGCTTCCACTGCGGAGGGCGACGCTTGATTCATAATCATTAACTCGAGGATGCCCTGCTCCGCCGCATTCTGTTGGGCCGTCGGAAGCAGCCGCGATGTCTGGGTTTCCGCTCCCTCTCTATCGCTGTCAACCGCCGCCAGCAGCCCCGAGGGATCGGACGTGAACCCCTGCACCAAGTGCAGCCGCGACACCAGCGTGAAAATTGCCAAGCGCGTGCCGGGAGGCATCGCCTTGAGATATTTGATGATTTGCTCGCGTACATAAGGCTGGTCCCGCGGTTGGGTGTTGAGCCAGTCCAGCAACAAAACATTCACAGAATCCGATGACTGTATTTCACGGTTGTTGGCGTAAACGTTCGGCGGTAGCTGTGGCAGATGGACCGGCGGCGGTGCTGCCCCTTTGTGCTCTTCAAAAAAGGAGATGGTTTGTCTTTTGCCATCTTCCAGGATCTCAAAATCCTTCTCCTGTAAAGCTGGAACTGGCTCGCTCTTTCCCTTGGTTACGACCACATCCAGGAGAACAACGTTGACCTTGGATCTTATAGTTGGCAATTCGTTCGCTCTGCTGGGCGCTTTGTCCTGGGCGTGCAGCACGGCAGCCGCGAACAAGAACGGTGTGAGGCAACCGAGGCGTAAAAGCATATCAGTCAATCCGAGGGCACTAGATTCTCACAGGCAGAGTCCCTAGGAAAGTGTCTGTCGGGCTTCTTTCTGTGCCAATTGGATCGGCTATAGGAACCGGCCGGCATCCCTCACCGCAGGCAATGACTCTCCCGTACTCCAGCAACATCCAGATCGAAGGAAACACCGTAGAGAGAAGTGGGGCCTGCAGTGCATGAGCTTCTGGGCCGGGGAGCGAGGCTGTGGCACTCCGTATTCCAGGTTGTTCTCGTTTTTTTCGCTTGACGGCGGCTTGCGTTGGGAGGATACCAGTAATACCACAGCCCCGGATTGAGGGACGGGGTGCCCATCAGGGTGCGCTTTTGCGGCCCTGCCCTCCCGCAACCCCTGGAGCGAAATTCATAGGTGCCCAAAGGATGCTGGCAGACATTTCTTGGGCGTGCGCAGTTCCTATTCTTTTGAATCGCGGAATGACTCTGCTTGGACGGAATCTTGGAATACCAGACCAAGGTTTTTCGATTATTACCGCGCGGAATGTTTTCACAATTCTGTATCACCTTTTGGATGCGCGCGCCGTCTAACGTGGACTGGATGAGTTTGCGGGAAGCAGGTCGAGCGGGCAAGGTCGAAAAAAAGAGTGAGGTACTTCGCCGCTTGCGTATTTCGCTCCCCGGTCAATTTCTTGATCTTCACGGCGGGCAATCCGCCGGAAGGGCAGCAGTAGCTTCAAAATTAACTGGAGGTCGGAGACGGAAATGACAAAGACGAATAAGTTCCTGATTACTGGCGCGGCGCTCGCGGGTTTGCTCGCGGGAACCGGAGTCAGCTTGCATGCTTCGAATCTGCTCAC
>JBARCY010000482.1:0-15934 GCA_049794595.1 Candidatus Acidiferrum sp.
GTTAATACAAGGATGTTCTGGAGCACTTCCTGTTGCGAACACTGCAAAAACCCTTCTTGCTGGGCAACTTGCAGGTCCTTCAGAGCAAAGCCTCGACGCTCAATTACGTTCTTCCAAAAGTGGACCCAGCGAAAGCAAAAACCACATCCGCCGTCGTACAGGACCCAACCCACAGCCGGGTCGGATGTCGCGTTCGATTCTTTCAGCGGGTTCGTCATGAAAGTTTGCAGCCTCTCAAGACGGTAACCTGAGAGCCGTCGGCCACGAATGAGGAGCTCGGACGATCTTTCAGAATGCGGCTTAGTTCAGCACCATACAAGCTGCTCGCATCCCCTTCAAAATGCGCGGAGGTGCTTGACCAGACTCGCCAAGGAACATGAGAAACGTGATATTCGAGTGTACTGGTTTTCTTTTCCGAATAGCCCCAATAATGCTCGGTGAGGAATTGTTCGAGGCTTCCCTCTCTGGGCAATTGAGAAATGCCCTCCGTTTGCGTGTTGAGTTGGCACCATTGATTCTCGAGCTGCCATCCATACCCAAGCGCCTTCTTCGAGTCCGTGATGGAAGAGCTATGCCGCATCGGAAGACACACGTAGTTCTCGCCATAGATAAGACGGGCCGCCGCCGCGATGATTGCTTTGGGGACAATTTCGGCGATGAAGACAACGCCTCTTCGGATTTCGTTAGCTACGCTGCGGCGGACGTAGAAGCGGAGGTTTACTTCATAGAAATCAGATTGGAACGGAATCGCCACAGAGCCGAAGAGCCGTGTGCAGCAAAAGCGAAAACCGACGAGGCTAATGTAGGTTTTGCCGACGTACGAATCGAGCTCCGTGCCGGCGGGAACGTACTTGCCCAACAGGAGCGGGTCAATCTCGTAGTTCAGCATCACGAGGTCTCGCCATTCTGCGGTAAGAAAGACTCTTGCTTCAGAAGAGGTGGACAAGTTTGGGCTCAGCTCCGAAAGATCAAAATTAGCAGGACTTGGGACGCGATACGAGATTTCTAACGCATCCCGTGCAGCCGAGTTAACCCCAAAACACAGTTGCCGCAGCGTCCGATCAGATTGAAAGCGGGTGGCCGGCGATTCTTTCGAGGATGGCGATCGGAGAGCGCTGGGGCTCGACCATGGCGGCCCGAGAGACGATGAATGTTTGCTCAAGGGCGTACTGACCTTCTAGGACGGCGTGGCTGACGCTGTCGGTGAAAACCATCCAACTGGAATTGGGAGGAAATTCCCAGCGCTGCCTGGGGCAGGATTCGCGGAAAGCCGTGTCTTCCTTCATGGCGTTGTGACAGCGGTGCATAAAGTCGTCGTAGGCGGAACGATGCGAGCCAGGAAGATGTAAGGCGCTGGCGAGAGCGCGCAGGCCGCGTGCTAACGGATTTGCGTTCTGCGGGCCAGGCAGGCCCAGAGATTTAGCAAAATCGGGGCCGATGGCTTCGAAAGTCTGCGAAGTGTTCCAGACGCGGCTTTGCGTGGGATTGATGTTGGTGAAGAAGCGCAGGATGCGGTCGCCGTTGGTGGGGCGTGTGGGAAAGGCGTCGAAGTGCGGAAGATCGTTGCGGGCGTGCAGACGAGCGGGGCGGCCGCGCTCTTCGAGAGGGCGAAAGCTGGCGAAATCTAGTTTCCATTTACCCGTGTAGGGCGTGAGAATTTCGGAAAGAAATTGTCCGGCGCTTTGGGAATAATTTTTCAGAATGATGCGAAGTCTGGCGGCTTCTTTTTGCTCGGATTTGGCGAGACCGGTGATGCGGTCTTCGGCGGGACGATAGGCGATATTTTTGTGGAGAGCGGAACTGGTTTGCGTGCGGCCGAGGAGGAAGTCGCGGTCGTCCTGGTGAATGACGAATGGAGGATTGGGGAAAAAGAGGATGTTGCTGGCTTCGAGCTGGGCGCAGAGGTGGCGGCCGCTAGAAGCGGGGTCGGCTGACGAAGCGGGCAGGCCAATGTTTTCTCCGGAGAGAGATACGAGCTGGCTCATCCCGGCCAGCGGTTCCGGAGCATGAATGGAAGAGGGAGCGAACATGAAGAAAGTCTCCCACGTTTGCCGGGAAAAATTCCAGTGCAGGATGAAATTCGTGAAGAGCCGCTAGGCTATGGATGGTCGGAGCGGTAAACCACGCCGCCTTTCATCACAAAGGTGACTTTTTGGACGGCGGTGATATCAGTGAGCGGATTGCCGGGAACAGCGACGATGTCCGCGAAAAAGCCTGGCTTCAGCGCGCCAATTTGATCTTGCCAACCGAGAAGCTTGGCGCCATTGAGCATGTCGGCTTGCAGAACGGCGAGCGGCGTCATGCCGTATTGGACCATCAGAACGAGTTCGCGGGCCTGCGTGCCGTGAGGAAATGGGCCGACGTCGGAGCCGACGGCCATCGGCACGCCGGCGGCTAGCTGCCGGCGAAATTGTTCGGCGTGAAAATCCTGCATCTGGTGCTCGCGTGCGGCCGCGGCGGGAGAAGCGGCGTGGTCGGCAAAGTATTCGGCGATTGCGAAAGTGGGGACGGCGAAGATTTGTTTTTCGTGCATGAGGCGCATGGTTTCGTCGCTGAGGTAATAGGCGTGATCCACGGATTCGACGCCGGCTTCAACGGCGTAGAGCGTGCCCGGTTCGCCGGTGTCATGAACCGCGACGCGCTTGCCGGTGCGGGCGGCTTCTTCAACGGCAGCGCGGAGTTCGGCTTCGGTGTACTGGTAGGGCGTGATGAAATGGCCGTCGACGAGGGAGTCGCGGCCGGTTTCGTACATTTTGACGAAATCGGAACCTTCTTTGACTTGCTCGCGGATAGTCGCGACGATCTCATCGGCGTTATTCGCGTAGTCCGCATTCGAGAGAACGTGCTGGGCCGGATTGAAATGGTTGGCGTCTTCGTGGCCGCCGAGAATGTCGATGGCATTGCCGCTCACGCGCATCCGTGGACCCGGAATTTCGCCGCGATTGATGGCGTTGCGCACGGCGGTGTCGGCAGAACCGGCGCCTTCCGTGCCCATGTCGCGCTCGGCGGTGAAGCCGGCCATCAGGTCGGCGCGCGCGGCGAGGGTCGCGGTGATGGTGCGCTGGGGCACGGATTCTTCGACGGTTTGCAAATCTTCGGCGCCCGGATGGAGAAAAAGATGAACGTGAGCATCGACGAGGCCAGGCAAGAGAGTGGTGTCGCCGAGGTCCATGACTTCAGCGCCTTGTGGATGCTTCACGGTGGAACCGATTTCGACGATGCGGTCGCCCTGGACAAGGATTTCTCCCGGCGCGATTATTTTGCCGGTTTCAACCTGGAGGAGGCGCGCGGCGTGCAAAATAATGACGTGCTCCGGCGCCGGTGACGCGGATTGCGCGGTAGCGGATGACGACAGAAAACCAGATAGAACCAATGCGGAGGATGCAGACAACACGAGGAAGCAGAATTTTGTTTTCATAGCGCCGCGATGATACCACCGCGAAGCCAATCGAAGGCAGCCCGCCAGCGGGTGGTTGAGCATTTGACATTCCTTCTTATTTCTGCAAATATCGAAATATGACGAGCGGCGCGACCAAAAAAAGCAGTGAGCTGGTGGCAAAATTCGCCGACATGCTGTCGGCCATGGGGACGGAACCCCGGCTGCGGATCATGCAATTGCTGTTATCGGCGCATCCGGAAGGACTGGTTGTTGGCGACATTCAAGAAGAGCTGGAGATCCCGAATTCAACGTTGTCCCACCACTTAGACAAACTCAAGAATGAAAACCTGGTGCAAGTGAAGCGCGAGAGCACGTTTCTGCGGTATACGGCGAACACGGAGGCGCTGCAGGAATTGATGCAGTTTCTTTGGTCGGAGTGTTGCACGCGGAACAAGGCGCTGCGGCCGCGGGACATTATCGAGATTTGCCGTTAGGAGAAGGAAATGGAAAACGCAAACGCGGGAAGCACGGACATAAAGGAAATTGTCAAAGAGAAGTACGGGCAAGCAGCTCTGCGAGCGGGAACGGGCGGAAGCTCGTGTTGCGGAGCGGCGCCGACAACCGGGGGCGCGTGCGATCCAATCACTTCGAATTTGTATGACTCGGCACAGACGGAACAGGTGCCGGAGAAAGCGCTACAGGCTTCGCTAGGCTGTGGGAATCCCACGGCATTGGCGAAGTTGAACGCAGGAGAAGTTGTGCTCGACCTTGGCTCCGGAGGCGGGATCGACGTTTTACTTTCGGCGCGCCGCGTGGGGCCGACGGGCAAGGCGTACGGCCTGGACATGACGGACGAGATGCTGGCGCTGGCGAATGAGAATAAGCGCAAGGCAGGAGCGGAGAATGTCGAGTTCTTGCGGGGAGAAATCGAGCGCATTCCGCTGCCTGACAATTCGGTTGACGTGATTATTTCGAATTGCGTGATCAATCTTTCCGCGGACAAAGACAGCGTGTTGCGAGAGGCGTTTCGAGTATTGAAGCCCGGCGGGCGTTTTGCGGTGTCGGATGTGGTTACGCGAGGGGAGATTTCCGCGGCGATCCGACAGAGCATTTTGTTGTGGGTAGGATGCGTGGCGGGAGCGCTCGACGAAGAGGAATACCGGAACAAGCTCGCCGCCGCGGGCTTCGAAGGAATTGAAGTGGAAGCCACGCGAATTTATCGCGTGGAAGATGCGCGGGAATTTCTGTCGGAAAAAGGGCTGGATGTAGATGCACTTGCGCCAGAGGTTGACGGCAAGTTCCTGAGCGCATTTGTTCGAGCTGTCAAGCCAATGTCTGCGTCCACGAAAACGGCTGGTGCTTGCTGCGGGCCGGCGTGCTGCAAGTGACGCCTTAGATTTCGCCGTTCGGAAGAATCGCCGAGGAGCCAGCGATGCAAGGACGTTACAACGTACTTTTTCTTTGCACGGGAAATTCGGCGCGATCGATCATGGCCGAAGCCATTCTTAACACTAAAGGCCGCCCTACTTTTACGGCTTACAGCGCGGGGAGCCATGCCATAGGAAAAATACGGCCCGAAGCGCTGAAGCAGCTCGAATTGGCGCGTTTGCCGACGAACGACCTACGCAGCAAGAATTGGGACGAGTTTGCAAGACCAGACTCTCCGAAAATGAATTTCGTCTTCACGATTTGCGACAACGCGGCGAAAGAAGTCTGTCCAGTCTGGCCCGGGCAGCCGGTGACGGCGCACTGGGACATCGCCGATCCCGCAGAAGTCAAGGGCACGCCGGAACAAATCGAGCGCGCGTTTCGCGAAGCCTACATGACTCTCGACCGAAGAATCAGTCTGTTCCTTTGCCTGCCTCTAGCAAGTCTCGACAAGCTGGCGATTCAGACGGAAATCGATCGCCTCGGGAATCAATGAGAGCAAATCCGCCTTAGGGCCAAGCCGAGAAATCCCGGACCGCAGTACTCCCGATAATTTTGCTGTAGAAAATTTGGTGCGGTCGAGTGGATTCGAACCACCACGGTATTGCTACCGCCAGCCCCTCAAGCTGGTGCGTCTGCCAGTTCCGCCACGACCGCACAGAGGTGAGAACTTCATTGTAGCTGCGAGGCGCTACGCCCGCAAGCCGGATGGTTCACCGAGAAAAAACCAAAAGTGCCGACAGCTTAGGGCTTCTTGGGTTGTACCGGAGCTGGCTGCTGGGCCGTAGGTTTCGAAGAAGCAGGCGCAGTGCTCGAGGCAGGCGGAGTGCTCTGCGGTGCGGAAGATGGCGGCACCGGGCTTGGCGTGACTGGAGCCTTTGCGGGCGTCTTCGCGGGGGCCGGCTTGGAGATCTCTTGCAAGACCGAGCCGCCCCCTGTCTCAACCGCTTTGTCCGTGCGCAACACCATGGCGAAGGCACAAACCATGAACATAACTGCGCACCAAGTGGTGGCTAGAGAAAGAACCGACGCGGCACCGCGAGGACCGAAGGAGGTCTGGCTTCCAGCGCCGCCAAAGGCGCCGGCTAGGTCAGCGGCTTTGCCACTTTGCAGCATGATTACGGTCATCAGAACGATGCAGTTCATCACGAAAAAGGCGGTGAGCAACCAGCCAAACCACCGGAAGCCGATCACGATGACCGCAAAACCAATCAATAGAGCGATGGTCCACTTCATCCAACTTGGCATTTCTATCTCCCTGCGCAATCTCGAACAATGCTCGCGAACGATTTCGCATCGAGGCTCGCTCCGCCGACGAGCGCGCCGTCCAATTCTTCCTGGGCCATCAATCCCTGAACGTTGTCAGGCTTGACGCTACCGCCGTAGAGAATCCGTAACTCGGAAGCGTGCTTGGCGGAAAACTTTTCCGCGGCGCATTGGCGGATGAAACTGTGCACCTCTGCGGCCATTTGCGGGGTGGCCGTCTTGCCGGTGCCGATAGCCCACACTGGTTCGTACGCTATCAGAATACGGGAGAATTCGTCGGGGGTCAACGAACCCGGACCGCCGAGGAACTGCGTCCGGCAAATCTGCTCGGTCCGGCCGCCCTCGCGATGTTCCAGCATTTCTCCGATGCAAACGATGGGGGTAAGGCCCGCGGCCAGGGCGGATTTGGTTTTCTTGGCGACGGTTTCGTCGGTCTCGCCGAAAAACTGGCGCCGCTCGGAATGGCCGATGATGACGTAGCGGCAGCCGGCTTCGACGAGCATTTGCGGAGAGATTTCGCCGGTAAAAGCGCCTTCCTTTTCCCAAAAGACGTCCTGAGCGCCGATGGCGATTTGCGTGCCGCGAGCAGCCTGGACGGCAGTATGAAGCGCAGTAAAAGGCGGAGCGATGACGATGTCACACTGGAGGATGCCGTCGACGAGCATGCAGAAAGAGGAGAAAAATACCTCGGTTTCCATTTGCGTCTTGAACATCTTCCAGTTTCCGGCAATGACGCTGCGACGGCGGGCCTGCGCGAGAATCGAGGCGAGCTTCGGAGCTGGCTTGTCGTTCAGGGCTTCGACGCCCGGAAGCTTGGTGCCGGCCAGGAATTCCAGCGACGCGCCGCCGCCGGTGGAAATGTGAGAGATCCTGTCGGCGACGCCGGATTGATGAACGGCGGCGACGGAATCTCCTCCGCCGACGATCGAAGTGGCACCAGAACTAGTCGCGGAGGCGACGGCTCTGGCGACTTCGAGCGTACCATTGGCGAAGGCGGGCATTTCGAAAACGCCCATGGGGCCGTTCCAGACGATAGTTTTGGCTTGGGCAATTTCCGCTGCAAACGCGGCGACTGTTTTGGGACCGATGTCGAGGCCCATCTGGTCGGCGGGCGTGGCGGTGATGTCGACAGTGGTTGCGGGAGCGGTCGCCTTGAATTCAGGGGCGATGACGTGATCGACCGGGAGGAGAAGCTTGAAGTTTTTTTGCTTGGCGTCAGCGAGAATTTTACGGGCAAGGTCGAGTTTGTCATCTTCGACGAGCGATTTGCCGATGGGCAAACCTTGGGCTTTGAAAAAGGTGTAGGCCATGCCGCCGCCGATGAGCATGGCATCGGCGATTTTCATGAGGTTTTCGACGACCTCGATTTTGTCGCTGACTTTTGCTCCGCCGAGGATCGCGACGAAAGGACGCGTGGGATTGGTGAGAGCTTTGCCGAGATAGTTGAGCTCTTTTTCCATCAGCAGACCGGCGGCGGAATGCTGGACGAAGTTGGTAATACCGACGACGGAAGCGTGGGCGCGATGGGCGGAGCCAAAAGCGTCACAGATGAAGACGCCGTCGCAAAGAGAGGCAAGCCGCTTCGAGAAGGCTTCGTCGTTTTTTTCCTCTTCGGGATGAAAGCGGACGTTTTCGAGAAGAAGAATATCTCCGTCGGCGAGCGTCTTGCTCTTCGATTCTGGGACGGGGCCGACGCAATCCGAGGCAAAACGGACGGGCTTGCCGATGAGCGCTTCCAATTTCTTAGCCGCGGGGAAAAGCGAATACTTGGGATCGGGACCGCCTTTGGGCCGCCCCAGATGCGAAGCGAGAATCAGACGTGCGCCTTTTTCGACGGCTAGCCGAAGGGTGGGGATAGTTTCGCGGATGCGCGTGTCATCGGTGACGACGCCGTCCTTGAGAGGAACGTTGAAGTCCACGCGAATAAATACGCGCTTGCCGCGGATTTCGAGATCGTTGATGGTGAGTATATTCATAGCTTTGCGACTTTAAACTCGTTCTGTATCTTGACTCATGCGCCGGATGGGAGGGCCCTTACAGGAGAAACGAACCCTGACCTACAGTAGGCCGGCGATAAAACTAAAATTTCGCGGCCATGAACTTGATGAGGTCGCGGCAACGGCAGGAGTAGCCCCACTCGTTGTCGTACCAGGCCAAAACTTTTACGCAGCGGTCGCCGACGACCTTCGTGTACCCTGCGTCGACGATGGAAGAGTGCGAGTTGCCCTTGAAATCGGCGGAGACGAGTTCTTCTTCGGTGTAGCCGAGAATGCCTTTCATGGGGCCGTGGGCGGCGGCTTTGAGAGCGGCATTGACGGCCTCTTTGGTGGCCGGCTTGTCCACGAAAACGGTCAGGTCCACAACGCTAACATTTGGCGTGGGCACTCGCATCGCGTAGCCGTCGAGCTTGCCTTTTAATTCCGGAATGACGAGATGGAGAGCTTTGGCGGCGCCGGTCGAGCTGGGAATCATGTTGATGGCTGCGGCGCGCGCACGGCGGAGATCCTTGTGCGGCAAATCGAGAAGCTTTTGGTCGTTGGTATAGGAGTGGATGGTGGTCATGGTGCCGCTGTGAATGCCGAAGGTGTCATGCAGGACTTTGGCGACGGGAGCCAGGCAATTTGTGGTACACGAGGCATTGGATACCACATGGTGCTTCGCGGGATCGTAGGTGTTGTCGTTGACGCCGAGGACGAAGGTCGCGTCGGGGCCCTCAGAAGGCGCGGAAATGATGACTTTTTTGACCGGTGCGCGGAGGTGCTTTTTCGCGTCAGCGCCTTTGGTAAAGAGACCGGTGGACTCGATAACAATGTCAGCGCCAACGCCCGCCCAGTCCAGCTCGGCGGGATCTTTCACTTTGAAAACCTTGAAAGGCTTACCGTCGACGGAGATCGTATCGTCCGTGTGCGTGACGATTTGCGCGAGGTTGCCGAGGATCGAGTCGTACTTCAGCAAGTGCGCGAGGGTCTTGGCGTCGGTGATGTCGTTGACGGCGACGAACTGGATGTCCTTGTCGTCGAGCGCGGTGCGCATGATGTTCCGTCCGATGCGGCCGAAGCCGTTGATGCCGACCTTGATGGGCATACTACCTCCGTTGGATTTGTGAAGCGGCGGCGGGCTCTCGGGGGAGAAACGGCCGCAATGCCGAACCCAAAATGCTATGGGGTGCGGAAAGAAAAGTCAACGCGAAGCGAAAAACCGAAAATTCGCAGAAGGTGCGAGCATCCACTGAAAGAGAAGAACCAAAGCTATTCTGGGTATTGCCGAATAGTGGTAACGCGGTCTCCGGAGAAGCAGACGAAGACGGTCTTGGAAGGAGGCTCGCCGTAGATCCAGTCCTCGATGTCGTTGCCTTGGGGATCGCGTTCGCGAACTTTGTGATCGGGCTTGCCGATGGCGGCTATTACTTCATCGCGGTCCATCCCCACCATGGGCCGGCGCTCGGCGATGGCTTTTTTCATGGCGGGAGGCAGCGTATCCACCCACTGGACGGAAGCGGAGCGCTCCCTCGTGAAATCGAGAAACGGTGAGAGGAGCTGTTTTAAATCACTCGGGCTAAGATCGGGAACGGCCTTGTTGAAATCAAGATAGATGGTGCTGCCCATTCCGGGCTGCAGACCCGGCGGACCTTGTTGCTGCTCTTCTGTGGTCGTTTGAGCCGTTGGAATCCCGCTCAGCTCAATGTGGATGCGGTCGCGCAGGCTTTTCTTGCCGCGCCCGCCGCCATTCAAATCAACAATGATCTCGTTGTCGCGAAAATCCAGTTTGGTGATCTGAACCTTGTCGCCATTGTTGACGGCAGCGCCGTGAGTTGCCACGGCGCGGTCCAGGAACTCGAGGTTCAGCGGCTTGCCGACGTGAACGATGAGGCCCTCTTTCCCGGCAGGAAGGGATTTCGTGGCCTTGGCGAACTCGCCTGAAACATAGCGAATGAGTTCGAGCTTCGAAGCTTCTTGAAGGGTAGCGCTTTTCGGCTTGGACTGAGATTGCGAGGGGTTTTGCTGGTCCGGAGAGGCCGAAACGACGTCGGGAAAGAGTGGGATTTCCTCTCCTGACGGAAAAACGGCGACGGGCTTCGTGGACGGAAGTAGACTACTGACGCGCGGAACGTCCGCGCCAGCGAGAAAGAAAAGAGCCATACTGAGAATGAGCCGAGTCGCCATGACAAAATTGGGTTAGTTGCCCATCCAGCCAGCAACCTTGCTGGGTTACGCGATTATCTCCCAAAGTCTATGATGCGGGAAACGGGAAAAACAGCTATGGCCACCGGCGCGGGCCGAGCCAACTGGGCAGCCGAGCAGCGGGTCTTGCCAAAATTACAAGCTCCGAGAGGGTGCTGGAGAGCAGCATGGAGTCTAAGCCCCAGCCTGGGCAATCTGACGTGGCAAAGCACGAGCTTAGCGGGAGATGACCTGGACGCCCTGACGGTCAATCGTCACGGGAAGGACTTCTGCGCCAGCCTCGGCGATGGCGGTTTCCACGCTCGACCGGGCATCCGGTTCAATTAAAAGAACGACACAACCGCCGCCGCCAGCTCCGCAAACCTTGCCTGCTAGCGCACCGTTTCGCCGCGCACCCGCAATGACAGTATCAATCTTTTTGGTCGAGATGGTCGGCAGATTTCTTTTTCGGAACGACCATTCTTCCCGCATCAATCGTCCGGCCTCATGCCAGTCCGGTTTCTCCAGGGCAAAGCGTAGCTTTTGCGCGACGTCGGAGATTCGCTCAAGGCCGTGCTGCACGGCGCGTTTGCCCCCAATCTGCGCTTTGAAGACTTCCCAATTGTTGATGCCGTGCTTGCGGGGCTTTCCCGTGTAGCACACGACGATGCGGCGTTCCAGTTCGTCGAGATTCACGCGCAGCTCGACGCGATGCTCACCGCCCGGCGGGAGCTCGATAGCCGCGGCGCCGCCAAACGCCGGCGGATAGTGATCCTGAGTACCCGTGGGCACGTTGATGACAATGGCTTCGGCATCGCGGCTGATATGAATCCAATCGACTTTGCTCTTCCCTGCTCCGGTGTAACGGTCCAGGGCCGCGCAGATCGCCACGGCCATGGCGCTCGATCCGCCTATGCCCGCGCCGTTGGGAGCTTCAGAATCGGTGGTCAGTGTGAAACCACCCTGGGGCTGAAAAAACTTCACGATTTCGGCGAGAAGCGGCAGCTTGTAACGTCTGGCTTTCACGAGCGCTGCAAAAGACGCGAAGATTTCTTCGCGCTTAATGTCGCGAGAGACGAGCTTGATGCGCTCATCCCACGGCGCATGAGTTTGAATCACGCAAGAAGCATAACGCGAAATCGCAGCGTTCAAGGTGACCGAGCCCGGATGAAACAGATAAAGCGGCCAAATATCGAGTGTGCTTCCAGCAAAGTCAACGCGCGTAGGTGCCTTGGATTCAATAATCATGGATTTTCGCTGTTTCTGATTGGGTGCTTTCCGTCGAGACAGTTTGCAGGAATCAACCAACAAGCTCAAGCAAGCCGTTCAGGGGAAGGCACAATCTGACAAGTGTTACCCGCACGCGGAGCTTTACCGGCTTGTACTGCCTGCAGAGGCGGCGTGGTTGCGAATCATGAGCTTTGGGCCTGCGTCTTTTTTCTCTTGGGCGAGCGCCGGGTTCGGCTCGAAACAGCGGCGGCATCGCGCTTCGTACATCCCGCCCGCGCCCACGACAATGAGCTCTTCGCTTTCGACCAGGCGCTGGGTGTGCACGGCGGGATTTCCACATCTCATGCAGATAGCGAGCAGTTTGGTGATCTCTTCAGCGATAGCGAGCAAACGCGGCATGGGTTCAAACGGCCGTCCGCGATAGTCGGTGTCGAGTCCCGCGACGATGACACGCTTACCCAGATTTGCAAGCTTGGTGCAAACATCGACGATTTCTTCACCGAGAAATTGTGCTTCGTCGATACCCACGACTTCCGTGCGCGGAGAAAGCTTCTCCATGATTTCAGAAGCTTTCGTGACGTTATCCGAGGAAATTCCGAGTCCGGAATGCGAAACAATCTCGTTAGCCGCGTAGCGTTCATCAATCGCGGGCTTGAAAATTTGCACGCGCTGGCGGGCAATTTCCGCGCGGCGCAGCCGCCGGATCAATTCTTCGCTCTTACCGGAAAACATCGGGCCAACCACAACTTCGATCCAGCCCATGTTGCCTTTGACAATGTCCACTCTGACGTCTCCTCAACCTTCAGGTATGAATTCTAACCCGCGCTGCGCATTGCTCTGCCATACATCTTCGCGTTGTAGAACGGAGCGAAGGCCGTGATCAGCGCAACACGAAAAGACTCCTCTCGCTGGATAAAATCCGCCGAAAGGACGCCCCAGGCACCCTGTCCGTCGCGAATGCCAACCGCGCCCGCGTAACGGTCGATGGCGTCCGACAAATCGGTTCCCCGCTCGAGAACTTCGTGGGCCAGCTCCTCAGGCAGTTCGATGCCACCCGAGCGCCCATAGAAACCCCGGCTGCCGTCGCTAACGTAGGCCCAGCTCTCCAGGAATACGCGCCTGGTTCTGTCATCTTGCAACACTTCGAGGCCGCCTTCGAGGCCGATGAAGTAGCGCCACGGCTTGCGAGTTTCACGCGCGAGTTCGGTGAGCGCATCCACACGGTGGCGCGCCCCGCGCATCAGTTCTTCCGAAGAGGAAGGCGTAGGGCTCACTCCACTCTCAACTTCCACGCCCACGACTTCAAAATCACCGTCCGGAACAAGCTTGGGCGCGAAAGCCTCCAGAGCTTTCGCAACGGCCTGGAGCTTCGGCCTACGAGTGCTGCCGACGGCGACGATGATCTTCTTCATGAGGGCAACAAACGGGACGCGCTGATTCTAACGGGAAAGGCATGAGAATATCACGTGTAAATCGCTTGAGCTGAAGAAAAGCTGGAGGAGCGCCCAGGACAACCAATGTGGGGCTCGCTCGAACAGAACTTTGCAATTATTCTCGTGCGAGGGACGCGGCTTCAGCGAGCGTGCTCAGTAGCGGAGCTTCGCGTCCGCGTGCCGAGACTCTCTCTACCGATTCGGTTTTGCCATTCCTCGCTATCAGCGCGTGATCGAAATTGTTGACCGTGGGACAAACGTGTCTCGGCAGGAGATACAGCATTTCGCCAACGGCTGGGCCAGCTGCGCCTCCCTCCACCTGCAGGGGCAAATGTTCCTCGCTCGGCGAAAGAGGCGTTAGTTCGGGATGGCCCAGGACGACGCACGTGGGAACACCGGCGTCGGCTGACACCGCCTTGTGCCCAGCGTCGCACGTGACAAATCCTGTGCGCGGGTGGCTAACCACGCGGCTTAACACCAGTGCAGCCGGCCGGTAGCCATACTCTTGAGGAAGCTGCGCGAGGCTGCTTGCATCGCTATAGACGACAGTTCCGGGCGAAATCCGGTGAATGAACTTTGCGTTTCGAAAACCAGGGTAATCAAGCGAAGCGGGAAACGTGGGCGTTCCTGCTGTGATGACTTCAGGCACGCTCACTCCCACACGCTCGACCTCATTGACGATTTTCAGCAAGTCGCTGTAGCCTTCGTGCGCGGCAGCTGTTCGTTCACGCTCATCCGTCGCGCGGTGGTGGCCGTCGTAATAGTGCAGGCCGCGGAACTCCAAACGGCTTGCGGCAATCGCCTGTACCAGCCTTGCAACTTCACTTCCATGGCGCTGTTCAATTCCCGTGCGGTTCATTCCCGGATTTATGTCCAGAAAAATTCCCACTCGGCTGCCCAGCCACTGATTTACTTGGTCCACATTCTCTGCCAAAACAGAAATGCGCACCTGCGGAAACTGCTCGGCGATTTCGTGAACGCGCCGCGCGTTTGCACCGACAGTCGGATAGGCCATTAGCACGTCCGTCACGCCCGACTGACAAGCCACCAGAAGTTCCAGCGTGGTCGCGCACTTGAAATTGCGGACACCGCGCTCCGTCAGCATGCGCATCGTGTAGCCCAGCTTGGACGTCTTGACGTGGACGCGCCACCGATCCGCGTTTCCGCCAAGCAACCGCATTGTGCGTTCTATATTTGAAGCCACGAGTTCCGGATAGATCACAAGAGCCGGGGTCATTAGGCCTTCAAGATCGGCAACCTTATAGGGAGAGGCCCACGCAAACTCTCTCAGGATCGATTTGTCCATAGCCATGACGGCCTCGATGATAACTCCTAAATGCGCCGAGCTGCCACGCGGCTGGCAAATTCCGTCTCGCCCCAAAACTGCGCGGGAAAGAAACGATGTATCGAAAGCGGCCGCGCTGATTGACCGCCTTTCTCTCTGATAGTAGGCTCCCTGAACTTCCATGAGCCCAATGAGTCCCGAGCCACCAGATCGCTCTCAGTCTCCGTGTGCGGAGCTCGTCCGCAGCCTTGGACTCTGGTCAGCCATCGCCATCGTTATCGGCGACACCATTGGCACGGGCATTTTTCTCGTCACCAGCGACATGGCCCGCGCCGTCGGCTCAACCGCGCTTGTGTTTGCCGCCTGGCTGATCGGAGGGCTCATCGTGCTTTTTGGTGCCTTCTGCTATGCCGAGCTTGGCGCCGCCTTTCCCAAAGCCGGCGGCCCTTATGTTTATCTCAGCCGCGGCCTTGGCCCCCTGTGGGGATTTCTTTTCGGTTGGATGAGTTCATTCCTCGAGCGGCCAGTGGGGATGGCGACGTTGGCAGCCGGTTTCCTCAGGTTTCTTTCTTTTCTCTTTCCGGTGGTGGCCACTCCTATCTTCACCGGGCACCTTGGACAGCATGGTTTCTACTTCACTGCGGCCCAGCCGCTCGCGGCGCTGGTCGTGGTCGCCGTCACGGCGATCAATTACTTGAGTGTGCGGCTCGGTGGCAGCATTCAAGTGATCCTGACGTCCCTGAAGATCGCCACTATCCTCGCGATTGTCTTTGCGGGCGCACTCCTTGGGAAACCACATGTGCTCGCACCCATACTCGTGGCCGCTTCGCCGCACTGGGGTCCGTTCGGTTGGGATTCCCTTACATGGGGGACAGTTGGAGCCGTTCTGACTGCCATGGTTCCCGCCATGTGGGCCTACAACGGCTTCAACGATCTCGGCGACTTGGGCGAAGAAATATTGCAGCCGGAGAAAAACATTCCGCCTGCCATCATTCTCGGACTGCTCACCGTCGGCGGTCTCTATCTGCTTGCAAATGTCGTTTATTTCCGCACTCTGCCGTTCGCGATTCTGGCGCACTCCCAGCACGTCGCCTCCGACGTTGTGCAGTCCTTCGCCGGCCTTCGCGGAGCGACATGGCTCACGATCGCGATGGCTATTTCGGCTCTCGGAGCGCTTCACGTCGTCGTCTTAACTGGGGCCCGCATTCCATACGCTATGGCCCGCGATGGCGCCTTCTTCCAGTTCACCGCTCGCATTCAGCCAACCTTTCGGACTCCCAGTGGCTCCCTTCTCTTCCTCGGCTCGATCGCCGCGCTGCTTGCCCTCACTGGGACCTACGAGGAGCTCTATTCGCTGTTCGTTTTTGCTGTGTGGATTTTTTTCGCCCTGAATGCCATTGCTTTGCTCCGTTTGCGTAAAAAGGAGCCTGGCCTCTCCCGGCCTTACCGCGCCTGGGGCTATCCCTGGACGCCGCTCATCTTCTTGCTTGCCGCGATCGCGCTGACCGCGAATTTGTGGATGATGAGCCCCGTGCGCTCCTCGCTCGGCCTTATCGTCATTCTGGCAGGCATTCCGTTTTTCCACCGCTGGCGAAAATCCGTAAGCGCCCCTGCGTCCTAGCTCAAGAAGGGAAAGAGGGGATAAATCCTCAAGACTACTTGCCGAGGCGCCGCGTCTAAAACAAAATGTGTTCGAGGATAAAGGGAATGGAGCGGCCTATCGGAATCGAACCGACACCTGAACCTTGGCAAG
>JBARCY010000483.1:0-2241 GCA_049794595.1 Candidatus Acidiferrum sp.
GCTGAACACCGCGCCCATGATTCGAATGCTCAAGCGCGTGCAACCGGATCTGTGCGTGGCTACGCATTTTCTGGCGGCTGAAATTGTTGCCTGGCTGATCGCCAAGCGGAAATTACGCGCGCACAACGCCATCGTCGTGACCGACTACGACGTGCACGCCATGTGGCTCTGCCGCACCGTTGACCGCTACTACGTAGCCATCGACGAAGCTGCTGAATATCTCGCGCGTATCGGCGTCCCGCGCGAAAAGCTGCGCGTCACCGGAATACCCGTCGATCCGCTGTTTGCGAAAGCTTTGGCTCGTGCGGAAGCGCGGAGCGTGCTCGGTCTCGATTCTTCCGTGCCAGTAATTTTGATTTCCGCGGGCGGTTATGGGATCGGCCCGGTCGAACAGCTTGTAAATGATTTGATCGCACTTCAGCGTCCATGGCAAATTGTCGCCATCGCGGGCAAAGCAGAAAAAGTTCGCAAGCGACTGGAAGAAATATCGAGTGGCGCGGGCAAACTCTCAAGTGGCGCGCCGCGACTCGTACCCATCGGCTTCACCACGGACATGGACAAATACATGGCCGCGGCCGATCTTCTCGCCGGAAAAGCAGGCGGCCTCACCACGTCGGAAGCGCTGGCGCGCGGCTTGCCAATGGCACTGATCGAACCGATCCCTGGGCAAGAAGAGCGCAACGCGGACCATTTGCTGGAAGCCGGCGCCGCGATTCGCTGCAACAATCTGCCGGCCGCCGCGTGGAAAATCACGAGGCTGCTGGACGATCCGGCTCGGCTCGGAAGAATGCGCGAAGCTGCGCGAGGGATGGGCAAGCCGGGCGCTGCGGCAGCCATCGCCGAGGACGCTCTAAGACTGGTAGACTGACCTAGCCATAAAGCAACGGACGCACTAATTTTCGCTTCATAAGGGCTGCTGAACACAAGTCCCCATGCGACGCAACACGCTATTGATCGATGCCGACGACACGTTGTGGGAGAACAACGTGTTCTTCGAAAAATTGATCGAGGATTTCATTACCCTCACCGAGCCGTGCGGCTACACGCGCGCTTACATCCGGCACATCCTGAATGAGACGGAACGAAAAAATATCCGCCAGTACGGCTACGGCGTGCGCAGCTTCGGCCGTTCGCTTGAAGAAACATACTTGAAACTCGCGGATCAAATGGTCCGCCGGGAAACGCTGGCGCAAATTCACAGCCGCGTGGTGGATCTGGAGCGCACTCCTCCGCAAATTCTGGATGGCGTGCCTGAAACACTGGCCTATTTGACCGAACGTCACCGACTGATTTTGTTCACAAAAGGAGAACCAGCCGAGCAGGCCGCGAAAGTCGAACGCTCTGGCTTGCAGGGCTTTTTCGAATTCATCGAGATCGTCAGCGAAAAAGATCCGGAGACCTACGCGAGCCTGGTGCGAAAACACAAAATCGTGAAATCGCAAGGCTGGATGATCGGAAACAGCCCGCGCAGCGACATCAACCCCGCTATGAAGATCGGGCTCAACGCCGTGTACATTCCGCACCAGCATACCTGGCAACTGGAGCACGAGCCCGTCATGGCTGGCGCAGGAAAGCTGGTCATCGTTCCCGCTTTTCGGGAGCTGCGCGGCCATTTCTAGCGCGCTTTAGTGTGCTTACTTTTTCTGTCCAAATTGGATGTTGGAAACCGCCGCGCGTTACGCGAGTCTAATCATTTCTGGCCGATGCAAAGGAGACCTTTATGGCGACATCAGGCACACCTGCTCGCACCGACTGGCGGCAGGAATGGTTCGAGTTTGAGGACGCGACGTATCTGAATCTTGCGGGGCAATCGCCGATGCCCAAGGTTTCTCTTCGTGCACTGCAAGCCGCGCAAGAGTGGAAGAAATTTCCGCACCACAAGCCGGACGCGACTTTTTTTGAAGTTCCCAACCGCATTCGCGCGTCGATCGCAAAATTGATCGGCGGAAAACCAGAAGAGATTGCGATTACGACGGGAGCGAGCACGGGAGTGGCGGCAGTTGCTTATGGATTGGAGTGGAAGCCCGGCGACGAGGTCATCACCGCGAAGGGAGAATTTCCGCTGCAGTACGCGGCGTGGAAGCCGATGGAAGAGCGCGAAGGTGTGAAGCTGAAAATCGTCGCGCCGCGCGAACGATTTATTACCGCCGACGATTTGATTGCGGCGATGACGCCACGCACGCGCGTCGTTTCCGTGAGCCTGGTGCGATTTAATGACGCCTCACTGCTCGACGCGGCGCG
>JBARCY010000484.1:0-19366 GCA_049794595.1 Candidatus Acidiferrum sp.
CCATGGTGGTGGTGGGGGTGGCCGGGGTGGTCACGGCGGAGGCGGCGGACGCGGCGGCGGTGGAGATCGTGGCGACCGCGGAAACCGCTGGTAACGAGTCGCTTCCAAGCAAATCTCCCGTTCGCGAGGCGGCGCGCCTTTCACCGTGTGCCGCTTGCAATCTCCCTAAAATTTTTCCGAGTTAGTGGTGTGCCCGTTTCCTATTTTTTCTTCTGCAACATTCCGCCCGTAAATCCGTCTAGTAGAGCAGGGAGCGCCGCATCCTGCTCGCCGCCGGGATTCGCAAGCATCCGTTTCGTCGGGCCGGGCTCGGCTCTGCACAGCCTCTGTAAAGGTGCTGCCAGTCGAGCGCGACTTCCCGCTGGCGTAAGTTTGCCATTGCGTATAGTATCCCGCGCATAAAGGCCGTCCCCGCCGCGAATCACCGGGCCCAAGAAAGGGAGTATCGCTTGCGAAACATTTCACCCGGTAACGTGTTTGAAACAATAGGTAAGGAAAATGGCGCATCCTGCCGAATGTGCAGTATGTTGAGCGCCTAGCGGCCCACCTCCCGAGGGAGAGACGTTTGATAACGAGGGGCCGCGGATGAGTCTCACGATGCCCGACAATATCGAGACGAACCTTCTGACCGCTCCATGCATCCAACCGGAGACAGAGGACGTATCAAAGATCACGATGACCACGTGGCACAAACGCGATTGGCAGCAATTTTATGAACTGGCGCGCCGTCCCTGGCAGCGTCACCGCCCGCCTCGACCCGTTTATCCCACGGGCCTGAATCGCGTTCTGCCCGCGCAAGGTTTCAGCCTTTCCGAACTGGATGATGCCGGCGTCGATCTCGATCTCGCCGAGCGCCTCGGCCTTCCCGTCGACGCTGGCCGCATCGGCGCTTACGGCCCCAACGTCACCGTCCTGCGCGATTTCGTTCGCTCCTCGCGCCAGCCTCTCTAATCGTATTTCGCCACCGTATTTTTCTCGGCAGGCAGCCGCCCGCGCAGCCTCAATTGTTTCTGCTTTGTTGATGTTTCGAACTCTAACCCGGCCAACTCATCCTTGTTTTTCGCGCCAATGGGCGCGGCCCCGCGCTACAATGTCGCGTCGTGCCCGCACAGGAGTGGACCCCATGAAACGCTTCGCCCGTCTGGCATCGATTCCGCTCATCGCTCTACCGGCATTCATCGGATTGTTCGCTCTCTTTTCCGCCAACGCCGCCTCGCCCGATTATTCGATCCAGGCGATCCTTCTCGCCAACTCTCCCGGCGATTCCCTCGCGGAGATGGTGGTGGGAGCTCCCAAGGGCGAAAAAATCGATACGGTCTATGCCCTCTGGCTGATTCGCGGAGGCGGCCGCAACATTCTCTTTGATAGTGGCTTTCACCACGAGCGCTGGTTCAAGCTTTGGCCGATCAAGGATTATGTGCGTCCCGACGAAGCCGTCAAACTCGCGGGACTCCAGCCCGACCAAATCACCGACATTGTGATTAGCCATGCGCATTGGGATCACATGGGAGGCATCGATCTTTTTCCGAAAGCCAAGGTGTGGATTCAAAAAGAGGAGTATCGCTACTACACCGGACCAGCGTGGCAGCCGGGCGGCGATCATGGCGGCATCGATCCCGAAGACGTGCAGCAACTCGTCAAACTCAACACCGAAGGCCGCGTCCGCCTCGTCGATGGCGACAACATCGAAATTTTCCCCGGCATTCGCGCTTACACCGGCGGCCACCACACCTACGCTTCGCAATATCTGCTCGTCGAAGGCAATCCTCCCTTCGTGCTCGCCTCCGACAATTGCTATCTCTATCGCAACCTCGCCGAACACAAAGCGAGCGCCACGTTCACCGACGCCGATCACGCCGCCAACATCAAGAATCAGGAGCGCATGATTCAGCTTGCCGGCGGCAATCCCGACCGCGTCATCCCCGGTCACGATGCCGCTCAATTCCAGAAATATCCGACCACCGGCCGCATCGCCAAAATCAAATAGTCTCCGTGGAGCAGATAGCGAATCGTTATTTGGAGCGAAGCGAGATTCCTGCGCCTCCGCACCTTGAGTACAAGGGCAAATCGTTCCCCGCTTTTTTCCACAATGATTCACATTTTTGCACAGACTTTTTCCCCGATTTTCGTTGACGCCCAAACCAACTGAGTTTATCTTCCGCTCCAGATTGAACCGGAAGCATAAAGACTTTACGGTTCGGTTCAGACCTCGCGATTGCTTAACCGTTGTCGCGATTCTGATCGGAACCGGGAAGTTCAAAGGCTTCCCAGTTCAGCCAAAACGCAGCGAATGCTTAACGGCGATTGCGGCGTGAGGTTGGACTAGGGAGTTCTGGGACGCAAGGGTTCAGCGAAGCGTTGCGGCAGCTTAACGGCGGTTGCAGCCCGGCGCGGAATCTGAAATCTCAGAGGCTTAGCGGTTCGGTTTAGAGGTTGCAATCGCTTAACCGCTGTTGCGACGTTAGACCGAATCGAAAAGCTCGTGGGCGTCGCGGTTCGGCGCAAAGTTTGTTTCGGCTTAACCGCCGAGGCAATCTTCAACCGAGTCCGACAGCTCGTAGGCAGTACGCATCAGTTTGGAAGACGCGATTAGCCGCAAGGCAGTCGAGTCCCCGATTGACTCGGAAGCCTGTACTTTACGGCTCGATTTAGAGGGCGCAACAAGCTTAACGGCCTGTTGCGCCCTCAATTTTTTTGCCCCGGCTTTCCCGCTTGGCACCCCACACCGCCAACCCAGGGCCCGGGCAGCACCTTCAAAATCCGTCCAGCAAGCTGACTATTCGTCCAGAAGTTCGATCAGCCTCTTTTGCCATTCATCCTGAAAAACAATCTCGAAGGTGATCTCTTTATCCCGCATTGTCGGCGCAAGCTCGTTCCACGCCTTGCGCTTCGCGTGCTTGTTGCAGAGTGCAAACACCGACCTCTTATACTCGGTATTTTCGTTCTTGAGGTGCAGTCCTTTCGTTTCTAGGACAAAGACTTTGCGATAGTCCGTCTTCTCTTCCAGTGCGCCGTCAGCCGTAAAGATAAAATCCGCGTAGATTCGCGATCTCTGCCACCCTTGCACGTAATAATCCCGTCGAGACACGTTCCGATACCAGAAATACAACCTGCTTTGCTCGTCCAAGAAGCTCGCCACTCTATGCTCCAACGAGTTCAGAGAGTCCAAGGGAACCGGATCGTATAGATTCAGCACGAATTGATTGCCGTCAAGCCTATTGGCCTTAGGCACTGAAGCGCTAATCTCCACTTCTTTGGGAGGGCGATTCATTCCAAGATCGTGCAAAACGATCATGAAGCGCATCTCGTCGTCGTCCAGCAAATGGTTGAACACATCTTGAGCCAAGCGGTCCCGCTCGCCCTCGAGCCTCATCCGCAACTCTTCCAAAATAAAAACTAAATTGTTCGCAACGACCTTCTCTTTTCCCTTCCACTTCACCATCAGCTTGCCGAAGAGCCGCTCCACAAACTCGTACCCAATCCACGGATTCGGCACCGTATCCAGCAGGTGCGCCGCCGCATACGCATAATCTATGCTCAACTCTCCGTCTCCGCTCAAGCTTGCCGCCGCTTGTCGTTTCAAACCCGCCTGTTCCTCCGTAAGGCCGGCGCGCAATTCCACGTCCCGCTTTTCCTCTAAACTCAAATTCAAATCGAACAATGGAGCAATATCAGCCCTTTCCCAGTCCACGCGAGACAAAACATCGGCCTCGTAGCTGACTAACCGCCAGTCTTTGCCGTCCCGAATCACAAACGCTGGCAGAACCATGTCCGCAGCGGCGCCGCGGAATCGTTCGCGCGGCCCAACGTGTTGGGTTTCAGAGGCCGTCAGGTCTTTTGCATCCTTCACCACGCGGCCTTCCAAATCCTGCAAACCCTCGTTCCGGAAGCCGAGCTGGATCTCCTCCATAACCTTCGTCCGTTGGAAGCAATACACATAGCTCTCGTCCAGCGCCAGAATTCCCGTCTTGCGCGCATAGGGCTGCCGAAGAATCCGCCCCACAAGCTGGGTCAGCGCTGTTTTCGAATGCGGATTCGTCAGAATCGCCAGCACATACGCGAAGGAGCAGTCCCACCCTTCCTGCAATGCGTGTTTCGTGATCACAAACCGGATCGGGCAGTCTCGTGCGAGCAAGCCGCCAATATCGTCGAATTCCTTCAGCTCATCCAATTCCGCCGATTTCACTGCGATGGCGTCCTTCGGTACGCCCTGTCCAATCAGATATTCGCGCACGTCTTCCGAGTGGATCAGCTTGCCGTCGCGTTGTTCTTTGCCTGTGCGCTCCACTTGCACCAGGCACATCGGCCGGATGTACACGTTCGTATTCGCTTCGTAATTTCTTGCTTTTTGCTCCAGATCGTCCCGCCGCTCCATCGCCGCCCGAATCGTATCCCGCCAATTTGTGCTTGCCTTGTTCACCACATGCAGGTCCAGCTTGATCATTTCCTCTTGGTGCAATTCTGTTCCCGTGATCTCGACAAGCTTGTTCGATTCCTTCGGCGGCGTCGCGGAGAGCTCGACGATCATGGAAGGATTCAGATTGCGCAGCGTGTCTTGCGCTTGGGCGCTGTACGCTTTGTGACCTTCGTCGAGGATAATCAGCGGCTCGAGTACGCGAATCGTGTTTCCAAGCGACGTTTTCACCTGCCTGCCCCAAAATGGATCAGCCTTCTCAAACGTTTCCAGATTTGGAACGCGCTCCAGCAGCTTCGCGTGACCGTCCTTATCCTCCTCGGACGGGAAAAACGCCTGAAATGCGCCGCTGTCGCGGAACATCCGCAAGGCTTCCTTGTTGGCTCGCGACGCCGAAGGAAGCATCAAAAGAAGAACGGCCAGACGCTCCTCAATATCCTGGGGAGTGAAGCCGTCCGCTTTCTCTAAAATGAGGGTCCTGCCCGCCGACACCATATCGAGGTGCTGCCGGTAAGGGTCGTCGCGATCCCGGAGACGGAGCAGCGTTTGCCGGTAAATCTGTTGCGTCGGAACAATCCAGACGGTCAAGCCCGTTTGCCGCTGCCGGTAGATGCTCTGCACCAAATCGATTGTCTTCACCGCCAGAAGGGTTTTGCCGCCGCCCGTCGGAACCTTCAAACAAAACGAGGGCAAGGGGCGCTGCAGTCCGTCCTTCTTCTTCAGGTACATGCGGCCCACGCCGGCCTTTTCCCAGGCTTTTTCTGCAAAGTCGAACAGCCATTCGCTCTCCGCTTGCGCTTTCCCGTGCCACACCACGAGCTGTTCAAGGAAGCGCTTCACTTCCGCGAGCGTCCGCTCCTGATATTCTTTCAGCTTCATGGGTTGCGCTTCGCCGCCTTATAAATCTCAAACGGCAACTGGCAGAACTCGATTCGGTGCTCGTCAAGATGGATGCTGTCCAAGTATTTCGTTGGCGCGAACACCAATCGTTTCTTGCCGCTTCCCTTTGGCAGACTCCGCGCCATGTCGAGCGTCAGTGCCGTACTTTTCAGATAATCGAGACTGGGTTCATAAATCAAATAAACGTCATACCGGCCACTTTCACCGATGAATCTCGTTTTGCGATGAATCTGGCGTGGATCGAAATCCTCGCCTGTCGCCGTATAGAAAATGTAGCTGGCTAGGTCTTCATAGGACGGGAGCTTCTCGGCTTTCAGCATTGCCTCTAACTTCATTAGGATGGCCCATCTCAACGAAAGAAAAGGAGCCTCCCAATCCTTTCCGAATCGCCTCGTCCTTGGCTCTGGGAACACCGTCGACGACGCGACGTAAGCGCTCAGCGGTGAGCCCATCCGCATAATCTTCTGATTCGATAAGAATGAAACGTCGATGCGCGAGGTCAGACTTGTTTAGCGCGAGCACAGCATGGCCGGTCGTCCCGGATCCACCGAAGGCGTCTAAAACTATATCCTCAGGCCCGCTAGAAATCTGAACAATCCGCTTGATAAGATTGAGCGGCTTCGGAGTCTCGTAAACCGATTTGCCGGAAAAAATATCCATCAGATCTTTCGTTGCGCTATCCGTAGTACCTACCTCGTCTGCAGTCCAGATCGTATGCGGGGTGATTCCCTGCCGGGTCTCAGACATAAAGACCTTCTCTCGAGGTACATTGTCACCGTCGGCGCCAAACCAAATCCGATTGTCAGCAACCATCTCCCGGAATCGATCCTGGGTGACAACCCAACATCTACCGGGCGGCGGCTCAAGAGCACGGCCGCTAGGCGTCTTAATCTTGTAGAATTGTTCCTCTGTTGCGTGGCCTGCCTGCGCGTTCATTGAGACAGACTGCCATTCCCCTCGCGGATCATTGTCTGGATTGGAATACCGCCCGCGTATTTCCTCGGTGATCGGCAATAGATTCCGTGAAGCTTCGAAATTTGCTTTGCTGCGACCATAACAGATGACATAGTCGTGATTGAATGAGAAAACACGACGGTTCTCGCGCGTCGTCCGCTTCTCCCACATGAACGTGGCGACGAAATTCTCTTCACCAAACACCTCGTCCATCAATCCGCGTAACCAGTGAACCTCGTTGTCATCTATAGACGCAAAAATGGCTCCGTCATCACGTAAAAATTCCCGAAGGACTTTCAACCGGGGCATCATCATACACAGCCACTTATCATGACGAGTGAGGTCTTCCCTGTCGACGACCTTGCCGAGCCATTCCTGAATCATCGGCGAACTGACATTGTCGTTGTACACCCACTTTTCATTGCCCGTGTTGTAGGGCGGATCGATATAGATGCACTTCACCTTGCCGTGGTAGTAGGGCAGCAAGGACTTTAGTGCTTTCAGATTGTCCCCGTGAACGACCAGATTGTCGTGCAAGCTCACTTTGGCCGTGAGACTCTTCGACTTCACCGGCTTCAGCTCATGATAGGGCACCAGCAGATGAAAATTCTGCACCAGCGCCTTGCCCTTGAAATTGAAAGACGGCATCGCGTGATAATAACACTGCCCGGCGGCCCATTACCGGCTCGCCTAAGAGCCCCTTCTATCTTTTCCACAGCCCTATCGTATGATTACTGCAGATCTAACACACAAACCGGCGAACTAAATCTTCGCAACCCGCACCCCTTACCCGAGCACGCAATAGGCCATTCTTCTCTTTTGTTTCGCCCCTTCGGCGACCGGGTAGAGACTGGGGGCATTTCCGGCGGCCCCATCGTCCGGCGCACCCTTAACGCGGTGAGATGCTCTTGGACGCCATCACTCGCGGATTTTCAAGGTCCGGGTTCCCACCTTTCCTTCATGCCGCAACCCCAAACCGGCCATCCGCGACCCGCTGCCCATATCGACTGATATATATTAATATCAATTAATAATAAATGTGTTATGATTAGTTTGTTTCGACGCGGCGGGGAAAAGAGTCCCCGTGACTCGGAAGCTTGATACTTTACGGCTCGATTTAGAGGGCGCAACAAGCTTAACGGCCTGTTGCGCCCTCAATTTTTCCTCCCTCCCTTTTCGCCGCATCCTCCCCGCTTTCTGATCTCCGCCGCCATCGACTCGCTATTCACCACTCACTACTCACTCTGCTTCACTAACCACTAAGCACTAGCCACTAACCACCCCTCTGTTGTAATCTCTCCCTATGCAAATAGGACAACGCCTCAAAACGCTTCGCGAAGAAAAAAACTTCAGCCAGGGCGACATCGAGAAAGCCACCGGCCTTCTCCGCTGCTACGTCTCCCGCGTCGAAAACGGTCACACTGTCCCCACCGTCGAGACTCTCGAAAAGTGGGCCCGCGCTCTCGATATGCCTCTCTATAAAGTGATGTACGAAGGCGAGGAACCTCCCAAGCCGCGCAAACTCGTCTCCGACGACGACAAAGGCCTCTGGGGCTACTCCAAAAAAGAAGCCTCCGAGCTCAGACAGCTCCAGCGCTACCTTGCCAAAATGGATCCCAAGCAGCGCACTCTGTTGCTAGGCTTTGCCGCACGCCTGGCCCGCCACGCCGCCAGGTAACAACCCCACGGTCATTTCGAACGCGGCAGGCCGGCGTTTTTTCTTTCGCGATTGCTTTTGCGAACGATGATTGCGGCGTTGTCGGAAACGTGCCGGCCCGCCCTTCACCAGGCACGAACCACCAGTCACCGTTTCGACCAGCCACTTGGCGCGCGCCGCCCAATGTGCTCTTCTATTAGGGACAACATGCTGCTAATCCGCCCATCGCAACCAGAGCTTCCTCAAACGCGGCCGGCACTTCGCTGGCTCGTGACCTCGCTGCTTCTCTTGCTCGCCCCGGTCTTTGCCTCCGCGCGGCAGGACAACGCGCCCGTGATCCAATTCGTTCGCAATCCCGATCCTGCGCCGGAATTCAAACTCACCTCGCTCGATGGCAAACCGATCGCACTCGAAAACCTCCGCGGCAAAGTGGTCTTCCTGAATTTCTGGGCCACTTGGTGCGGACCTTGCCGCGCGGAGATCCCCGATCTCGTCGAGTTGCAAAACGAATTCAAAGACCGCCTGCAAATCATCGGCCTCGATGTCGATGATGATGACGTCGCCGAAGTCGAAAAGTATGCCAAAGAAACCGGCATCAATTATCCCGTGGCCATGGCCACCGACGCCATCCGCGATGCTTATGGAGGCATTCCCGCGCTGCCCACGTCTTTTGTCCTGGACACCGAAGGCCGCGTCGTGCAAAAGCACACCGGCCTCTTGGATCCATCGCTCTATGACTCGGAAATTCGCGCGTTGCTCGGCCTGCCCATAGCGGCAAGAGTGGAAACCTTCGAGGATACCGGCGAAGTTTTCTTGAAACACGCCGACCGCGCCACCGAGCTTCCTGGCGTCAACCTCTCGAAGCTCACCGCCGAGCAAAAGAAAATCGCGTTGCACCGCTTCAACGCCGAAACTTGCACCTGCGGCTGCAAATTTACCCTGGCGCAATGCCGGATCTGGGATTCCGCGTGCGCCGTTAGCAAAGCCGCCACCGAAAAAATCATCGCCAAGCTCAGTGCGGCACCGCAGCAGCCGTCAGCCGCCCCGGCATCGCCAGATGCTCCATCTCCATCCGCCCCGGCGCCTGCCGCGAAACCCACTCCCCCTTCGCAGCCGGCTTCTTCTTCGCCAATCAAAACACCAGCAGCTTCATCGCCTTCGCAACCGAAAGAATGACAACGATCCCGCGCGAGCAAAACTCTACAAAAATGAGGGTTAATCTCCCGACATTTTCTCATTTCGCCGTTGCCCGCGTTTGCCTCGCCCCTCATACTCTTTCTTCTCGCGATGACCATTCTCTCGAAGATCATTTTCTTTCTAGCTCTCGTTCTTTCTTTTACGGGGATTCTTTCTCCTCCGGTCGCTCTCACCATCGGAATTATTTTTGGTTTGAGCTTCGCGCATCCCTACGCCGCCGCCGCGCGAACGTCCGCGAGAATCCTTCTCCAAGTCTGCGTCGTTGCGCTCGGCTTCGGAATGAATTTGCACGAAGTGCTGAAAGCCGGCCGCAGCGGCTTCGTTTACACCGCGATGGGAATTTCCTTTGCTCTTCTGATGGGCCTCGCGCTCGGCAGGACTCTGCGTGTTCGCGGCAATTCGTCATTTCTGATCACCGCGGGCACAGCGATCTGCGGCGGCAGCGCGATTGCCGCGATCGGTCCCATTCTTCATGCCGATGACGAAGAAATGGCGGTGTCGCTCGGCACTGTTTTTATTCTAAATTCCGTCGCGCTTCTTCTTTTTCCGCCCATCGGCGGCTTGCTGCATCTTTCGCAATCGCAATTCGGCCTGTGGGCCGCGCTCGCGATTCACGACACAAGTTCCGTCGTTGGCGCCGCCGCCAAATATGGCCAGCAAGCGCTGATCATCGCCACCACGGTGAAATTGGCGCGCGCTCTGTGGATTGCGCCTCTGGCGCTGGCCACTGCCGCGATCAAGCACAACATCTCCGCAATTCGCGGCGAATTGGAACCACGCAGCTCGACGAAAATTCGGCTTCCCTGGTTCATTTTGTTTTTCTGTCTCGCCGCGATTCTCAACACCTACATTCCGGTCATCACTCATATCTCGCATTCTCTCTTTTCGTTTGGGCGGCTCGGCCTCACGGCCACTTTGTTTCTCATCGGCACGGGCATTTCGCGCGCCACGTTGAAGGAAGTTGGCTGGCGCCCGCTTTTGCAAGGAATAATCCTCTGGCTCGTCGTGGGAGTCACTTCGCTGTATTTCATTCGCACCGGAGTGATTGCGTTGTAGAAATATTTCGAAACTTCGCGCGAACTGTTGTCAAAAAATCCCGTGCGCGCAGCCCCTCGTTTTCGAAAAAGTTCCAACGAGATGTGGGATTTATTTTTGGAGGAGATCCATCACGGCGGAAGTCATGGCTTTGACGCCAGTTCGAATGGCGGGGCCGGGGACCGGAGCGAATTCGCTGGAGTGCGGGCCTGGCAGCCGCGTGCCTTTTTCCATCGCGTCTCTGAGTTTTTCCGGGTCGGCGGCGCCGAGCCAGAACATGCAGATGGGGGGCTTGGGATCGGCGAGCGCAAACAGGCTGAAATCTTCGCTAGCCATGATGGGCTCGCCGGCAAGAACATTTTCTTTTCCGAGAGCGCGCTCGAGCGAGGCGCCAACACGCTGCGAAAGCGCCGCATCATTGATGGTGGCGGGAACGTGATCCTCCGCGACCTGGATGATAGGCGCTCGCTCGGCGGGCACGCCGGCGGCGGCGGCGACACCGTTCGTAATTCTGGCGATGGCCGCAAGAACTTTTTCGCGCTGCTCAGGATTCATGGTTCGAACGGTAAGTTGCAAATGCGCATCGTCGGGAATGATGTTGTGTTTCGTGCCGGAATGAAATGAGCCGACAGTAACGACGGTAGGTTGCTGCGGATCCATTTCTCGGCTGACAATGGTTTGCAGCATCACGACGATTTCCGACGCGATGACGATCGGATCTTTCGTCACTTGCGGAGCGGCGCCGTGGCCGCCATAGCCGCGCACGGTGATGTCCACGGAATCAGCGCCTGCAAGCAGCGGCCCCGCGTGCCACGAAACTTGTCCCGCGGCGACCGCGGCAGTGTCGTGCAGCGCAAGCACGTAGTCCGGTTTTGGGAATTTCTGGAAAAGTCCGGCTCGAAGCATTGCTTGCGCGCCTGCGACGGTTTCTTCTGCGGGCTGGCCGATCAGAACGACCGTTCCGCTCCAGTGATCTTTCATCTCCACGAGTGTACGAGCCGTGCCGAGAAAAACAGTCATGTGCAGATCGTGCCCACAGGCGTGCATCACGCCGACTTCGCCACCTCCGGGCCGCGCCACTTTCACGTGGCTGGCATACGGCAAGCCGGTATTTTCGACGATGGGAAGCGCGTCCATGTCCGTTCGAACGTAAACCACTGGACCAGGTCCATTTTTCAAGACGGCGACGATGCCATAGGAAGTAAGGCTCGGGTCGTCGTACTGGCCGAAATGATCGGTGACTTCGTAGCCCGCTTTGCGCAGTTCCGCGGCGAGCAGCGCGGACGTTTCTTTTTCCTGCGTGGAAAGTTCCGGGTGCTCGTGGAGATGTTTGTAAGTTGCGAGAAGCGAGTTTTCTTGCTTCTGGATGTCCTCGTCCAGCGCGCTTTGCGCCAGGAGCGGCGCGGAAAACGACAGGGCAACGGCCAGAGAAATCATGCTGGTTCGAACGGCGAAACACATCGGTTCACCTCGGAAAAGAAGCGGCATTCTAGCACCGCTTGCTTGCGGAGATGCGTTCTGATTTCGCGGTCCTTGCAACAAAAAAGCTGCACAGACTGAAGTCCGTGCCATGGGCAGGTTGCCACGAGAAGCGTTGCGGGCTACACTCGCGCCGCAAATCCGGGAGCTTGACTCAGAGCGGATTCGAATGGAGGGGAAGCCGTGAATCGTCGCGTCAGTTTTCTACTTGTCATCCTCGTTGTCGGAGGTGTGCTTACAGTACGCGGAGCATTTTCCGAGCCTGCAGGGCAGGCTGCGCGCAAGGCGATCAATGCACCTGAGAAACTGGTGCAGGCGCCTTTCAGCGACGCAATTCTTGCGGAAAATACTTTGTACCTATCGGGGAGGATCGGGCTGGACCCGAAGACGGGGAAGCCTCCGACGCAGGTGGAGGATGAAATCAAGCTCCTGCTCGACGGTATGAAGGGAACTTTGGAGCAGGCGGGCATGACCATGGACGATTTGGTCTACGTGCAGGTCGCCTGCACCGATTTGTCTCTCTATGACAAATTCAACGCCGCCTATAAAACTTACTTCACGACCAAGGACTATCCGGCGCGGGAATTTATCGGCGCGGCGACGCTTTTGCGCGGCGGACACTTCGAGCTGCAAGCGATTGCGGTTCGCCGCTAAGACCCGCGAGTCCCCTTAGAAGCAGCGGAAATCGGCGTTGCTTACTGGCCTGCAAAATGCGGGTTCGCACGACCGCATTCAAGCCCAGGTCGTTCGGAGTGAGGCAGCGCGCAACAACGAATTTGGATGGCCGACGCATTAAGCCCCACAGGCTGCGTGCGGATGGTCCACGAGTCAAAATGCCCGTATATGGTCGTTTCTATCTCTGCTGAATTGTGAACTATTGCCCAAATACGAGCATTCAGTGCCCGCAGTCATTCGCTACTTTCCCCATAAAGCTATTATAATAAAAGACTTAAATATTTATTAAATTTAACGTCCATTGGAGGCAACAGTGCATCTGATCGGTACGGGTAGGATCGAGAATATGTTAAGAATTACAACGGAAAAGAAGCGTGGGAAGACGGTCTTGAGCGTCGAGGGCCGATTAGCGGGGCCGTCGGTCGCCACACTGGAGCAGTGCTGGCGGGAGCGCGCGCAAGGCGAGAAATTCAGCGTGGATTTGTGTGGTGTGAGCTTTATTGATGCGGCTGGGAAGGCGCTCTTGAAAGAGATTCATCAGCAGGGCGGAAAACTGATCGCCGAAGGATGCTTGAACCAAGCGATTGTGGAAGAGATTGCGGGGCGCGAGCGTCCCGAAAAGAGCGCATGCGGGAGCCGGAAAAAAGGCTCACACATCATTTTTTATGTCGCGTTTTTCAGTTTGGTGATTACGCCGGCGGCTGGACATGCGCAAGAAAGTGCGAAGCGCAGCTTGCTGCCTGGGACCGCGCCGGTCGGCGTCCTGCGGTTGACGCTCAATCAAGCGGTAAGCCTGGCGTTGAAACAGAATCCGACGGCGCAGATCGCGGTCATCACGGCGGCGGAAAGCGCGCAGGACAAGAATGTGGCACGGGCAGCGCTGCTGCCGCAGGCCAGTCTGGACGTTTCGGACACGGTCGAGCGCATCAACCTAGAGGCATTTCTTGGGCAGAAGATTCCCGGGTTTCCGGAGCACGGCGGGCCTTTCCAGGTTTTCTCTGCGGGACCGGGATTCAGCGCGCCGGTGTTTGATCTGACGCTGTTCCGGCGCTACCAAGCGGCGAAAGAGACGATGAACGCGAGCAAGTTTGACAGCCTTTCGACACGCGAGCAGGTGATTTTGCTGGTGGTATCGCAATACATTGGCACGCTGCGGAACGTGGCGAACGTGCAAGCGTCGGAGTCGCGGGTCGAGTTGGCGCAGGCGCTTTACGACCAGGCGGCGGATTTGCAGAAGGAGGGAGTGGGCACGGGGATTGATACGCTGCGCGCAAACGTCGAACTGCAAAACGAGAAGCAAACGCTGCTCCAAGCAGAAGACGACCGCGACACTTCTCTTTTCGGGTTGAGCCGGTTGCTGAATCTGGACCCGCGGCAAGCCATCGAATTGGCGGATTCACTAAGCTTTTTCGATACGCCACAGCCTGACGTCGAGGGGAGCATCGAATCGGCGCTTGGAGAGCGGCAGGAATGGAAAGCCCTGCAAGCGCAGTTGAGAGCCGCCGGGGAGGAAAGAAAAGCTTCGCAGGAATCCCGGCTGCCGACGGTGGATTTCAAGGGGAACTGGGCGTACCTGGGCTCGTCGTCGAACACGGGCATCCCGACGTACAACTACGAAGCGGCGGTGAGCGTGCCGCTGTTTACCGGCGGGCGAATTCGCGCGGAAGTGGTGAAGGCCGATCTGGAGATTAAGAAGCTGGAACAGCAGGAAGACGACCTGCGCAATTCGATTGCGCTGGACGTGAAGACGGCGCTGATCAATTTGGATTCGGCGCGCAACCAGGTGCAGGTGGCGGATCTGGGAGTGCAGCTCTCGAAAGAGGAAGTCGACCAGGCGCGCGACCGCTTCAAGGCGGGTGTGGCGAACAATATCGAAGTGATTCAAGCGCAGGATTCGCTGGCACGGGCGAACGACAACCAGATCGCGGCACTTTACCGCTTCAACCAGGCGCGCGCGGATTATGCGCGTTCGACCGGGCAGATGGAGAAAGTTTACTCGAGGTGAGGGAAACGATGAGCGTGGAGATCGAAGTGGGTCCGGAAAACGCAACTAAAGTTCGTCCGCTCGCTGAGGAAATCGCACCCGAGAGAGAAGATCCGAAAGGGCTGGCGAATCCGAAGATGCAGCGGCTGGCGATTCTTGGCGCCGTAGTTTTGCTTGTTGCGCTGGTGGGATTGTTTCTTTACTACCACAACCGGGAGAGCACGGACGACGCGGAGATCGACGGGCACATCACGCCGATCGCGGCAAAGATTTATGGACGCGTTGCCGAAGTTTTGGTGAAGGACAACCAGCCGGTGAAGGCCGGGCAACTGCTGGTGAAGATCGATCCGCGCGATTATCAGGCGGCGGTGGATCAGGCGCAGGCGGCGCTGGAATTGGCGGAAAGCGAAGCGCGATCGGCGGGCGTGGATGTTCCGCGGACGGCGGAAAACGTGGCGAGCGGAACTTCGAGCGCGGATGCGGGGTTGCTGGGGGCGCAGGCAGATTTGGCGAGCGCACAAGCGACGTATGAGCAGGCGCAAACGGCGGACCTGGCGTTTGCGCAAGCGAACGTGAACAAGAGCATGGCCAACGCGGCGCTGGCGCAAGCGGATTTGGCGCGGTACAAGCCGCTGATGGAGAAAGGCGAGATTTCGCAGCAGCAGTATGACGCGGCGAAGGCGAATGCCGACGCCTCCGCAAGTTCGCTCAAAGCGGACCAGGAAAAACTGGTGCAGGCGCAGCGCAACGTGGAAGTGGTAAAAGCGCAACTGGACGCGGCAAAGGCGCGAGTGATGCAAGCGCAGGCAGGAGTGGAAGGAGCGCTGGCGGATAAAAAACAGGTGGGAATGCGGACGGCGGATGCGCAAGGAAAAGTAGCAAAAGTGGCGCAGGCGCGCGCGGCGCTGGAGGCGGCAGAGCTGAATTTGAGTTACACGGACGTGGTTGCGCCGGTGGACGGAGAGGCCACTCACAAGCAAGTCGAACCGGGGCAGATTGTTCAGGCCGGGCAGGGGTTGCTGGTGGTCGTGCCGCTGAAGGATGTTTGGGTGACGGCAAATTTTAAAGAGACGCAACTGAAAAACATGAAGGCGGGGCAAAAAGCGGAAGTCTCCGTCGATACCTACGGAAAAACATTCAGCGGGCACGTGGATTCGATCGCGGGAGCGACGGGGGGAATGCTGAGCCTGCTGCCGCCGGAAAACGCGACGGGAAATTACGTGAAAGTGGTGCAGCGGATACCCGTGAAGATCGTGCTGGATAAAGATTCCGTCGGAAACTACCTGCTGCGTCCGGGGATGAACGTCGACGCGACGGTCTTCACCAAGTAGGGCGTGGAATAAAGAAACACATCGGAGCGTCGTACGTATGAATAGGCAGGGGATTGGGGAGCCGGGCAAAGCGTCGGCGAACGAAATTGAGCGAGCCATGGGAAACAAAATAGCAGCCAAGCTAAGGGTGCCGGACGGGTCGATCAACCCGTGGGTGAACGCCGTGACGGCGGCGCTGGCAGTTATCGAGAATTTCATAATGCCGGGAGTCGTATTTCTCGCGGTGATTCCAGCTTTGTTGATGATGCGGAAGCCGAAAGCGGCGACGGGAGGGGTTCCGGTGCATTGAGGGACGAAGTTGTCCATGCATCCGACTGACGAAATGCTTTGAACGATTTTTTGCAGTGAATTCCGGGAGTGAGTTCATGCAGCAAGGGGGGAACGATGGCAACACAAACAGCAATAACGACGCAAACAGCAGTGGCAGCGCAATTCAGCGAGGACAAACTGATCCGCGCGGGGCAGAAGGGGGATGCGCAGGCGGTGGAAACGTTGTTCCGCCGTTATCAGCGACCGCTTTTTCAGACCGCGTTGCGGGTGCTCGGAAATACCGAGGATGCGGAAGACGCTTTGCAGGACGGGCTGCTTTCGGCGTACCGCAACATGAAGCGGTTCGAGGGGCGGTCGCAATTTTCGACTTGGCTGACGCGCATTGTGATCAATGCGGCGTTGATGAGGCGGCGGAGCGCAAAGGCGCGGCCGGCGGTTTCATTGGACGAACCTCCGCGCGAAGACGAGCTGCCGATTGCGGAGCGATTCGCGGCCGATGGGCCGAACCCCGAGCAGGTCTTCGCGGGCACAGAACTGCGGGAGATGATCAGCGAAAACCTGGACGAACTTTCGCCGCTGCTGCGCACGGCGTTTGTGCTGCGCGAGGTCGAGGGTTACTCGACGGGCGAAGCGGCGAAAAAACTCGGAGTAACCGAGAACACGCTGAAAGCTCGTCTGTGGCGCGCGCGGCATCAACTGGCCGAGCGGCTGGGACGGCGACTCCGGCGGATTAAGGACGATATGGCTGCCGGGGGCATGGGCGATGCGGAGTGCAGTTATTGCTAAACAGTTGAAATAAGGACATAAAGAAGTAAGGAAGTGACGAAGGCATGAGAAAGGGGCCGGCCGAGTTTGCTGGCCCTTTTTTTGTGGCTTACATTTCCAGCGTCCTTTGTAACCGGATGAGTAGCACGTTGTCCGTGATCAATGAGCTGCGTTCCAGAAGAGGAGAGAGCGACAGCCAGGATTCATCGCAGGGATGGTGGAAATGCGATGGGCCTACGGCCGGCTATCTCACTCACTGAAGGGCTTCGTCAGGTATGCTCCCGGTCCATTCTGTCAACCATCCCCCCGGTCTGTACCCCCGCTAGCCGGACCACCCCCCCTGGGGTTTTGTGTAAGTGTTCATTCTAAAGATAGATAAAGCTGTTTGTTTTGATAGAGTTTCACAAATGTTCATTCTAAAAGAGTTAGGAGAAGTGGATTTTCAGGCTCATTTGGAGGCCTGCTGGGTTCGGGTTCAGCCAGCGACGCTTCGGCTTGGACGGGTTGAGCTGGGGCTGGAGGAACCGAAGAGAGCTGGGGTGCGGGGTGAGCAGGCGGGCATTGGCGGCCGCCAGACTCTTTGAAGTTGTGGGCGACGGTGCTTTCCCAGCGGTCGGTGCCGAAGGCGGAGATGTACTCATTCTGGGAGAGATGGAGGGTTTGGACGAGGGTTTGGCCTAGAAAGGCGAGAGTGGCGGCGGTTTTGGGTTTGATTTGGCCCTGGGCGACGGCGGCGAAGAGACGGCTCAGGGCGAAGCTCAGGTCGCCGGCGGACACGTAGTTGCCGGAAAGGAAAAAGGCGATGTCCTTGCCGGCTTCCTGGCTGGCGAAGGCTTGCGCTTCCTTGCGGGCGTGGAAGGTGCAGAGATAGGGATGGCCGTTGCGGCGCGGAGTGCGGCACTGGCGGCCATCGACGAACGTGAAAGTACACAAGGACGCGCGGTCCTTGGAGTGATTTGTAGACATAGGATTCTCCAGAAAGAAAGATTTGGGATTTTTGGGGAGTCTCGCGGAAGCGAGGGACACTTCTGAACGGAGATAGAATACCACAGCGATGATTGGCGTGTCAATAATATTATAACGGAAAAATGACGAGCGGGATGAGGGTCGGAGAGGTAGGGATCAGTCTTCGGACCAGCCGAGATCGGCCAGGGCCTGGGTGACGCGGGATAGGGGAAGGCCGACTACGTTGAAATAGTCGCCTTCGATGCGCGGGATGTAGCGGCCGGCGCGGCCCTGGATGGCGTAGGCGCCGGCTTTGTCGTGGGGCTCTTCGGTGGCGATGTAACGCGAGATTTCTTCGGCGGAGAGCTGGGCGAAATGGACAAGCGTGGACTCGACGAAGGTGCGGCGCTCGGCCTCGGGGAGGCGGATGAGTGTGACACCAGTGAGGACCGCATGGGTGCGGCCGGAAAGTTGTTCGAGCATGTGGCGGGCGTCGTCGGCGGAGTGGGGCTTGCCGAAGATGCGGCCTTCGAGAGTGACCTCGGTATCGGCACCGATGACGATGGCTGGGCCTGCGGTTCGAGCGGCGACGAGTTCGGCTTTGGCGTCGGCGAGGCGCTGGACGAGATCGTGGGGTGGTTCGCCGGAGAAAGGAGTTTCGTCCACGGCAGAAGAAACGACGACGAAGGAGAAGCCGGCGTCGCGGAGAATTTCGGCGCGGCGGGGGGATGTGGAAGCGAGGATGAGTTTCATGCGAATAGCGTGCCGGTCAGAATACTACATGGCAGGTGAAAGCTTGGGTCGACTTTGTAAGGGCAGGCTCGAACGCTATTTACTTAAGTGGCGGACCGACACGGCTTGGAGTGAGGCGCATTCGCCAGCGTGTAGTACGAAGCCTTCTGGCTTGTACCAGAAGTCGTCGCCACCATTCAGGTAGTATTCTTTGGACGAAAAATCCAGTTTGTATTTACCCGGTGGCGCGACGAAATGAAACCATCCATCTTCGTCGGTAGCGGCGGAGTATGATTTTGAATTGTTTTTGACGGTGACGACGATACCAGACACGTCAATTCCGCCGGTCTCCGCTACGACCCAGCCTTCAATCTCACTCGGCTGCACTCCATTACGAAGAGCATTCAGAATTCGCAATGATTCTGTGGCGCTCGAGAACAAATCCGAGTTACCGCAACTATCGATTTCCAACCGGCCGCGGTGCCTATAAGCGAATAGGAGATATTTGCGGCCTTTCTCCAGCGGAAAACGAATATCGGTGCCTTCTGTGTAAACGGTAAGTTCATTCAGAATTGACCCACGAAATATTTCTTCGACGTGCAAACGGTAAGACCAGCCCCCGAAATCCTGGTCCGAATCTGGGGTTTTGCGAATCGAAAGGACGGTTCCGACGAGAACGACAGTGCTTTTGAAAAACTCGCCGTTGGCCCTGATTGTCGGCACTGGGCAGTATCCCGAGCTTAACGCGGGATGGAGAAGAGTGACTGCGACGAGGAATAGAGTTGGCGCATGAAAAAGCCGAGGCGAGCGCAGCGAAGTACAAGTGTCCATGGAATCTCCTTCCGCCGCGCTGCTAAATAATAACAGATTCGTGATATTCGCCGAAGACGCGGCGGAGAGTGTCGGAGATTTCGCCGACGGTGGCGTGGGCTTCGACGGCGGTGAGAATGGCGGGGAGGAGATTTTCTGAGGTAGAGGCGCGGCGCTGGAGTTCGGTTAGGGCGGATTTGGTACGAGTGGAATCGCGC
>JBARCY010000485.1:0-12673 GCA_049794595.1 Candidatus Acidiferrum sp.
GGCTTTTTTCTGGCGCTGGACTCGGCTCGATTCCCCGGGTCTGCTTCGCCATTCACGGCCCCGGATCGCTGCCGCAACAGCTATTTCTACCTGGCCGGAAAACTGGTACCTTGCCTCCTGCACATCGAGGAACGCAAACTGCCTCCCGTGGCCCGTTCGAAAAATTCCGAACGGCGCGCAAACGGGGGCGCAATGTCAGGAGCGGAAGCAATGAAGCACATAGCAGCGGTAATTGGTGTCGGATTTGTCGGCCGGGCGCATGTGGATGCTCTGCGGCGTCTCGGAATTCCGATACGCGGAATTCTTGGCAGTTCGAAAGAACGCGGCGCGGAATCCAGCAAAACTCTCGGCCTCGAACGCTCTTACGCTTCGCTCGACGAGCTGGCGGAAGATCCCAGCGTAACGTCCGTCCACATCTGCACGCCAAACTACGTGCATTTTGAGCAGTCCAGCAAACTTCTCCGCGCCGGAAAACACGTCCTCTGCGAAAAACCGCTGGCCATGGACTCGCGCGAATCCGCCATGCTCATCCAAATTGCGAAGGAATCGAAACGCGTCGGCGGCGTGGCCTACAATCTGCGCTACTATCCGCTTTGCCAGGAAGCGCGCGCGCTGATTCAGAAGGGCGCGATCGGCCAGCCGCATACGGCGCACGGCAGTTTCTTGCAGGATTGGCTCTTGCATCCGACGGACTGGAACTGGCGCCTCGAACAAAAACTTGGCGGCGAGCTTCGCGCCGTCTCGGACATCGGCACGCACGCCATGGATCTGCTGATGTTCCTGACGCAGAAAAAAATCATCGAAGTTTGCGCCGACCTGGCCACCGTGATTTCCGTGCGCCGCAAACCGCGCGGCCGTGTCGAGACGTTCAAAAAAGCTGATGCCTCGGACTTCGACGAAATGCCCATGACCACCGACGACTACGCCACCCTCCTTCTGCATTTTCAGGACAGCTTGCGCGGCGTCGTAACCGTTTCGCAAGTCAGCGCCGGCCACAAAGCGCGGCTGTCCTTTGGGATCGACGGCTCCGAGGGATCGCTATGGTGGAACGCGGAGGATCCCAACGTGATGTGGATCGGCCGCCGCGATTCCGCGAACGGTTCGCTGCTAAAGGATCCAGCGCTGATGTCGCCCGAAGCGCGCCCCTACGCCGTCTATCCTGGCGGCCACACGGAAGGCTATCCGGACACCTTCATGCAGCTCTTCCGCGATTTCTACGAATACATCGAAAAGGGAGATTGGAGCGCGCCTCGAACTTTTCCGACCTTTGAAACCGGCCACGATGAAATGCTCCTCTGCGACGCCGTCTTGAAGAGCTCGCAATCCAGAGCGTGGGAGCCGGTCGAGTGGGATTGACGCGCGCCGCAGAAAACTGATTCCGTTGCGCAGGGCTGCATGGCGGTTCAAAAACACCTGTGCGCGGTGCCGACTATTTCGGCGGCGGATAGTGATAGACCAGGCTCGGCGGCAAACGATCGGAACGCTCGCGCGTATTGTATTCGAGTTCGTAGCCGAGATGTTGCGCATCCTCCGGATATTCTTTTCCCGGCGGATACGGATAGGGAATCATGCCGTGCCGCGGGAGCGGCTCGACGCTGAAGGCATATGCGGCGTAGAAATCGAGATCCTTTTCGAACCCGTTCGCGTAGAAGAAATAATCGCGCACCCATCCGCCGGGAAGCGCGGGCAAATGATGCGGATCGAAATCAAGTTTGACGCCCTCGCCCGAACCAAACACCACAAAGCGGTCGTCCACGGAGGTCAGCAAATCCAGCACGTCGCCGTAGCGCGTGTAATTTCCTTCCGCCCGCGCGTACGGTCCAGTCATGCTGCGATTCGCAAAAGAATAAGTGGTATCGCTCGCCGGAGTCAGCCGGATTTCGCGCGGATAGCCGAGAAACGCAAGCGAAGCTTTGGCGAGCGGGACCTCCGACGTATGAATTTCGCGCACGTCAGAAGTCTGATCGATACGAATCGCGTCCCAATAAATTTTTAGATTGGTGACGATGCGAATGCGCCGCGTGCCCGGCGGCAATTTGCCGGTGAGGTCCGTAACCATAGTTCGTTCGAGACCCGCGGGGAAGCCCATGTCATCGACGACGCGGACCCATTTATTTTGCGCGTCGAGCGCCTCGACATACGGCGCGATGACTTTGACTCCTGCTTGATCCGCCGCGTACATTGACGTGGCCATGAAATAGTCGGTATAGCCGTCGATGATGAGCCGCAGCGGTTTCGCGGCGTCCCATTTGCCGAGATCGAGTTCGAGCCAGTGCAGTTTCGCGAACCCGGCAAATGGCAGGCTTTCGAAGTCGGTGACGTATTTTCTGTCACGCTTTGAAATCAGCGAGAGAACGTCGTTGCCATGATCGTCCCACGCGCCGAGCGGCGGATGCGCGTCCTGGCTCGCAATAACCTTGAACTCCGGGAACGGCGGATTGGAAACGAATCGCTCGTTCGGGAAAACTTCGTACGTTGAAGGATGATCGATGGCAAGCAAGCGCAGCTGATCGAGATAAACGGTTTCTTCCATCGGTTCCATGAAGCGGAAGCTCAACATGCCGTCGAGCGGACGAACGCTCGCGGCATCAACTTTCAAAAATTCGTCGGGATCGGGAACGTCACGCTCGGCAACGCCGTGCTCGCCGGGGCCAACCCAATGGCCGACGACGCCGGGGCCGATCATGTCCGCGATAAATTCATACTCCTTGCCGTTCCAGGAAAATAAAACGGGACAGGAACTTCCGCGGCGGTCGAGTTCCGCGATGGATTGCATTTTATCGGCGGCGAGATTGATTTCGTCTTGCGGAACGCCGGTGGGCCAGAGTAGCCGCACGACTTCAGCGTTTTTTTCATTTTCGAGGCCAGCGAGAATCGAGGGTGCGTTTTGTCCGAGATAGCCGCTCGCGCCCTGCACTTCCCACTTTTGATAGAGCGCGCCTGCGTAGAGCTCCACTTTGGTGCCGATGGCGGATTTGTTGTCGGCGAGAGGCTTGAAGTCGATGCTCATCCAACTGTGCTGATTGCCGCCTTCGTTTCGCAGAATGACCGGCGGACCGCCGAGTTGCGTGACGACGAGGTCGGCGTCGCCGTTGCCAGCAAAATCAGCGACAGCGATGGCGCGAGGCTGCGAAAGTTTGACGGCGTCGAGATGAACTTCTTTGGTGACGTCCGCCCAGCCTTTTGCGCCGAGATTGCGGAGGAGACGGAGTTCGCCGCCTTTGTCGGATTCGCCTGCAGCGACTAAATCGACCCAGCCGTCGTTGTCGTAATCGATGGCGGAAATTCCCCAGCCTCGTTGCCAGCCGAAATCGGGAAGAGGAACACGTTCGAGATGCTTTCCGTCAACGTTGCGCCAGAGGCTGATGCCAGGAGCGCCCGCGTGAGTGAAAGCAAGATCCATCCAGCCATCTTTATCGAAATCGAAAGCCACGACGCCCACAGCGGGCGGGAGATTTTCTTTCCTAAAATCGATGGCAGTGGACGGTGTGAATTTCCCTTCGCGTGGATTGAGAAGAATGGATGCGCCGTTGCTGCCCCCGGCGATTACGAAATCGATGGCTCGGTCGTTGTTGAAATCGGTCGTGACCAGGCCTGCTCCAGTGGCGTCGAAGCCGAGAGCGGTTTCCTCCGAGACGTCGGTGAAGGTGCTGTTGCCGTTGTTGCGCCAGAGAAAGTTGTGGATCTTGGATTGGGGTGTGGTCGCTGTAGTGGGTTGCATTGTGACGTAGAGATCGAGATCGCCGTCGTGGTCGTAATCGACGAAGGTCAGACCCGCACAGCCAGGTTCACGGCGGATCCCGACTTTTTCTGTAACGTCAGTGAATTTTCCCGCGCCATCGTTGTGAAAAAGACGGACGCCGTCAGTAAAGCAGACGGCAAGATCGGTGTGGCCGTCGTTATCGAAATCGCCAGCGGCGCATCCGAAGCCGCTGCCGGTGCGTTCGAGGCCGGATTCCATGGTGACATCGGCGAATTTGCCGTTGCCCAGATTGTGAAGCAGGCGGCTCATCCCGTCGGTTGACGCGCTGACGAGGAAGAGATCGGGCTTGCCGTCCCCGTCGTAATCGAAGAAACAAGCGCCGGTGCTCGGACCGATTTGTGTGGAAGCGGCCGCTGCTTGTTCAACTATTTCGGACATCGGGCGGGGTACGAAACGAACGGGAATCGCAGCCGGCGCGTTTTGCGCCGAGCTGCGGGGAAGTTCGGCGAGAGAAAGTCGTCCTTGATCGCCGTAGGCTGCGCCGAAGGGCGAGCCGAGATGCTCAGAAGTAATTTTTTGGAATTTGGCGAGATGCTCGCGTGCGGCGGCGGCGTTGCCGCTGCGCTGATAAGCGCGAGCGAGGCCGAATTCAGCGGAAGCGTGATAGGGAAATAGCGCGAGTGCTTTTTGGAAGGCGGCGATGGCCGCGTCGTATTGCTGAAGCTGAGAGTCAAGATAGCCGACGAAATACCACGGATCGGCTTCGTTAACAAGTTGCGTGACGTGTGTGAATGCGTCGACGCCTTTTTCCGCGTCACCGAGATCCTTGTAGACGAGGCCGAGGTTGTACCAGGCGAAGGCATCTCGAGGGAGTTTTTCGGCCGCGGCAGCGAGGGCGGTGCGGGCGGGCTCGAGCTTTTGCTGCGCCAAAAGAGAAATGCCGAGATTGAGACGCGCGACTTCAAATTGCGGATCAGCGGCGAGCGATTTTTCGAAGAGCTTTTCGGCGTCGGCAGGGCGCTGTTGGTTCATATAGGCGACGCCCAGCGTGTTGAGGCGATAGGCTTCGGCGGGGTCGACATGCGGCACGGCTTTTTGCCCGGCTGTGGATGGCGGCGGCGATTGTGCCGCGTGCGATTGGAGAAAAATCGCTGCGACACCGAAGAAAGACAAACAAACAAGGACTACCGCGACACGCCGAAGGGGAGCTTGCATCAGGCTACTTGTCCTGTCCGCGCGAAGTGCGGCCAATGTTTGTGGCCGCGTAGCGGACCACTTGAGATTTTGTGCGTTCGTGGAGTCATCGTCAATCGCCATCGGTCTAGGGAGTGGAGACGAGTGGCAGCTCGATGAAGCTGGAGTCGGCGGCGGAGTGATAAATGCGCTGGGTGGCTTTGCGATAGTCGGAGGGCTTGGCCCAGAAAATGTTGGGCACAAAAGTTTGCGGGTTGCGGTCGTAGAGCGGGAACCAGCTGGACTGGATTTGGACCATGATGCGATGGCCGGGGAGAAAGACGTGGTTGGCGTTGGGGAGATTGAAACGATAGAGCAGCGGCTCATTGGAGGCGATGGGCTTCGCGGTTTCAAGACTTTCGCGGTAGCGTCCGCGGAAAATGTCGGCAGATATCATCAATTGAAATCCACCGAGATTGGGCTGAGCGGCGACTTCGTCGGGATAGACGTCGATGAGTTTGACGACCCAGTCGGAGTCGGTGCCGCTGGTCGAGGCGATGAGGTTGGCGATGGGCTGGCCGCTGATTTTGAGAGGCGACGTGAGAACGTCGGAGGTAAAGACTAATACGTCGGGACGGCCGGAAGGCTCGCGCTGATCATCGACAAGCCACTCGGACCAGGTGAGGTCAGGGGTGTAGCCCATCGGCTGGCTGGGGCGCGCGCGAAACGGAACGGGCTTGGCGGGGTCAGAGATGTATTCGTCGAAAGGTGCATCGGTGGCTTGCGGCGCCGTCATGCTGAGTTTCAAGTCCGCTTTGAGATAGAGCGGCGTGGGTTTCGGAGGACAGCCGGCTGAGCAGCCTGCGGGCCAGGTGGGTAGACGAAGCCAGACATTTTTGCCGGTCTCGTAGGCGGAGACGGGAGCGATATCGGCTTTGGGAGCGCCGTCAATCAAATATTGAGCGAGGAAGGGGCGAAGGATGTGCTGGCGGAAGTAGAGGCCGGTGTCGCTGCCGAATTTGAGAGCGCCGAGGGAGCTGGCGTCTTCGATTTCCTGACCGTGATGCCACGGGCCCATGACGAGGAAGACTTTGTCGTTGTCAGTGTCTTTGGGTTTGATGGCTTTGTAGACGGCCATCGCGCCGTACATGTCTTCCTGATCCCAGAGGCTGTGAACGAGCATGACGGGAACCTTGAGGGGTTCTTTGGCGAGGATTTTGTCGACAGCCTGTTCGCGCCAGAAGGAATCGTAGCTGGGATGCTCGAGAACCTTGCGCCAGAAGCCCATCTGCTCCAGGCCGTGACGCCGGCCGAGTTCGCCGGCAGAGACGGCGTCCATATAGACGTCGTAATCGTCGAAATGATCGGTCCACCATTTGATGGAATTGTCGCGCGTGCCTTCCTGCTCGTAGATGTAGGGCATGTTTTGTTCGCGGAAGGCGCCGTTGTGGAACCAGTCGTCGCCCATCCAGCCATCGACCATGGGATTCATGGGGACGGAGACTTTGAGCGCGGGATGCGGATTGACGAGAGCCATGAGCGGGAGGAAGCCGTCGTAGGAAATCCCAAGAATGCCGACTTTGCCGTTAGTCTCGGCGATGTTTTTGACGAGCCAGTCGATGGTGTCGTAGGTGTCGGTCGCGTGGTCGACATTCGTGGGATTGAGCGGGCCGTGGAGCGGGCGATTCATCACGTAGTCGCCTTCGGAACCGTACTTGCCGCGCACGTCCTGGACGACGCGGATGTAGCCGTCTTCGACGATGACGTCGGTGGCGTTGTCGTAGCCTTCGAGGATGGGGTCGAGATGCGCGCTGGGTGCGTGAGAAGTCATAGCGGTGGCGTCGTAGGGCGTGCGGGTAAGGAGGATTGGGGCGTTATGAGCGCCCTTGGGAATCAGGATGACGGTGTGGAGTTTCACGCCGTCGCGCATGGGGATCATGACGTCGCGGCGCGTGTAGTTGAACGTGTCGGTGACGGGCTTCAGTTGCGCGGGGGTTTCGCTGGGGAGCGTAGCGGTGGATTGCGCGAACGCGAAGGGAGAGAAAGAAAAGGCAAAAAGCGCGGCGAGGCAGGAAGTCTTTCGTGCATGATGAAGCGAAAGCGTCATGGATCATTCACCTATTTGGTTAGTGGAGCAGAGGAAGTATACAGGGGCGAACCAAGGCATGCCAGCAGCCGCTTGGGTAACTCGAATGGCAACATGGGGCGAATTTTGGTTAACCATAATGGGGCCCTCCCCCTGGGTTTCTTGTAAGCGTTCATTCCAAGGTAGATGAAAGGCTTTGTTTTGATATAGTTTTGTAAGTATTGATTCTGAACGGCTTGCTGAACGGCTGAAATTATGAAAAGGTAACCGGGGAAGGCGGCGAGAGAGCAGGTTGCAAAGTGGGGAGAGAAAGCGGGCTGGGGACCAAAGCTCACGTTGTATGTTACCGCAATTGCGGATAACCTGTCAAGTTATTTCTTATGTAGTAATGATTCGAATGGCATGCGTATGGGGCGTAAGTTGCTAAGAGCAATGAGGTTGCACGGAAATTCGGCGCGAAAATTGGCGAATTGTCCGAGGTCCGGTTTTGAGTGGCGACGGTGCCGACGAAGCGGAATTTGGCGGTCTAAGAGAAAGAAGGTTGGTACCTGATTCTGCTCTTCGAAACTTCCTTCTTCGGAAAGCCCCTACTCGCAAACCGGCGCATGGGGCATCCTCACCTGGCGAGCGCTCAGAAGGTGAAAGTGGACGCTGATTCGGGCGTCCACTCTACGGAGTTTTATCTACTGCGTGCAGCTCTCGCTCACCATTTTCAGATCCGAAACGTCCAGCCGAGTTGTCGCCGACGCCGCAGAACCGTCTGTGGATTGTGTGGTGACAGGAGTACCGGTCAGGGATACCGTGTGGCCCACATGCTTTGCGAAGTCCACAGTCTTACTGCTCACATTCCAGTCCTTACCGTCTTTTGCAGTGAGAAGGAACACGTCCGTGGTCGCGCCATTGTGAAGGCAACCAGCAACCGTGACCGTGGCGCTCGACCTTTCCTTTTCCTGGTGAGAAGTTGCTTTCGCAGCCAGAGCAGTGGAGCCGAGTGCAAACGCCAGCACCAGAAGACCCGTGGTGAATTTGATTTTCATATTTATCTCCATCGATTCGAAGTTATTCGCCAGAATTCTCATTTTGGACTCGAGAGTCGCTGAGTTTGCCCAAGAGAGTCCAGTCTGAAATCCCGATGGAACAAGGGTAGGAGACACTTCGGGTCACGTCTGTTCAAATTGGGGCACTTTGGCGGTTTGATGTTCCCTTTTGGAAGAAAATCCGTGCCCGGTAAGGGCGCGTGCCACGTCGACGGTCGACCCTCCGGCCCCGCTTGACCACGTCAAGACGGCCACATACTCTCGAAAGCCTGACTATGACCGAAATATTTTTTGGGACCATCGGCGAGATTGCGGGGGGAATTCGCGGCAAAAAATTTTCGCCGGTCGAGGTTATCGAGGCTCACCTCGAGCGAATTGCGACCCTGCAGCCAAAATTGAACGCGTTTGTGCACCTCGATTCCGAGGGCGCTCGACGTCAAGCGCGTGCGGCGGAAGCAGCAGTGATGCGCGGGGAACCGGTGGGGCCGCTGCACGGCGTGCCGCTGACAATCAAGAGCTGTATTGATGTGGCGGGGTGGCCCGCGGCGGCGGGATCGCTGATGCGGAAGGATTATGTGGCGGCTGTCGATGCGCCGCTGGTGGCACGGCTACGGGCGGCTGGGGCGATTCTTTTGGGAAATACGAACACGCCGGAATATTTGATGGCGTATGAGACAGATAATTTGTTGAGCGGGAAGACGAGCAATCCGTGGAATTTGAAACGGTCGAGCGGCGGGTCGAGCGGCGGGGAGGCGGCGGCGATCGCATCGGGATGCTCGGTCGGCGGAGTGGGGAGCGATGGAGGCGGCTCGATTCGCGTGCCGGCGCATTTTTGCGGGATTTGCGGATTGAAGCCTACGCCGGGGCGGATTCCTGCGACTGGGCACTTCCCGGGAGGTGGAGGGGCGTTTGGATGGATTGGCGTGGTTGGGCCGATGGCGCGGACGGTGGCGGACTTGGTGACGCTGTTCAGCGTGATGGCCGGACCGGACCCCGGAGACGCGCTTTCCGCTCCCGTTCCCTTGCGCTACATGCACGTAAATATTGTTCGCAAATTCCACATTGGGATATTGGAGAGCGAGGCGCTGGGCAAAGCGGCACCCGAAGCGACAGCGGCGGCGGAGCACGCAGGGAGGTTGCTTCAAGAGCAAGGATTTGCTGTGGAGACGAAGCGATTGTGCGGACTGGATCGGGCGCTGGAACTGTGGTGGTATTTTTTTGGGCCGGTGATCGCGGACCTTATAAAGAAGGGCGCGGCTGGGCAGGAAGAATTGATGAGCCCGATGCTGCGCGAGTACGTTGGCCTTGCGACCGCGGAGACGACGTTGACGTACGACGGTTTCCTGAAGGCGTGTGGGGAGCGCGACAACGTGCGCGCGGAGATTTTGCGGCAGATGGATGATGTGACGATTCTTTTGTCGCCAGTTTCGGTTGGACCCGCGTTCCGGCATGGAGAAGGGAATTGGCGGAGCGGCGAGAAGGAAAATTACCGGGAGACGATGCGGTATTCGCAGTGGCTGAATTTGGCGGGATTCACAGGAGTTGCCGTGCCGATGGGTGTATCGAGCGAGGGATTGCCGATTGGAGTCCAAGTGATTGGCGGGCCGTATCAAGAACAGTATGTCCTGGCAGTTGCGCAAGCGATTGAGCAAGGATTGGGGCTATGGCAGGCGCCGAACATTTAGGGCAGGGAAGAACGCGCGAGCGGCTTTTGCTGGGGCGCCCACTGCCGGCGGGGTAAGCCCGCCCCTACAAAGCCGCTGTCACAGATTAGGGTTGCGGCGGCTCTCTGAGTTCGGGATTTGGGACGGGGGTGTCGCCGAACTTTTGGCGTTGTTTGTTTAGACTGGCGTTGACGAGTTTTTGTGATGTTGCGAGCTCGGATTGTGCTTCTTCGCGGCGGCCCAGGCGAAGAAGGACTTGGCCGCGCACGTAGTGAATATTCTGGTTATCGGGGGCCAGTTTTTCCGCCGAGTTCAGAAACGTGAGCGCTTCGCGATTTTTTCCTTGGCGCTGATAGAGGCGGCCCATCTCGAGCAGAGAGACCGGCATGCGGGGATTGTAGTGGAGAGCTTCGCGGAAAGAGTGTTCGGCTTCGTCGTCTTTCTGTGATTGAAGATCGAGCAAGCCGAGTTGCTCGTAGTTGTCGGGGAGATCGGGCTCGATGGCGATGTCTTTGCGAAATTCAGCTTCGGCACGATCGGTGTCTTGCTTCTTCATGTAAGCAACTCCAAGACTAAAATGCACGAAGGGCAAAGTGGAATTGCCGGCGGCGGCGAGTTCCAGCTCGGCGATGGCTTTGTCTGGCTCTTCGCGATTGAGATAAGCTTTGCCGAGAATGAGATGGAACTCGGGAGTCTGGCCGCCGATTTCGACGAGACGGTTGAGAGCTTTTTCGTCGAGATCGCTTTTGCCGGAGCTGTGAGCAGCGATGTCGAGGACGTAGAGATAGGTAACCTCATCCGACATTTGTGGCCAAAGCGGCTCAAGAGTGGAGACGGCATCGGCGTAGTGTTCGGTGAAGACTTGGCACAGGCCTAGCAGGTATCGAGGTTGCTGGGAGTCGGGCTGATCGCGGACGACCGAGGCAAAGGGCGCGACGGCGGCGGCGTAATCGCCGCGGCGGTAATTGACGAGACCGATGTTGAGGCGGATGCCAGACATTTTGGGTTCGAGCTTTTCGGCTTTTTGAAGGAACGTGAGGGCGTGATCCCACTCTTTGCGGCGCATGGCGATGACGCCGAGATTGGCATATGCGGCGCCGGACTGCGGATCGACGGAGAGCACTCGGCGGAAGGCGGCTTCGGCGGTGGCCAGATCGCCGGATTGCAGGGCGGCTTGGCCCTGTGCGAAGGAAGTACGGGGATCTATGTCGGCGACGCGCGGTGTGGCGGAGGAAGCGGTTTGCCGAGATGTCGGAAGAGCAGAGAGAGCGGCAGGAGGAATCGCCATCCCGATGGAGAAAGCGCCAATTAGACCGATCGAGAGAGAATGCCTGAGAGCGCTGCGGAAGCGAGAAGCCATCGTTCGGTAGTGTCCGGCAGAGCCGGGAGGAATTCAAGCGGCGGCGAAGGAAGTGGTGGGGCAGAAAGCGCCGCCAGCCGCCCAGGCATAAAAGGAGTCAAGCTCCGATTTTCAACTTGACACGAGCGCGTGGATGCTTTATTAATCCGATTTAATAAGTGACATTGGTGCGTTTCTGATCGTCGAGTGGTGGGGGCTGTCTCCAATGAGTAGCCTTCTGCGTGCGGCAGATACCAGGGGTGCCCGCGGTAGCAGGCGTAATTGTGCCCACATCAGGCTGGTAATCCATTTCAAATATTTTCGGGAGGTAGCAAAGTGAAGGGACACACTCATAGTTTAGATCCTGCCTGCATTCTAAAAAATCTGCCCAGGGCTGCGCGGCTGCTGGTTTGCGCGATCATCGCGATTTTGTGCACCGCGTACGTCGCCAAGGCCCAGGACACGGGCTACATCAGCGGCACAGTGACGGATACGTCCGGCGCGGCGGTGGCCGGGGCACAAGTGGTAATTGCCAGCACGACGGGCAGCGCCACGCACACGACGACGACGAACGGCGACGGCGCCTACGTGGTGGCCGGATTGCCGGGCGGATCGTACAACATTCTGGTGACGGCAAAAGGATTTCAGAAATTCACAGCGCAAAGGGTTGTGCTGGATGTCGCGGCGAAAATCCGCGTGGACGTCCAACTGACGGTCGGCTCGATCACGCAAGAAGTCGTCGTGACGGGAGAGAGTGTTGCACAGGTTGACACGCAATCCTCGGCCCTCGGTGCAACGATCACTGGCTCGCAGGTTGAGAAATTGGAACTCAACGGTCGCAACTTCACGCAGCTTGTCAATCTGGCGCCTGGAGTCGTGAACCAGACTGGGTCGGACGAAGGCAAAGTTGGTGTGTACGGCAACGTGGCGTACAGCATGAACGGAGGGAGAACGGAGTACAACAACTGGGAGCTCGACGGCGGCGACAACATGGACAACGGCAGTAACTCGACGCTGAACGTTTATCCGAACGTCGAAGCCATCGCCGAGTTTAAAGTTCTGACTTCAAACTATGGCGCCCAATACGGTCGCAACGGATCTGGTACGGTCGAAGTGGAGACGAAGTCTGGTGGCAGCTCGTTCCATGGGAGCGCGTTCGAATACCTGCGCAATGATTTCTTCAACGCCAGGCCATGGTCGTCTGGAAATATTCCCGGCGATCCCAATCCTCCGTATAAGAAGCATGATTTCGGTTATACAGTCGGCGGCCCCGTTTACATTCCGAACCACTACAATTCTGACAAGAAAAAGACATTCTTCTTCTGGTCTCAGGAATGGCGCCGCGAGAAAGAGCCATCCGCGATAGACCAAAACGTTCCTTCGTCAGATGAACGAAACGGAAACTTCTCGGATCTGTGTCCCGCGGCAGGCACGTCTTTCATACGTGCAAATGACGGAAGCGCCCCGGCCACGACTCCTACTTTTGGCGATTGTCCCGGCACCACTGCGACGGGCCAGTTCATTGGAACAAACCAGATATTCAACACACTGCCGAATAATTCGGTGGCTCCGACAGCAACGGGGACGGCCCTGTTGTCACTAATACCTGTGTCTAACACTACACTCGGAGGATACCCAGCTTTCGCCCAAACCGTATCGACGCCGACGACG